>NZ_JBVHUE010000004.1:0-41028 GCF_055565515.1 Streptomyces sp. NPDC028419 | reverse complement strand
GCCACAGAGAACACCACCCCCCCCCCCTCCCCCCCCCCCCCCCCCCCCCCACCCCCCCCCCCCCCCTCCCCCCCCCCCCCCCCCCCCCCCCCCCCCCCCCCCCCCCCCCTTCCCCGCCGAGGGCTCCCGCCCGGGACGGCTAGTTCGCCGTCACCGTCACCTTCTGGTCGTTCTGGATCTGCTTGACCAGCTGCTGCACCTTCGTCTTGTCCCAGATGAGGTTGCCGTTCCGCTCACCGGAGATGGGCATGTTCAGCGAGACGCCGTCACCGCCGCTGATGCCCTTCATCGCGAAGAACATCTCGCCCAGGTCCCACAGGCCCATGTCCTTGTCCACGATCAGGGTGTCCAGACCCGCGCCCAGCGTCGGGTAGAGCCGGAACGGGTTCAGGATCGTGCCCGGCGTCGCCGCCTGGTGGGCCAGGGTCGACAGGAACTTCTGCTGGTTCTTGGTCCGCGCCAGGTCCGACTCGGCGAAGGCGTAGCGGGTCCGGACGAAGGCCAGCGCCTGCTCGCCGTTGAGGGTCTGCTCGCCCGCCTTGAAGTCGGCCCCGGACTTCTCGTCCTTGAAGCCCTTCTCGATGTTCATGTCCACGCCGCCGAGCGCGTCCACGATGTTCGCGAAGCCCGCGAAGCCGATCTCGGCGTAGTGGTCGATGCGCAGGCCCGTGTTGAACTCCACGGTGCGCACCAGCAGTTCCGGCCCGTCGTCGGCGTAGGCGGCGTTGAGCTTCTCCCGCTTGCCCTTGCCGGGGAACTTCTTGCCGGACTGCGAGCCGATGAAGGAGGGGATCTCCACATCGGAGTCGCGCGGCAGCGAGACCATGGTGTTCCCGCTGGAGCAGGCCGCCAGGATCATCATCGAGTCGGTCCGCTTGCCCTCGGCCGAGCCGGTGTGCAGCTTCTTCTTGTCCTCGTCGGACAGCCCCTCGCGGCTGTCGGAGCCGACGATCAGGTACGTCGTGCAGTCGCCCTCCTTCGGGCGCTCGATGACCTTGGAGAGGTCGACCTCGCGGCGCACCTTGGAATCGGCCCAGAAGTAGGTGCCGACGGTGGTCACGACCAGCGCCGAGACCAGCACGATCGAGCCGATCTTGATCCGCTTGCGCCAGTCCGGCGCGGCCCCCGGGGCGCGATCGGACCCGCCGCGTCCGCCGGGACCGCCGGGGCCCGCGGGGCCGCCCGGTCCGCCGGGGCGCTGGGGGGAGGGGGACCCGTAGACCTGCCCGGTGTTGTAACCGCCGTCGTAGCCGCTGTCGCGGGACTGCTGCTGGGGCGGTACGCCGTAACCGGGCGGCGCCTGCGCGGGGCGGCCCTGCGGAGGTACGGGCGGGCGTCCGGGCTGCTGGCCGGGGCGCTGCGGCTGGCGGCGCTGGACGTGCGGCATCCGCTGGGCGTCCTCCGGGCGCGCCTGGGCGCCCCGTCCGTACCGGTCGTCGCGGTTCTCGTTCCGCCGCCCATCAGGCCAGTCATTCATGTCCTAAGGATGCCTGGCCGGGGAGGGCCCCGGACAGGGTGGGCGGGGCTTCGTACCGGTGCTGTTGCACAGCTGATGCATCCGCGACAGCTTTAAGGTGGCGGTATGACAGACACACCGGACGTGCGGGGCGACCAGGGTGCACCGGCGCCCGGCAAGCCGATCTCGGCCTCGCGCACCACCCTGAGCCACATCATGACGGCCAACGACACCAACCTCCTGGGCACGGTGCACGGTGGTGTGATCATGAAACTCGTGGACGACGCGGCCGGTGCCGTCGCCGGGCGCCACAGCGGCGGCCCCGCCGTCACCGCCTCCATGGACGAGATGGCCTTCCTCGCACCGGTCCGGGTCGGCGACCTCGTGCACGTGAAGGCCCAGTGCAACTGGACCGGCCGCTCCTCCATGGAGATCGGCGTACGGGTCCTGGCCGAGCGGTGGAACGAGTCCACCCCCGCCACCCAGGTCGGCAGCGCCTACCTCGTCTTCACCGGCGTCGACGCCGAGGGCAAGCCGCGCACCGTGCCGCCGGTGCTCCCGGAGACCGACCAGGACCGGCGCCGCTACCAGGAGGCGGAGATCCGCCGCACGCACCGCCTCGCCCGCCGCCGGGCGATCATGGCGCTGCGCGAGGAGCGGGCGGCCCAGGGCTTCGACGACGAGTGAGCCGCGACGACGAGTGAGCCGCGAGGACGAGTGAGCCGCGACGACGTGTGGGCCGCGGCGACGTGTGGACCGCGGCGGCCCGCCGCACCGAGCCGTACTGAGGTGTCGCTCACTCGGGACCCCGGGCCGTCCCGTCCCACGGACGAGCGCACGTAGACTGATGAGCTGACGTTCTGCCCGGCCCGGTTCGCCGGGATCGGGGCGTCCGCCCGTATCCGGCTCTGCTGCGGAGAAGCTCCTCATATGTCGACGGTCGTACCGCCCTCCCCGGCACCCGGGGTCCACGTGTCCGCCGCCCCGCAGCACCGCCCGGCAGAGGCCCCAGCGGCCCCCGCCCGGCGGCCCCGGCTGCGCGCGCTCGACGGGCTGCGCCTCATCGCCGCGCTCATGGTGGTCGCGTTCCACTGGACCGGTGTCAACCGCTACCCGGAGATCTGGGGCGGCACCCCGCAGAAGCTGATGCCGGACGTGCACCGCTTCACCGCCTACGGATTCCTCGGCGTCGAGCTGTTCTTCATGATCAGCGGCTTCGTCATCTGCATGTCCTGCTGGGGCCGCACCCCGCGCCAGTACTTCACCTCCCGGGTCGTGCGCCTCTTCCCGGCCTACTGGGTCGCGATCATCCTGTCGGCCCTCGTGGTGAACTACGCGGCCACGGCCCGCCCCAGCCGCAGCCACCTCAGCAAGTCCGACATCTTCACCAACTTCACCATGCTCCAGCAGCCGCTCGGGGTCTCCGAAGTGGACCCGGTCTACTGGACGCTCTGGGTCGAGCTCCGCTTCTACCTGGTCTTCGCGGTCGTCGTGGCCCTCGGCCTGACCTACCGCCGGGTGCTGGCGTTCTGCGGGATCTGGATGGTCCTCGCGGTGGTCGCCGGCCAGTCGGACATGGCGCTGCTGAAGATGTTCGCGATGCCGGAGTACGCCCCGTACTTCATCGCCGGCGTGGCGATGTTCCTGATCTACCGCTTCGGGGTGAACTGGCTGCTGCTGGGCGTGGTCGGCTTCTCCTGGCTGGTGGCCCAGCACATGCTGCTGGGCACGAAGGGCAGTTACGAGTACGGCGTCATGCACAAGCTCAGCTGGAACGTCATGGCGGGCTTCTCCCTGCTGGCGTTCGGGATCGTGCTGGCCATCGCGCTGGGCGCCTTCGACCGGATCCAGTGGAAGTGGCTCACCGTCGCCGGAGCCCTCACCTACCCCGTCTACCTGCTGCACCAGGAGATCGGCTTCGCCCTGATCACCTGGGGCCGGAACAACGGCGTGGGCGTCTACCCGATGCTCGGCCTCGCCCTCGCCGCGATCCTGCTGCTGGCCTGGATCGTCCACCGCTACGCGGAGCGGCCGCTGTCGGCCCTGCTCAAGCGGATGCTGGACGCCCCCGGCCTCGCGCTGCCGAAGGGCGACCCGCCCGTCCGGCGCCGCGCCGGCGACCCGGCCGCCGCGGTGCCCGCCCCCGCGGGCGCACCGGAACCCGCCCGAGCCCACGCGGAAGGCCACGGCCGATGAGTCGCACCGAGACCCGGACCGCCCCCGCCCCCGCGTCGCGCACCGCCGCCCCCGGGGCCCGCCGCCGCACCGCCCCCGACTGGCTCTGGGCGGCCCTGCTCACCCTCGCCGTCGGGCTCGTCGGCAGTGGCACCCCGCAGATGTGGCGCGACGAGATAGCCAGCTGGAGCGCGGCCACCCGCGACACCGGCGACCTGCTCGACATGCTCGGGAACGTGGACGCCGTCTCCGGCGCCTACTACCTGCTCCTGCACGGCTGGACCTCGCTCTTCGGGGACTCCCTGGTCGCCCTGCGCGCGCCCTCCGCGCTCGCCATGGCCGCAGCCGCCGCCTTCGTCGTCCTGACGGCGCGCACGCTCTTCGACCGCCGCACCGCGGTCTTCGCCGGGCTGCTCTTCGCGCTGGTCCCGGTCGTCAGCCGCTACGCCCAGGAAGCCCGTTCGTACGCCTTCGTCGTCCTCGCCGTCGCCGCGGCGACCTGGCTGCTGCTGCGGGCGCTGGAGCGGCCGGGCGTGCGGCGCTGGCTGCCGTACTCCGTCGCGCTCTGCGCCGCCGGACTCTTCCACATCGTCTCGCTGCTGGTCCTGCTGCCGCACGCCGTGATCGTGCTGCTGCGGGCCCGCCGGGCCCGCCGGTGGCGGCTCGCCGTCGGGTACGCGCTGGCCGTCGTGCTCGCCCTGCTGCCCGTCCTGCCGCTGGTGCTGCTGGGCCAGAGCCAGGCCGGCCGCCAGATCGGTTGGCTGACCACCCCGCACCTGCGCACCATCGCCGAGGTGTGGAACAGCCTCTTCGGCTCGCCGCTGGTCGCGGCGGGCGTGCTGGCCGCCGCCGCGCTGCCGCTCGCCTGGAGCCGCGGGCGACGCCCGGCCATGGAGATCGCGCTGGTCGGCGCCCTGCCCGTGGTGGGCTGCTGGATCGTCTCGCAGGGCAGCACCGCCTACTTCTTCGACCGCTACCTCGCCTTCACCGTGCCCGCCTGGGTGGTGCTCGCCGCGGCCGGACTGGCCGCGCTGAAGCCCCGCGCGGCCGGCGTCGTCGGGCTGGTGCTGATCGTCGGTCTCGGGGTCACGGACCAGGTCCAGCTGCGCGCCGAGCTCTCCAAGGAGAAGGGCGTCGTCGGCGCCTCCGTCGCGGACGTCATCACCAAGGGCTACCGGCCCGGCGACGGCTTCGTACCGGTCCGCGGGCACGACAGCGTCTACATGGTCGACTACCAGGTCGAGTACAACCTGCCCGACCGGGTCAAGCTGCGCGACGTGTTCGCCGCGAAGTCGGCCGTCGCCAACGACGACCTGTTCCCGGTGGCCTGCGACCAGCCGACCGCCTGCCTCGGCGACACCCGCCGGATCTGGGTGGTCACCTGGAGCGGGACCAAGGACCCCTTCCACAAGCTGCCCGCGGCGGAGGCCGACGCGCTGCGCGCGCACTACAAGGTCGTGGAGAGCACCAAGGTGCGCGGGCTCCAGGTGACCCTGGTGGAGCGCAACCGCTGATCGCGGCGGCGGCCGGGTGCGGCGGCGGGGGCTCAGCCCCCGCACACCACCTGGTCGCCCGTGACCACGCCGAACTCGCCCTGGTAGGGGTCCTCGGCACGGACCGGGACCACCTTCTTGTAGTCCGAGCCCGCCGTCACGATCAGGGTCCGCCCCTGGCCGGCCACCGCCCGCAGCTCGATGCCGGGCAGCGCCGTCGCCACCGTCCGCGCCGAGCGGTCCCAGCGCGGGTCGTAGGTGACCACGGTGCGCTTGATCTCCCGGCTGGCCGCGTTGCCCGGGGCCCGGGTGGTGTCGAAGCCGGTGGCCCGCAGGGCCTCGTCGACCCGGCCGCCCATGCCGTCGATCCGGGTGCCGTTCTCCACCTGGATCCGGATCTGCTGGGGCGCCACGTCCACCGGTACGGCGGGCTGCGGCGCCGCCCTACCCGGCCCCGGCGCCGGCCGGGCCGGGGCCAGCGGGCGGTCGTCGCGCAGCGCGGCGAAGACCTTGGCCGCCTTCGCCTCGTCCCACTTGACGGTCTCGCCGAGCCCCTTCACCGGGAACGAGGCGTCGCCGACCGGTACGGACGCGAACTCCGAGGACGACGGGGCGAAGTCCCGCATCGCCTGCCCCAGCGCCAGCATCTGCTCGGAGCCGAAGCCCCGGTCGGCCCGGACCGAGCCCAGCAGGGTCGAGCTGACCTGCTTGAACTTCACCGGATTCAGCAGGATCCCGCCGCCGGTGGACTGCTTGATCAGCGCCGCGACGAACCGCTGCTGGCGCTGCATCCGGCCCAGGTCCGAGGCCCCGTCCACATGGCGCGCGCGCACGTACTGCAGGGCCTGGCCGCCGGTGAGGCGGTGCGTGCCGGGCTGGAGGTCGAGGCCCGTGTAGGAGTCCTGCATGGGCTTGGCGGTGCAGATCTCCACCCCGCCCATCGCGTCGACGGTCTTCATGAAGCTGGTGAAGTCGACCTCCAGGTAGTGGTCGATCTTCACCCGGGTCATGTTCTCCACGGTGCGCACGGTCAGGTTCGGCCCGCCCTCGGCGTAGGCGGCGTTCAGCTTCACCGGGTGCGCGCGCCGGACCTTGCCGGTCGTGGCGTCGATGTGCTCGGGGACCTCGGCGTAGCTGTCGCGGGGCAGGCTGACCACGCTGGCGCGCTCCCGGTCGGCCGAGATGTGCACCAGCATGATCGTGTCCGTGCAGTGGCAGGGCGCCCCGCCGAGCCGGTAGTCGCGCTTCTGGTCCGGGGTGATCTTGTCCCGGCCGTCGGTGCCGACGAGCAGGAAGTTCACGCCGTGGCCCGCCTGGGGGCGGTTCTTCATGTCCTTGAAGGGGTCCACCCGCTCGATCCCGGTGTCCAGTCCGGTCATCACCGCGTGGCCGATCGCGCCGGAGCCCAGCACCACCACCGACACGGTCGCCGCCAGCCGCACTCCCCAGCGCGGCCGGCGCGCGCGCTTGGCCGGGCGGCCGCCCCGCACGGCGGGATGCGGGGGTGCGGGGCGGGGGGAGCGGTGCGGGTGGGGCACGGGGGACACGTGGGGCACCTCCGCGGCGGCAACAGGGGCAGATTCGTCAGAACAGTAGGCCCATACGATCAGCGACTGACCGTACCGATCGTCCGGCGCGCCCCGGTTCCCCCGTACGCGGTAACGTGACACCGATACCCGACCTTGAAGGACCACATGCCCACCCAGCAGCCCGCAGTCTCGGTGATCATGCCGGTGCTCAACGAGGAGCGCCACCTGCGCGACTCCGTCCGGCACATCCTGGGGCAGGACTACGCCGGCGAGATGGAGGTGGTGATCGCGCTCGGCCCGTCCACGGACCGGACCGACGAGATCGCCGCCCAGCTCGTCCGTGAGGACCCGCGCGTCCACACCGTCCCGAATCCCACCGGCCGCACCCCGGCCGCCCTCAACGCCGCGATCAAGGCCTCGCGTCACCCGATCGTGGTACGGGTCGACGGGCACGGCATGCTTTCCGCGAACTACATCGCCACCGCCGTCCGCCTCCTGGAGGAGACGGGCGCGCAGAACGTCGGCGGCATCATGCACGCCGAGGGCGAGAACGCCTGGGAAGAAGCCGTCGCCGCCGCGATGACCTCGAAGATCGGCGTCGGCAACGCCGCCTTCCACACCGGCGGCGAGGCGGGCCCCGCCGACACCGTCTACCTCGGAGTGTTCCGCCGCGAGGCGCTGGAGCGCGCCGGCGGCTACAACGTGGAGTTCATCCGCGCCCAGGACTGGGAGCTGAACTTCCGCATCCGCGAGGCCGGCGGGCTCATCTGGTTCTCGCCCGAGCTGAAGGTCCAGTACCGCCCGCGCCCCTCCGTACGGGCGCTGGCCAAGCAGTACAAGGACTACGGCCGGTGGCGCCACGTCGTGGCGCGCTACCACGCGGGCTCGATCAACCTGCGCTACCTCGCCCCGCCGACCGCGCTCGTCGCGATCGCCGCCGGCGCGGTGGCCGGCGCGACGCTCACCCCCTGGGCCTTCGTGGTCCCGGCGGGCTACCTGGCCGCGATCACCGCGGGCTCCGTCCCCGCGGGCAAGGGGCTGTCGCTGAAGGCCCGCGCGCAGATCCCGGTGGCCCTGGCCACGATGCACATGTCCTGGGGCTTCGGCTTCCTGACGAGCCCGCGCTCGCTGGCGAACAAGGTCATCGCGAGCCGCCGCCCGTCGATGCGCGAGGACGCCCCGGCGGCCCCGTAGCACGCGCGCGACGTGCGAGAGGGGCCCGGCGGATGCGATCCGCCGGGCCCCTCTCGCACGTGCGCGGTGGCTACCAGGTGAAGCCCGGCTGGATCGCCATGCACTCCTTGTCGTCGTCGCCGTTGAGCGGGCGCGCCGAGTCCGGGGCCTTGTTCAGGGCCGGGGCGGGCGCCGCCGGGGCGTCGCCCGTGCGCCAGTCCTTGCCCACGAACAGGGTGATCCCGCTGACGTCCGTCGAGCGCTGCACGGCGCCGGCGGGCAGGCCGAGCGCGGTGGCCACGGCCTGCGCGTCGGCGGCCTGGTCCAGGCCCGCGTAGCGGACGACGGTGGTGTCCTCGCCGGCGACCTGGTTGTCGGCCACGGCCTTGGTGAAGCCCTTGGTCGTCAGCAGCGCGGTGACCTCGGTCGAGCGGCCCTTGACCTTGTTCTCCGGCGCGTCCTTGCCACCGGTCGCGTTGCGGACCAGGACCGAGATCTTGGCGGGCGGCGCGGGGGAGGCGGCGGCGGGCTGCGAGGGCGCGGGGGAGGCCGGCGCGGCGGACTTGGCGGCCGCCGGGGTGCCCTTGCCGTCGAGCGGGACGTCATCGCGGACCATCTTGAAGAGTTCCTCGGCCTCGACCGGCTTCGGCTCGACCCGGCCCTCCTCGCGGGTGCTGTACACCCACGGCATGGTCGTCATGGTGATCCGGCCCGTGGGGACCTTCTTCAGCTCCATGCTGAGGTCGAACAGCTTGTCGATCTTGTTCAGGCCGGGGTCCACGACCATGGCGTGGATGGCCGCCTGCGCCAGGCTGTTGAGCTTCACCGGGTTGGTGAGCTTGGCGTTCTTGCGGAACTCGCGGGCCATGGAGTTCATGTACATGTGCTGGGCGTGCGTACGGCCGATGTCCGTGCCGTCCTCGAAGCCGTAGCGGGTGCGCAGCCACTGCAGGGCCTGCTCGCCCTGGATGACGTTCTGGCCCTTGGGCAGCTTCAGGCCCGATCCGTGGCCCTCGCTGTTGCGCGAGATCACGTTCTGCTGGACGCAGACCGGGACGCCGCCGATGGCGTCCGCCATCGCCACCACGCCCTTGAAGTCGATCAGCATGAAGTGGTCGATCGGGATGCCGGTCAGCTCCTGCCAGGCCGCGACCGTGCAGCCGGGGCCGCCGCGGCCGAGCGACTCGTTGGTCTGCACGAGCCGCGTGCTGGCCTGGTAGACCTTGCCGTCCGTGTCGGTGCACTTCGGCATCTTGATCAGGGTGTCGCGCGGCATCGAGACGACCGACATGTTGGTGCGGTCCGCCGACAGGTGCAGCAGCATCTGCACGTCCGCCAGCGGCGGCCCGTCGAAGGTGTCCTTGGCCCCGCCGAGGGCCTGGTTCTCCTTGTCGTTGCGCGCGTCGGAGCCGATGAGCAGGATGTTCAGCGGGGTCTGCCCGAAGGCGTTGGGCTTGGACCCCTTCAGCCGGCTGTCCCCGAGGTTGAGGATGTCCGTCTTGATGTTGCCGTTCATGTAGCGGTAGTACAGGTATCCGGCGCCGGCCGTCCCGAGTATCACGAACGCCAGCACCGAGGCCGTCCAGCGCAGCACGCGTCTGCGCCCCCGCCGCCCCGGCCCCGTCGGGCCGCCCGCTCCGGGGCCGTTGCCGCCGGTGGCGGCCCCGCCCCCCGAGCCCTCGCGTGGGCGGGGTACCGCGCCGGGCGCCCCACCGCCGCTGCCGGGTATGCCTCCGGTGGCCCCGGAAGGCGCACCCTCCCCGCGCACGTTGCTGTGCGTCACACGTACCCCCCTCAAGATCCTGATTCGTCAGGCATTGTGCCGGTCATTCCTGTGGCGGTCCCCCATCGGGACCCCCTATTTGGCGCAGACGGCCTTGTCGGCCTCGACCCGCTGGACTCCCTCGGGTGCCTGCTGCGGCGCCGTGAGCGAGATTCCCGCACCCTTGAAGTCCGCGCCGAGCGTGAGCTTCATCGGGGTCTTGGGCGGTGCGTCCGCCGTGCCGGGCTTCAGGGCCGAAGCGGGCAGGCCCATCATGTCGGCGAGCGCCCGGGCCTGGGAGGCCTGGTTGGGCGCGTACTCCAGCGTGGTCCGCTCCAGCTTGGCGGGCGCGTTGCCCAGGTTGCTCGACCGCTCCACACCCTTGGAATTCTGCAGCCACGCGAGCGTGGTGGAGGCGGAACCCTGAGGTCCGCCACCGTTGGTGACGCTCACCCGGACGTCCGCGGCCGGCGCGCGATCGCCCTGGAGCAGCGCGTCCTGCTTGCTCTTGGCCGCGGCCTCGGCGGCCTTCTCCTTCTGTTCCACGGCGGTCAGCGAGACGTCCCCGCGGATCATCTGGAGCAGGGGGTCGGCCTGCCCCGGATTGATCACCACGGTCGCCTTGACCCGCTCGGCCGGATTGTCGAGCACCGGCAGCGTGGTGAAGGTGATGTTCTTGGGGTTGATCCCCTTCAACTCTCCGGCGAGTGCCGTGAGCTGGGAGATCGACCCCATGCCCTTGTCGACGCTCAGCGCCTTGGTGGCCGCCTCCGCGAGCGCGAACAGCTTCTTGGGGCTGCTCAGCGTCTCCTTCGACTTCATCTCGCGGATCATCGAACTCAGGAACTGCTGCTGGGTCTTGATCCGGTCCAGGTCGCTCTCGTTGCCGAAGGAGTGCCGGGTACGGACGAACGCGAGCGCCTGCTCCCCGTCGAGCCGGTGCTCACCGGCCGTCAGGTCCAGCTTCGAATCCCGGTCCTTGACGGCCTTCTCCAGGCAGACGGGCACCCCGCCGACGGCGGTGCTCAGCGTCTTGACCGCGTTGAAGTCCGCCATCAGGAAGTGGTCGACCGGGATCCCGGTCAGCTCCTGCACCGTGCGCATGGTGCAGCCCGGGTCGCGGCCCTCCTGGCCGAGGCTCGTGTTGAAGCGGACCCCGCGCTGGGAGGGGATGTTCTTCGTCGAGCCGTCCGGCTGCTTGGTGGGGCAGGTGGGGATGTTGGTGATCAGGTCGCGCGGGATCGACAGCGCCGTCGCGTTCGTCCGGTCCTTGGAGACGTGGAAGAGGAAGGTGGTGTCCGCGTGCCCGGGGCTGTCCGAGTCGCCGTAGCCCTGGTTGCCGTCACCGGTCCGCTTGTCCGTACCGATGATCAGGATGTTGATCGGCTGGTCCTTCTGGAAGCCGTTGCGGCCGGCACCGAGGGTGTCGGTCGTCTTGATGTTGCCGTTCAGGTGGTCGTAGTAGAGGTAGCCCGCCAGCGCGCCACCCACCAGGACGAAGGCGAGCGAGCCGCCGACGACGGTCAGCCCCTTGCGCCGGCCGCCGCCACCGGCGGCCTTGCGCCCGCCCCGCCGCCCGCCGCCCGCGCCTTCGCCGCGCCGGGGTTTGGGCACTCCCGGGGCCGGCGCGGTCGGGCTCGCGGGAGTGGCGGGAGTCGTCGTGGTCCGGCCGGGCCGGGCCGAGCGGGGGGCGAGCCGGGGGGAGGCGAAGGAGCCGCGGACTCGTCTGGGGGAGGCCAGGGAAGGCTGCTGCGCAGCGGAGCGGTCCAGTCGCAGCTCGTAGTTGCCCGTGCGGGGGTCGATGACCCATTGGTCTGCGGGGTCGACTTCTTCTGCTCGCCCACGGCTGTGCGCATCCACGGTTGCTCGAGTCCTCCGTCGGGTGCCTCGCGACGCGCCTCCCCCCAGGCGCTCGGTCAACGATCCGGCTGGTGCGCGGCCTCAGGCCCGCCCGCGCACCGGATCGCTCACCTTATCCGGCCACTTCGCTGTCAAACCATGCTGGTGAGAAATTCCACTCCCCCTATAACTGGGCAATCGCCCCATCCCGCTCGGTTCGGGCACCGGCTTTTTGGATTGCTTTACCGGCAGGTGGCGGTCCCCGCCGTGGTTCCGGTGAAAGTGGGGACGGGGGAGGCGCTCGCGGTGGTTCCCGTGCCGGCCGTCGGTGCGCCGCTGCCCTCGCCCGTGCCGTTGCCCGAGGCCTGTTCCCGCTGATCAACGGGCGCGGACGGGACCACCGTCACGGGCTCGTCCATGCGCAGCTGGCGGAAGAGCCGCTCCGCGTACGGCTCGGCCAGTTCGTCCCGGTTCGGGTCGGCCGCGTACGGCCTGCGCGGAACCGTCAGGAAGTTGATCCGGTCGGTCGGTATGTCCCGCAGGCCGCGCACCAGTTCGTAGAGTCCTCGCAGCGAGGCCAGCCCCGGGTCGGTGGTCACCGAGGAGGTCGCCGCGTCCAGCAGCGGGTAGAGCTTCGCCGGATTGAGCAACACCCCGTTGCTCTGCACCTTCTTCACCAGCGAGCCCAGGAACTCCTGCTGGCGGTCGATGCGTTCGGTGTCGCTGCCGTCGCCCAGGCCGTGCCGCGCCCGGACGAAGCCGAGCGCCTGCTCCCCGCCGAGGGTCTGCCGGCCGGCGGGCAGCTTCAGCTTGGCGTCGGTGTCGTCGACGGGCGCCTTGAGGCAGACCTCGACCCCGCCGACCGCGTCGACCACCTTCTTGAAGCCACCGAAGTCCACCACGATGTGGTGATCGACCCGGATGCCGGTCAGCTTCTCGACGGTGCGGACCGTGCAGCCCGCCCCGCCCCACTCGAAGGCCCAGTTGAACTGCGCCAACTGCTCACCGGTGCGGGTCCCGTCCGGCTTCACGCAGCTCGGTACGGTCGTCATCAGGTCCCGCGGTATCGACACCGCGGTGGCGCTGCGCCGGTCCGCGGGCAGGTGCAGCAGGATCGCGGTGTCCGAGCGCTGGGTGCCGCCGTCCTGCCCGTACCCGGAGTTCTCCTGGCCGGAGCGCGAATCGGAGCCGAGCAGCAGGATGTTCTGCGCCCCGTCCACGACGTGTACCGGGCGCTCGCGGTCGTAGCGGCGCAGCTCGGCGGCGGCGGAGGTGTCCTCCTTGATGTTGCCGTCGAGCCTGCGGTAGATCCACCAGCCCGTGGCGGCCCCCAGCAGGACCAGCAGGACCAGCCCGAGGCCGAGCCAGCGCAGCAGCCGACGCCGCCGGCGCGGGGGCGGCGTACCGCCCGTGCCCGCACCGGTGTGCCCGGGTATGCCTGCGCCGTCCGTCACGTCCGTGTCCGTCCTCACCGCTGGGCGAGCGCCCCGTACGGGTGAGTACGCGGCCTACGCCGATCCTGCCCCGGGGTCGCCGGAGCGGCCCGGGGGCAGGGGGGCGTACTAGGCCGTGTGGGTGACAAATAGCGCGTTTCCGCAGGTGGGCGATGTGGGAGTGGCGCGGCGGTTCAAACCTCTCCTAGGCGGTGTGGGTGACGCGCTCGCTCTCGGTCCGCTGGGCCAGGGCGCCCTCCGCCAGCTGCTCCAGATGACGGCAGAGCACCACGGAAGCGCCCGCGGCCAGCGGTGCGAACAGCCCCGCCGACAGCCCCTCCCAGGTGTCGAAGCCCTCTCCCGACAGCAGCCGCGAGCCCGCGACCAGCCCGCGCCCGGCCGCGTCCGCACGGGCCAGGTCGACCAGCTCCGCGTACGAGAGCGTGCGGCCCCCGACGCTCAGCGCGGGCCCCGCCGGATCGACCGGTACGAAGGGCGCGAACCGGTCGCCCTGCCCCGGCACCTCCACCGCGTAGTCCGCGAAGCCGGCCGGGGGCTGCGGGAAGCGACCGCCCAGCGGCCGCAGCGCCAGGGCCACCCGCTCCCCGGAACAGGCCAGCGCCTCCTCCAACGTGTCCGGCCCGCTCACCACGAGGTCCGCGTCGGCCGGATCCCCGCCGATCTCGACGCTCACGCCGACCGAGGCGCAGGCGAGCAGCCACACGGCGCTCTGCCAGTGCGCGGGCAGCAGCAGCGCGAGCCGGTCGCCGGGCTCGGCGCCGAGGTCGCCCTGGAGCAGATTGGCGGTCTTGGCCACCCAATTGGCGAAGGTCGCGACGGACAATTCGACGCGCTCGCCCGTCGCGTCGTCGTAGAAGGTGACGAGGGGGCGGCCCGGGTCGGCGGCGAGCGCGGATCGCAGCAGGTCGGCAGGGGTGCGGTCAGTGGTGTTCACGCGGCTCAGGCTACGCGGGGCCCTCCCCCGTACGGCGGTCATACCCCTCCCCCGTACGGAGGAGGGGGCGGGCCGATGAGCCGACGATCCGTCAGTTCTCGGATGGCGGGCCGTCGGGGACGCGTTCAGCATCCATTGCATGCGTGGATTCCTTGCTTCCTCGATCGGCGTCGCGACCGCGGCCGCACTGTCCCTCCCGCTCGCCCTCGCCCTCCCCACGGCGGCGGCGGCCCAGGCCGGGACGGCGGCGGCCCCCGTGGCCCCGACCGCCCCGGCCGGGTCCACCCAGTCGCTGCCACTCGTCCCGCTCCGGTCCGCGGCCGACCGGGACACCGGCGTGCCCGGCATGAGCGCCACCCCCCGCCTCCCCGAGACCAAGGGTCTGCCCGCGCGTGACGTGGGGACCTTCTCCATGGTCGGCGTCGTCTGGGACGACGCGACCACCCAACTGACCGGCCGGGTCCAGGTCCGTACCCGCTCCGTCGGCACCGGCACCTGGTCCGGCTGGCAGGACGTCGAGACCCACAACAGCGAGCACGCCGCCGACCCCGACACCGCGGAACGGGCTGCGGGCCGGGTCCGCGGCGGCACGGCCCCCCTGTGGGTCGGCGCCTCCGACGGCGTCGAGGTCCGCGTCATGGCCGAGCCGGCCGCCGCGCCCCGCTCCGGCGACCGGGCAGCCGTCCCGGGCGGCCCGGGCACCGCGAAGCTGCCGTCCGGGCTGCGGATCGAGCTCGTCGACCCCGGGGCCACGCCGGCCCGGACGCTCCCGGCCGCCGACGCCAAGAACGGGGCGGAGCCGGCCGGTGACGACAAGGGGGAGGCGGCGATCGGCGCCCCCGGCATGAGCATGGAGATGGCCGAGTCCTCGGCGGCCAACGTCCCGCACGCGCCGCTCGGCGCCCTGCTGATCCCGCAGCTGAACAAGGCCGACTCCACCGCCGACGCCATCCTCGCGAGCGAGGGCACGCTCAGCCCGGCGGCCCGGCCCTACATCGGCCCGCGCCCGGCCATCGTCACCCGGCGGGGCTGGGGCGCCGACGAACGGCTGCGCGAGTCCGGGTTCGTCTACACGAACACGGTCAAGGCGGCCTTCGTGCACCACACCGCCTCCGGCAACGGCTACGCCTGCAAGGAGGCCCCGGCGGTGCTGCGCAGCCTGTACCGCTACCACGTGGTCAGCGAGGGCTGGCGGGACATCGGCTACAACTTCGCCGTCGACAAGTGCGGGACCGTGTACGAGGGCCGGGCGGGCGGTGTCGCCAAGCCGGTGCTCGGGGCCCACACGATGGGCTTCAACACGGACAGCATGGGCATCGCGGTGATCGGCACCTTCACGGACGCGCAGCCGCCGGGCGCGGCGGTGAGCGCGGTCGCGCGGCTCACGGCGTGGAAGCTCGGCCTCTTCGGGGCGAACCCGCTGTCGAAGACGACGCTCCGGTCGGGCGGGGGCAACCTCTACGCCAAGGGCACGAACGTCCGGATGAACGTGATCTCCGGCCACCGGGACGGCTTCGCCACGGAATGCCCCGGCCGCCTCCTCTACGGCAAACTCCCCACCACCCGAACCTCCTCAGCCCACCTCCAGGGCCGCCCCTGACCCCCAACCACCGGGCAGGCCCATTGACCCCCACCCCAGCCCCGGCTGGTGCCCTCAATCGCCGGGCAGGCTTGATGGGCCCCACCCCAGCCCCGCCGGCGTTTGAGGCGCGGCTCCGGCCGGAGCTCCCGGGTGCGGGCCGTGCCCCCTCCGGGTGGGTGCCCTCAAGCGCCGGGCAGGCTTGAGGGGCCCCACCCCAGCCCCGCCGGCGTTTGAGGCGCGGCCTCGGGGCGGGTGCCCTCAAGCGCCGGGCAGGCTTGATGGGGTCCACTTCAGCCTCGCCGGCGTTTGAGGCGCGGCCTCGGCCGGAGCCGCCGGGTGCGGGCCGTGTGCCCTCGGGGCGGGTGCCCTCAAGCGCCGGGCAGGCTTGATGGGGTAGACCTCAGCCCCGCCGGCGGATGCGGCCGACCTCAGCCTCGCCGGCGATTGAGGCGTGGTCGCGGGGCTACGCTCGAGGCATGGCCGGCCGCTTCGATCCCCTCACCCGCACCGCGATCCGCGGCGGCCGCACCGACATCCCCCAGCCCCCGCGGCCCCCCGCCCCCGCCCCCGCCCCCCGGTCACGGGAATGGGCCGCCACCGCCCCGATCGACCTGGGCCTAGTCCTCGGCCCGCTCCGCCGCGGCCCCGGCGACCCCACCTTCCGCACCACCCCCGACGGCTCCGTCTGGCTCGGCACCCGCACCCCCACCGGCCCCGCCACCCTCCGCCTGACCCGCACCGCGGACCGCACGGTCACCGCCGCCGCCTGGGGCCCCGGCACGGAATGGGCCCTCGACACCCTCCCCGCCCTGCTCGGCGCCGACGACGACCCGACCGTCTTCGTCCCCCGCCACCGCCTCGTGCACGCGAGCCACCGCCGCCGCCCGGGTCTGCGCCTGACCCGCACCGGGCTGGTCCTGCAAGCCCTGATCCCCACCGTGCTGGAGCAGAAGGTCACCACCGACGAGGCCTACCGCGCCTGGCGCCGCCTGGTGCGCCAGTACGGCGAGCGGGCCCCGGGCCCGCACCCGGACCTGTACGTCATGCCCGACGCCCGCACCTGGGCCCTGATCCCGTCCTGGGACTGGCACAAGGCGGGCGTGGACGCGAAGCGCTCGGCCACGATCGTCCGCGCCGCCCGCGTCGCGCCCCGCATGGAGGAGGCCGCCGCGATGGACCTCCCGGCCGCCGCCGCCCGGCTGGAGGCCGTCCCCGGCATCGGCCCGTGGACCTCCGCCGAAACCCTCCAGCGCAGCAACGGCGCCGCCGACGCCGTCACCACCGGCGACCTGCACCTGCCGGGCACCATCGGCTACGCCCTCACCGGCGACCGCGACGCCGACGACGCCGCGATGCTGGAACTCCTGGCCCCGTACGCCGACCAGGGCGCCGGCCAGCGCCACCGCGCCGCCCGCCTGATCCTGCTCGCGGGCCGCACCCCACCCCGCCGCGTCCCGAAGATGCCCCGCACCGACATCGGCAAGCTCTAGGAGGAGCTCAGCGCACCCGGATGAAGTCCGCCGGATCCCGCTCCGCCCGCTCGCGCGGCGCCCCGGCCGCGTGGCCGACCGCCACCGCGCCCATCGGGTCCCAGTCGTCCGGGAGCCCCAGCACCTTGCGGACCACGTCACGGCAGAACATCGTCGAGGACACCCACGCCGAGCCGAGCCGCTCCCCGGCCAGCGCGACCAGGAAGTTCTGCACGCCCGCGCCCATCGCGACCACGAACATCTCCCGCTCGGCCGCGTCCCGCCGCGCGTGCCCGTAGTCGTGCGCCCCGTCCGTCACCAGGCAGGGCACCACCAGGTAGGGCGCCGCGCGCAGCACGTCCCCGCGCCGCACCCGCTTCGCGATCGAGTCCGCGGACTTGCCGTCCCGGCGCAGGTCCGCGATCCACGCGTCCCGCATCGCGTCCAGCAGCTCCAGCCGTGCCGCGGCCGACTCCAGCAGGACGAAGCGCCACGGCGTCGTGTGGTGCGGCGCGGGCGCGGTGACGGCCGCCGCGACGGCCCGGCGCACGGCGCCCGGGTCGACCGGCTCGGCGGTGAACTCCCGTACCGTCCGGCGCCCGTGCACGGCTTCCCGTACCGCCTCGGAGGTCCCCAGCCGGAACATGTCGTCGGCGGGGGAGCGGATCAGCTCCCCCGCCGAGCCGCCCTCGGCGACCAGGTGGCCGAGCCCGCGCACGACGGCCACCGGCAGCCCGGTCGCCTTGCCCTTGACCAGGTCACCGGCCGCGGCCAGTTCGTCGGCGGTGGCCACTATCGTCGCGCTGAGCGGGTTGCCGTGGGCATCGGCGCCGCCGCGCAGGTCGTCCAGGACGCGCACTCCCGCGGCGCCGATCGCGACGTCGGTGAGCCCGGAGCGCCAGGGCCGGCCGAAGGTGTCGGTCACGACGACGCCGACGTCCACCGACAGCGCCGCGCGCAGTCCTTCGCGGATCGCGCGCGCCGAGGCGTCCGGATCGAGCGGCAGCAGGAGGACCGTGCCCGGCTCCGTGTTGGAGGCGTCGACCCCGGCGGCGGCCATGACCAGCCCCTGCCGGTTCTCGACGATGCGCAGCGCACCGCGGCGCGCGACCACCCGTACCGTCTCGGCGTCGATGGCCTCCTCGCGGGAGTCCGCGGCGACGACGCGGCCCTCCGCCTTGGAGACGATCTTCGAGGTGACGAGCAGGACGTCCCCGTCGCGCAGGTCGGGCGCGGCGCCCGCGATCAGCTCCGCCAGGTCGTCGCCGGGGCGGACCTCCGGCAGCCCGGCCACCGCCCGCACCTCGTAGGAGGGGACGTCCGCGGTCATCGGGAGGCCTCGGCCAGGTCCAGCGCGGCCCGGGCCATCGCGGTGGTGGCGGCCAGGTCGGTCATCATCAGCGGCACCGCGCGGCAGGTGATCCCGGCGGCCTCGACCTCGGCGGTCGCGTCCGCGTCCGAGGTGTCGACGAGCCAGGCGTCCAGGAGCCCCGTGCCGTAGTGCAGGGCGACCGCGGCGGCCGAGGACTCGACGCCGACGGCGGCCAGCACCTTGTCGGCCATGCCGCGCACGGGCGCGCCCCCGACGATGGGGGAGAGGCCGACCACGGGCGCCCCGGCGGCGGCCACGGCCTCGCGGATCCCGGGCACGGCGAGGATGGTGCCGATCGAGACGACCGGGTTGGACGGCGGGAAGACGATCACGTCGGCGGCCGCGATGGCCTCCAGGACGCCGGGCGCGGGCTTGGCCTGCTCGGCGCCCACGGGTACGACGGCCTCCGCGTCCACCGCGGCCCGCAGCCGGACCCAGTACTCCTGGAAGTGGATGACCTTGCGCTCGCCGGTGGCCGCCTCGGTGATCGCGACGTGGGTCTCGACCCGGTCGTCGGACATCGGGAGCAGGCGCACCCCGGGCTGCCAG
Organism: Streptomyces sp. NPDC028419; assembly: GCF_055565515.1. Taxonomy (NCBI): domain Bacteria; kingdom Bacillati; phylum Actinomycetota; class Actinomycetes; order Kitasatosporales; family Streptomycetaceae; genus Streptomyces; species Streptomyces sp. NPDC028419. Next base: position 22,241 of record NZ_JBVHUE010000004.1, on the reverse strand, counting down.
CGGTCGCACAGCGCTTCGGTGACGGCGCTCAGCGGGTAGCCCGCGGCGAGCATCTGGGTCCGCACGATGTGGGTCGCGAAGTCGCGGTCGCCGAGGCCGAACCAGTCGGGTCCGACCCCGTAGGCCGCGAGTTCCTCCTTGACCTTGAAGGACTCGTCGGTGCGGCCCCAGCCCTGGTCCTCGTTGATGCCACCGCCGAGGGTGTACATCACCGTGTCCAAGTCGGGGCACACCTTGAGCCCGAACAGGTGAATGTCGTCACCGGTGTTGCCGATGACCGTGATGTCCGCGTCGGGCTCGGCCGACTTCAGTCCCCGGAGGAAACGGGCGCCGCCGATGCCGCCGGCCAGTACAACAATGCGCATGTAGCGCAGTGTGTCAGGCGGATACCGGCGTCTGGCGGGTCGGGGAGCAGGAGTGAGCGGCGTTACTCCGGACCGTGTCGCCGGAGTCCTCGGGGGAGCCCTCGCGGGCGCCGCCGCGCGCGTCGTCGTGCATCGGCATCTCGGTCAGGCCGGGGAAGTACACGTGCAGGCTGATCGCGCCGTCGAGGGCGTCGTTGACCACCTCGTGCGCGTAGCCGGGGGCGAAGACCCGCTGGCTGCCGGCGGCGAGGGTGCGCGGTCCGCGGGCGGTGTGCTCGGTGAGCTCGCCCTCCAGGACGGTGAGCACGCCGGAGGAGGGGCCGTGGTCGTGGGTGCCGCTGCCCTGGCCGGGGACCCAGCTGAGCAGCCACACCTCGTAGCCGGGGCCGGTGCGCAGCCGGTGGTACCAGCGGGAGGCGGCGTCGTACTGGACGAGGTGCTCCCACTGGGAGCGGTCGCCGGCGATCGAGCGGGCGAGCCCGACGAACTCGGCGACGGTGCTCGGGTGCTCGCGCCGCGGCTGGAGGAGGTGCTGGACGGAGAGGATGTCGCCCGCGATCTGGAGGTCGCTCTCCATGCCGGCCGGCCATGCGACCTGCCGACCCGGCTGGCCCTGCCGCGCCCGCGGGGCGTCCGGGGCGTCCGGGAGGTGCTGGGCGGCAGCGGCGGGGTCGTGCTGCGGGGTGTGCGTCGTGTGCGTCGCGTTCATTGCGGAGGTACCTCGACGGATGTCAGTGGCGCGGTCGCGCGGTCGGTTGCTGGGGGTGCGAAGCCGGTGCTCGGGGGAGCCGGAGCTCCGTGGGCATCAACAGCTGCAACAGCAACAGCGAACCTGGGCAGCGCACAGGAACCCACGAATGGGGGTCCGGGTGGCGACTGCGGGCGCTGACATGGCAACAAGGAGACCGGCTCCGGGGGGCGACTGTCAACCCAATGTCCGGTTTGGTCGGAAACTTTCACCTCATCCGGTTAAGTTGCCTGGAGAAAGGTTTGTGCAACCCCTGACCGGGGATGTGGCCGTGCAACCACATCGGAATCGCGCCAAGGCGGGTCCCCGACCCCGTCACCTCGTGACCGGAATGTGATCTGCGCCGCTTCCGTGACCGGAATGCAACCTCGATCGAAAACGGCGCGTCGATCTTGGGCGAGGGCGGCTTGGCGCACCATCTGGTCACCATCCGTCCGTACGTGTTGCATGTGTCACGATTTTTGGCGATATGAACACTTTCTGCATACGCTTGGTTCCGCAGAGTGAATAAGGGGCCCAATAGCAGATCTCGGCTTGACTGCGCAGTAGCCCCGCCTTGTAATTTCACTCGTGTCGTTCCGTAGCTATCGGTGACGACAACACCACGGGGACGCGAAAACAGAGCGAGGGGCGCACATGACCGAGCTGTTTCAGGAACTGCTGGTCGAGGAGGCGGACGAGGAGCTCGGCTGGCAGGAGCGCGCACTCTGCGCCCAGACCGACCCCGAATCCTTCTTTCCCGAGAAGGGCGGCTCCACCCGCGAGGCCAAGAAGGTCTGCCTCGCCTGTGAGGTCCGCTCCGAATGCCTTGAGTACGCCCTCGCCAACGACGAGCGATTCGGGATCTGGGGCGGACTGTCCGAGCGTGAACGCCGGCGGCTGAAAAAGGCCGCAGTCTGATTGCGCCGATACGTCCCGGCCCACCCGGTCCGGCCCGCCGCACCGGGGCGATACGCACACCACACCAAATGGGTAACAGAGCAAACGGTCCGCCTCCCGCACCTTCCCCGCAGGAGGCGGACCGTCGTGTTCCCAGCCGTTAGTGTGGGGCGCTGTCCAGCAGCCTCCGAGGGCACACCACCCCCGGACCCCCGGCCGGAGGGCCCGTACCGCGATGTCCCTGCACAGCCACTCGTCCTCCCACCAGGGCGCCGCCGTCCCCGAGTTCCCCCGGCACGTCGTCACCGCGGTCGTCGTCGCCCACGACGGTGCCCGCTGGCTGCCCCAGACCCTCTCCGGACTGCTCGGCCAGGAACGGCCCGCCCAGAACCACGTCGCCGCCGACAACGGCAGCTCCGACGACTCCGCGCGCCTGCTCGCCGAGGCCTTCGGCGACGACCGGGTCCTGCACCTCGCCCGCCGCACCGGATTCGGCACCGCGGTCGACGAGGCCGCCCGCACCGCCGGCGTCCTCACCCCCGAGGAACTGACCTACCTCAAGCGCCCCAGCGGCTGGGACCCCGTCAGCCGCACCTGGCAGGACGACCACTACGACCTCCCCGAACTGCCGTACGGCGAGCCCGTCCAGTGGCTCTGGCTGCTCCACGACGACTGCGCGCCCGCCCCCGACGCCCTCGCCGAACTCCTGCGCGTCGCCGAGGAGAACCCCGAGGCCGCCGTCATCGGCCCCAAGCTGCGCGGCTGGTACGACGGCAAGCAGCTGCTCGAAGCCGGCGTCAGCATCGCCCGCAGCGGCCGCCGCTGGACCGGCCTGGACCGCCGCGAACAGGACCAGGGCCAACACGACCAGGTCCGCCCGGTGCTCTCCGTCTCCACCGCCGGCATGCTGGTGCGCCGCGACGTCTACGACGCGCTCGGCGGCTTCGACCGCCGACTGCCCCTGATGCGCGACGACGTGGACCTGTGCTGGCGCGTCCAGAACGCGGGCCACACCGTCCTGGTCGCCCCCGACGCCGTACTGCGCCACGCCGAGGCCTCCGCCCGCGAACGCCGCACCGTCGACTGCGCCGGGCGCTCCGCCGTCAGCCCCCACCGCGTCGACAAGGCCGGCGCCACCTACACGGTGCTCGTCAACTCCTCCGGCCGCGCCCTGCCCTACGTCCTGCTCCGCATCCTCCTCGGCACCGCCCTGCGCACCCTCGCCTACCTCGTCGGCAAGGCCCCCGGCCAAGCCGTCGACGAGGTGGCCGGCCTGCTCGGCACCCTGCTGCGCCCCGGCCGGATCCTCGGCGCCCGCAGACGCCGCGGCCGCCCCGCCGTCCCCGCCGGGGACCTGCGCCCGCTCTTCCCGCCGCCCGGCGCCACCCTGCGCGCCAACGTCGAACAACTCGCCGGATACTTCGGCGCCGACCGCGACTCGGAACCCGCCCGCGCCAGCCGGCACGGCGGCGCCGTCGAATCCGGACCCGGCGGCGACGACGCCGACTTCCTGGAGATCGAGCAGTTCGCGCGCCTCAGGCGGATCGCCCGCAAGCCCGCGCCCGTCCTCTTCGCCCTCCTGCTCCTCGTCTCCCTCGTCGCCTGCCGCGGCCTCCTCGGCGGCGGCTCCCTGATGGGCGGCGCCCTGCTCCCCGCCCCCGACGGCGCCCTCGCCCTGTGGCGCGGCTACACCGACGACTGGCACCCCGTCGGCACCGGCTCCACCGCCGGCGCACCCCCCTACCTCGCCGTCCTCGGCGCGCTCGCCACACTGCTGTTCGGCTCCACGCAGGCCGCGCTGACCCTGCTCCTCGTCTGCTCGGTCCCGCTCGCCGGACTCACCGCCTACTTCGCCTCCCGGCCGCTGGTCGGCTCCCGGCTGCTGCGCGCCTGGGCCGCCGTCGCCTACGCCTTCCTGCCCGCCATCACCGGCGCGCTGGCCACCGGCCGCCTCGGTACCGCGGTCCTCGCCGTCCTGCTGCCCCTCATCGCCCGCAGCGCCGTCAGCGCCTGCGGGTTCGCGCACTCCCCGGCCGAGGGCGCCAAGGGGAGCTGGCGCGCGGTGTGGACGTACACCCTGCTCCTGACCGTCGCGAGCGCCTTCACCCCGGTGCTCTGGCCGCTCGCCGCCGTCCTCGGCCTCGCCGCGCTGGTCGTGCGCCGGGCCGAGTGGAAGACGTACGCCCCCCGGCTGGCCGCCTCCCTCACCGTCCCGCTCCTGGTCCTCGCCCCCTGGTCGCTGGGCCTGTTCACCCACCCCGCCGCCTTCCTGCGCGAGGCGGGCCTGGCGTACGGCGCCGGCGGGGCCGGGGCCCTCGACCTGCTCGGCACCAGCCCCGGCGGGCCGCGCGCCGGCTCCGGGCTGCTCCTGCTCGGCGTGGTCGTCGCCGCGCTGGCCGCCCTGCTGCGCGCCGAGCGCCGCTTCGCCGTCACCGCGGCCTGGGCCGTCGCGCTCACCGGGCTGCTCCTCGCCGTCCTGGTCAACCGCACCGCCTGGGCCGGTCCCGGCACCCTCGTCTACGGCCTGGCCCTGCTCGCCGCCGCCGCCGTCGGGGCCGACGGGGCCAAGGAACGCGTCGCCGCCCGCAGCTTCGGCTGGCGCCAGCCGCTCGCCGCGCTCGTCGCCCTCGCCGCCGCCGCGGGCCCGCTGGTCCTCGCCGCCGCCTGGATGCTCGGCGGGGCCGACGGCCCGCTGGAGCGCCGCGACCCCGTCCAGGTGCCCGCCTTCGTCGCCGAGGAGAGCGGCACCCGCGATCAGGCCCGCACCCTCGTCCTCGGCGGCTCCTCGTCCGCCCAGGTCGACTACACCCTGGTCCGCGGCTCCGGCGGCCGCCTCGGCGACGCCGAACTCGCCGCCTCCGCGGGCAGCGACGGCCGCCTCGACAAGGTCGTCTCCAGCCTGGTCGCGGGCTCCGGCGCCGACCAGAGCGCCCAACTCGGCGGCTTCGCGATCCGCTACGTGCTGGTCCGCGACGGCGCCCCGCAGCAGATCCGCCGGGTCCTCGACGCCACCCCGGGCCTGAGCCGCCTCAGCCAGCTCGACGGCGACGCGCTGTGGCGGGTCGACCGCCAGGTCGCCCGCGTCGTGATCGTCCCCGGCAAGCCGGGCGAGGCCCCGATCCCGGTCGCCTCCGGCCCCGTCGAGGTCCACGCCAAGATCGCGGCCGGCGAGCCGGGTCGCGTCCTGCGGATCGCCGACCGGGCCGCCCCCGGCTGGCAGGCCACCCTCGACGGCAAGCCGCTGAAGGCCAAGACGGTCGACGGCTGGGCCCAGGGGTTCGAACTCCCCGCCTCGGGCGGCCGGCTGGGCCTGGTCTACGCCGACTCCCTGGCCCGCACCGGCTGGCACTGGGCCCAGGGCGCGCTCGCCGTGCTGCTCCTCGTGATGGCCCTGCCGGGCCGCCGCCGCAGCCTGGACGACGACCTGCCGGACGAGGAGGGCGCCGTACCGGCCCAGCCGGGACCGGCCGAAGCCGGCGAGGGCCGCCGCGCCCGCCGCCTGCGCGCCGAGGCCGCCCCCGCCGCGCAGGAGGCCGTCGTGGCCGACCCGTACGCGCAGATCCCGACCCAGCAGGACCACGCGCACGGCGAGGACACCGCGTACGCGACGTACGCCCCGCAGGACCCGATGTACGCCGACCAGGGCCACGCCCCGGGCTACGGCCAACAGCCCGCCCCGCAGTACGGCCACCCCCCGCAGCCGGGTCAGCAGCCCGACCAGCCGTACGACCCGTACGCGCAGCAGTACCCGACCCAGCAGTACCCGACCCAGCCGTACCCGCCCGAGCAGCCGTACGACTACGACGCGTACGGCCAGTACGACGCCTACGGACAGCCCATCCAGCGCCCGGACGGGAGCCCCCAGCAGTGAACCGCGCCCCCTTGGCCCTCGCGGCCGTCACCGCCGCCCTCGCCGCCGTGACCGGCGTCGCCGTCCTCACCGCGCCCGCGGCCCCGGCCGCCCCCGACGCCAAGGGCCACCAGCGGTCCGCCGCCCGGCTCCCCGTCGAACGCTCCACCCTGGTCTGCCCGGCGCCCAGCACCTCCGACATCGCCGACACCACCTACACGACGATCACCCCGGGCAAGCCCCAGCCGCAGGCCAAGGGCAGCGCCCGGCTCAGCGGCGCCACCAAGGACGCCAAGCCGGTCCTGGAGCCCAAGACCCCGGGCACCCCCGTCGGCGCCACCTCCACCGGCGCCGAGGCCCCCGCGCTCACCGGCACCGCCGACGGCGCCCTCGCCCCCGGCTGGACGGCCCAGCAGACCACCCAGGTCGCCGTGGGCCAGGCGCGCGGCCTGCTCGGGGTCGCCTGCACCGCGCCGGGCACCGAGTTCTGGTTCCCCGGCACGAGCACGGCCAAGGGCCGCCAGGACTACGTCCACCTCACGAACGCGGACGACACCCCCGCCGTCGTCGACGTCCAGCTCTTCGGCCCCGAAGGCGCCCTGAAGACCGAAGCGGGCAGCGGCGAGAACATCAAGATCGGCCCGAAGTCCAGCGTCTCGGTGCTGCTCTCCACGATCGCGCCCACCGCCCAGATCGCCGACGTCACCACCCGCGTGACGACCCGTTCGGGTCGGGTCGGCGCCTCCGTCCAGGTCGCGGAGGAGGGCGTCGGCGCCGACTGGCTGCCCGCCTCCACCGACCCGGCGGGCTCCCTCGTCCTGCCGGGGATCCCGGCCGACGCCACCTCCGTACGGCTGATCGCCTACGCACCCGGCGAGGAGGACGCGGACCTCAAGCTGCGGCTCGCCGGACCCGGCGCCTCGATCACCCCGGCGGGCAACGAACAACTGCACGTCAAGGGCGGCATGTCGGCGAGCGTCGACCTCAAGGACGTCACCCGGGGCGAAGCCGGTTCACTCGTCCTGACGCCTTCGGACAGCCGCAAGGCCGTCCCGGTCGTGGCCGCGCTCCGCGTCGTGCGGGGCACCGGGGCCAAGCAGGAACTCGGCTTCATCGCGGCCTCCGGCCCGGTCGGCGCCCGCGCCACCGTCGCCGACAACCGCACCGACACGGGTGCGACCACCGTGTCGCTGACCGTGCCGGCCGGCGCGGCGGACGCGAAGGTCCGCATCACCGCCTCCCCGGGCACGCAGGGCGGCGAAACGGCCGCCAAGGAGTTCACCGTCAAGGCGGGCACCACCCTGCTGGTCCCGCAGCCACCGGCCCCCGCGGGCGGCAAGGGCTCCTACGCGCTGACCGTCGAAACCCTCTCGGGCGGCCCGGTCCACGCGTCCCGCACCCTGTCCCTCCCGCACGAGGGCGTCCCGATGTTCACGATCCAGCCCTTCGTGGACGACCACGGCGAAGTCCAGGTCCCCAAGGCCGTCCAGGACCTCGAAGTCCTCACCCACTGAGACTCACCCAGCGGTCGGGCCGGGGACGGGCAGGAGTGTCCCCGCAGGCCGAGCGGTCCCCACCGCCCCCCCGGGCAGCAGCATCCCCGGAGGTCGGGCCGGGGACGGGCAGGAGTGTCCCCGCATGCCGAGCGGTCCCCACCGCCCCCCCCGGGCAGCAGCATCCCCGGAGGTCGGGCCGGGGACGGGCACGAGTGTCCCCGCAGGCCGAGCGGTCCCCACGGCCCCCCCCGGGCAGCAGCATCCCCGGAGGTCGGGCCGGGGACGGGCACGAGTGTCCCCGCAGGCCGAGCGGTCCCCACCGCCCCCCCGGGCAGCAGCATCCCCGGAGGTCGGGCCGGGGACGGGCAGGAGTGTCCCCGCAGGCCGAGCGGTCCCCACCGCCCCCCTACTCCGACGGTCCCGAGCCCGCGAGCCGAGGAGACACTCGTGCCCGTCCCCGGCCCGACCGCCACCCGACCCGGCCCGACCGCCACCCGACCCGGCCCGGCCCGACCGCCACCCGACCCGGCCCGACCGCCACCCGACCCGGCCCGGCCCGACCGCCACCCGGCCTGGCCCGGACCCGGCCCGGACCCGGCCCGGACCCGGCCCGGACCCGACCCGGCCCCGGCTACTCCTGCCCGTAACGCGGATCCACCGTCTCGGGCGTCAGCCCGAGCAACTCCGCCACCTGCTCCACCACGATCTCGTGCACGAGCACCGCCCGCTCGTCCCGCGACTTCGTCCGGATCTCCACGGGCCGCCGGTAGACCACGATCCGCGCCGCCCGCCCCCCGTCGGGCGCGACCGTCCCGCCCAGCGGCACCGCCTCGTCGTTCCAGCCGCCGTCCGGCCCGCCGGGCGGCGCCGGCACCTCGCCCACCATGAACTCCACCTCGGCCAGCTGCGGCCAGCGCCGCTCCAACCGCTCGACCGAGTCCCGCACGAGATCTCCGAAGAGCTCCGCCCGACTGGCGGCCAACGGCACCTGCGGGGGCGCGAGCGGTCCGCGCATCCCCCGCCCGTGCCGGTCGCGCCTACGCGTGCGCGGTTCCTGGGGAGGTCCATCGGCAGGGGGAGTCAGAGGGGTGTCCATCACCCTCGCAGGGTAGCCCTCGACGCCGCGCCGGGGGCGGCCCGCAACGACCCCCGGCCCGGGATCGGGTGACGACACGGCACCCGGCCGCGGGGGAGTCGTCGCGGCCCGGTCAAGAGTGCGGTACCGTCCAACGTCGTGAGCCTTGTACGTCGCTGTTCTCGCACCGCGTGCGGCCGCCCTGCCGTCGCGACACTGACGTACGTCTACGCCGATTCGACCGCAGTCCTCGGCCCGCTCGCCACCTACGCCGAACCCCACTGCTACGACCTGTGCGCCGAGCACTCGGAGCGCCTCACCGCGCCCCGCGGCTGGGACGTCGTGCGGCTGGCGGACGCCGGCGCGCCCTCCCGACCCAGTGGGGACGACCTCGAAGCCCTGGCCAACGCCGTGCGCGAGGCGGCCCGCCCGCACGAGCGCACGGACCGGTCCGCGGGCTCCTCGAACGGCGCCCCGCAGAGCGGCGGTCCGGGCGGAACGAACCCCTCCGCCACCCCCGGTCAGGCCAACGGGCCGACCCGGCGCGGTCACCTGCGGGTCCTGCGCTCCCCGGAGTCCTGAGCCGTCCCGACCCCCGGCCTTCATCCGATCGTCGGAAGAGATGCCCGGCGGCCAGGGTAGGTTTGGTGCCCCGCACAGAACCCTCAGGAGGGCAGGCAGTGGCTGCTGATCTTTCGAACATCGTCAAGGCGTACGACGTCCGGGGCGTCGTCCCGGACGAGTGGGACGAGCGCTTGGCGGAGCTCTTCGGCGCGGCGTTCGTAGAGGTCACGAACGCCTCGGCGATCGTCATCGGCCACGACATGCGTCCCTCCTCGCCGGGCCTGTCGAGCGCCTTCGCCCGCGGCGCCGCGGCCCGCGGCGTCGACGTCACCCTGATCGGGCTCTGCTCGACGGACCAGCTCTACTACGCCTCCGGCCTGCTCGACCTGCCGGGCGCCATGTTCACCGCCTCGCACAACCCCGCCCAGTACAACGGCATCAAGCTGTGCCGTGCGGGCGCCGCCCCCGTGGGCCAGGACACCGGCCTCGCGCAGATCCGCGAACTGGTCGAGAAGTGGTCCGAGGAGGGCGCCCCCGAGACCGCCCCGGTCGCCGCCGGCACCATCACCGAGCACGACAGCCTGCCCGGGTACGCCGAGCACCTCAAGGGCCTGGTCGACCTCACCGCGATCCGCCCCCTGAAGGTCGTCGTCGACGCGGGCAACGGCATGGGCGGCCACACCGTCCCCACCGTCTTCGACGGGCTCCCGCTGGAGCTCGTACCGATGTACTTCGAGCTCGACGGCACCTTCCCGAACCACGAGGCCAACCCCCTCGACCCGAAGAACATCGTCGACCTGCAGGCCCGCGTCCTCGCCGAGGGCGCCGACCTCGGCCTCGCCTTCGACGGCGACGCCGACCGCTGCTTCGTCGTCGACGAGCGCGGCGAGGGCGTCTCCCCCTCCGCGATCACCGCCCTCGTCGCGGCCCGCGAGCTGGCCCGCAACGGCGGCACCGGTGTCGTGATCCACAACCTGATCACCTCCTGGTCCGTCCCCGAGGTCGTCCGCGAGCACGGCGGCACCCCCGTCCGCACCCGCGTCGGCCACTCCTTCATCAAGGAGGAGATGGCCAAGTCCGGCGCCATCTTCGGCGGCGAGCACTCGGCGCACTACTACTTCAAGGACTTCTGGAACGCGGACACCGGCATGCTCGCCGCGCTCCACGTCCTCGCGGCCCTCGGCGGCCAGGACGGCCCGCTCTCCGAGCTGGTCGCCGCCTACGACCGCTACCAGGGCTCCGGCGAGATCAACTCCACCGTCGCCGACCAGGCCGGCCGGATGGCCGCCGTCAAGGCCGCGTACGCCGGCCAGGACGGCGTGGGCACCGACGAGCTCGACGGCCTCACCGTGACCGGCGCCGACTGGTGGTTCAACCTGCGCCCCTCCAACACCGAGCCGCTGCTGCGCCTGAACGTGGAGGCCCGCGACACCGCGACCCTGCACAAGGTGCGCGACGAGGTCCTGGCGCTCGTCCGCGCCTGAGGCGCCCCGCACCCCCGCACCACCCACCGCCGGGCCGCGCGAGTCGCGGCCCGGCGGTACGCTGACCTGGCCCAATCCGCATGTTCGAAGGGACGCCCCATGCCGCTCGAAGCCGGCCTTCTGGAGATCCTCGCCTGCCCCGCCTGCCACGCCCCGCTGCGTGACGAGTCGGCCGACGCGGACACTCCCGAGCTGATCTGCACCGGTCAGGACTGCGGCCTCGCGTACCCCGTGCGCGACGGCATCCCCGTCCTCCTCGTCGACGAGGCCCGCCGCCCGGCCTGATCCGGTGACCCGTCGCGTCCGGAGCGCGGTGATCGGCAATCCGCGCCCCCCGCTCCCTCCGGGCGCTACGTTGGGCCCGAGACGCCCCTGACGACGACCGGAGGCCCGCCATGATCGACGACTCGCTCCTCGACGCACCCGAGGAGCTCGCCCGCGCGGACCGCCGCGGCCTGCTCCGCGGCGCTGCCGACGCGGGAGCCCGGGTCCGCACCGCCGTGCGGCACGCCGCCGAGGCCGGCCTGGACGACCTGCGCCCCGACGGGCGCCCGCGCGCCGTCATGGTCGCCGGCCCCGGCACCGCCGCCACCGGCGTCGCGGACCTGATCGCCGCCCTCGCGGGCGCCGTGGCCCCGGTGACCCGACTGCACCCGACGGGCGTGGCCCCCGCCGCCGGAGCCATGCGCTGGACCCTGCCCGGCTGGGCCGGACCGGTGGACCTGCTGCTCCTGACCACCATCGACGGCACCGAGCCCGGCCTCGAAGCCCTCGTCGAACAGTCCTACCGGCGCGGCTGCACCATCGTCGCCGTGGCCCCCGAGCGCTCCCCGCTCAGCGAGGCCGTCCTCGGCGTGCACGGGCTCTTCGTACCGATGGCCAAGGCGCCCTACCAGGAGTACGACGAGAGCGCCGCCGCCGGCCCCGGCGCCCTGTGGGCCCTGCTGACCCCGCTGCTCGTCCTCCTCGACAAGCTCGGCCTGGTCACCGCCGCCCCGTCCACCCTCCAGCTGGTCGCCGACCGCCTCGACCGCACCGCCGAACGCTGCGGACCCGCGATCGCGACCTACGGCAACCCGGCCAAGACCCTCGCCTCCGAGCTCGCCGACTCCCTCGCCCTGATCTGGAGCGAGGGCGCCGCCGCCGGCCCGGCCGGCCGCCGCTTCGCCGCCACCCTCGCCGAACTGGCGGGGCGCCCCGCGCTGGCCGCCGAACTGCCCGAGGCGCTGCCCGCCCACGGGGTCCTGCTCGCCGGCGCCCTCGCCGCGGGCGCCGACCCCGACGATTTCTTCCGTGACCGGGTCGAGGAGCCGCAGGCTCTGCACGCCCGGGTCGTCCTGCTGCGTGACCGGCCCACCGGCGGACTCTCCGCCGCGCCCGCCGCACGCGAACTCGCCCACAGCCACGACACGGCCATCAGCGAGATCGAACCGGAGGAGGGCGGCGAACTGGAACAGCTCGCCGAACTCCTCGCCGTCACGGACTTCGCCACCGCCTACCTCGCGCTGGCCACCAGGGGACGCACCTGAGGGCACGCACCTGTGCCCCGCCCTCCACCCAGGAAGACGAAGACCGATGGACCGCCTCACGAACACGATCCGCCCCTACGCCTGGGGCTCGGCCACCGCCATCCCGGCGCTGCTCGGCAGCGAGCCCACCGGCGAACCCCAGGCCGAGATGTGGATGGGCGCCCACCCCGGCGCCCCCTCCCGGCTCGACCGGGGCACGGGCGGGACGACCCTGTCCGAGGTCATCGACGCCGACCCCGAGGGCGAGCTGGGCGCCGCCACCGTCGCCAAGTTCGGACCGCGGCTGCCCTTCCTGCTCAAGCTCCTCGCGGCCGGCGCCCCGCTCTCCCTCCAGGTCCACCCCGACCTGGCCCAGGCGCGGGAGGGCTTCGCCGACGAGGAGCGCCGCGGCGTCCCGATCGACGCGGGACACCGCAACTACAAGGACGCCAACCACAAGCCCGAGATGCTCTGCGCGCTGACCCCCTTCGACGGGCTGTGCGGCTTCCGCCCGCCGCGCGAGGCCGCCGACCTGCTCGCGGGCCTCGAAGTGGACAGCCTCGAGCCGTACGTGGACCTGCTGCGCGCCCACCCGCAGGAGGCGGCGCTGCGCGAGGTGCTCACCGCCGTCCTGACCGCGGACCGCGCCGAGATGGCCCGTACGGTGACCGAGGCCGCGGCCGCCGCCGAGCGGCTGGGGGGCCCGTACGCGCCCTACGCCGCGCTCGTCCACCACTTCCCGGGCGACCCCGGGGTGATCGCGGCCATGCTGCTGAACCACTTCCGGCTCCAGCCCGGCGAAGCCGTGTTCCTCGGCGCCGGGGTCCCGCACGCCTACCTCGACGGGCTCGGCGTGGAACTCCTCGCCAACTCCGACAACGTGCTGCGCGCCGGACTCACCCCCAAGCACGTGGACGTGCCCGAGCTGCTGAAGATCGTCCGCTTCGAGTCCGGCGACCCGGGCGTGCTGCGCCCCGAGGACGACGGCGACGGCGAGGAGGTCTACGCGACCCCCATCGACGAATTCCGGCTCTCCCGCTTCGTCCTCGCCCCCGGCGGCGCCTCCCGCACCCTCCCGGACGACGCCCCGCAGATCCTGCTCTGCACCGCGGGCGCCCCGAGCGTCGGCGAACTGGCCCTGGCCCCGGGCGGATCGGTGTTCGTCCCGGCGGGCGAGAAGCCCGTCCTGTCGGGTACCGGTACGGTTTTCCGCGCCACGGTGGTGCTCTGACGTACCGTCCGTGGGCAGGGCTGCTGCAACAATGTGCGGCCGTAGCACGGCGCACCGGCCTGGGCCGCCGTACCGATGAAGGGAAGTCACCACACCATGAGCGCGTCGGGCGGTACCAAGGCGATCGTGGCGGCACTCGCCGCCAACCTCGCCATCGCTGTAGCCAAGTTCGTGGCGTTCCTCTTCAGCGGCTCGTCCTCGATGCTCGCGGAAAGCGTCCACTCGCTGGCCGACTCCGGGAACCAGGGCCTGCTCCTCCTCGGGGGCAAGAAGGCCCAGCGCGAGGCGACCCCGCAACACCCCTTCGGCTACGGCCGCGAGCGTTACATCTACGCGTTCCTCGTCTCCATCGTGCTGTTCACCGTCGGTGGCATGTTCGCCATCTACGAGGGCATCGAGAAGATCAAGGAACCGCACGCCATCGAGCACTGGTACTGGCCGGTCGGCGTCCTGGTCTTCGCGATCGTCGCCGAGTCCTTCTCCTTCCGCACCGCGATCAAGGAGTCGAACGAGATCCGCGGCTCGCTGTCGTGGGGCCAGTTCATCAAGCGGGCCAAGGCCCCCGAGCTGCCCGTCGTCCTCCTGGAGGACTTCGGCGCGCTGATCGGTCTCGTCCTCGCCCTCGGCGGCGTCGGCATCGCCCTGGCCACCGGCGACGGCGTCTGGGACGGCATCGGCACCCTGTGCATCGGCGTCCTGCTCATCGCGATCGCGATCATCCTGGCCGCGGAGACCAAGTCCCTGCTCCTGGGCGAGGCCGCGGGCGCCGACGAGGTCGAGAAGATCAAGGCCGCGGTCGTCGACGGGGACACCGTCACCGGCGTCATCCACATGCGCACGCTGCACCTCGGCCCGGAGGAACTGCTGGTCGCGGCCAAGATCGCGGTGCGGCACGACGACACCGCCACCGAGGTCGCCCACGCCATCGACGCGGCCGAGGAGCGCATCCGCGCGGCCGTCCCGATCGCCCGCGTGATCTACCTGGAGCCCGACATCTACAACGCGCAGGCGGCGGCCAAGGGCGCCAACCCCGCCGCCACCCCCGGCGGCCCGGACGGCCACTGACGGCCCCCGCCGCCGTACGCGCGAAGGCCCCCCGCACCCAGTGGTGCGGGGGGCCTTCGCCCGTTCAGAGCGCGCGGGCCGCCCGCCGCCGCGCCACCAGCGAGGCGATCCCGAGCCCGCCGCCGGTCAGCAGGACCGGCACGCCCAGCAGGGACACCGCCCCGGCGACCAGCAGCCCGGTCGGGGTCCCGACCGCGACCCCCCACGCGGCCGACCTCGGCACGCTCCCGCCGTCGTCCGCGATCCGCATGTGCGAATCGGCCGAGTTCACGCGGTTGTCCCCCATGACGAACATCCGGCCCTCGGGCACGGTCACGTCGAAGGGGACCACCGCCGGCACGGCCGGATCCTTCAGGTACGGCTCGACCAGCGGCTTCCCGTTCAAGGTCAGCGTGGCATCACCCTTGGCCCAGGAGATCCGGTCCCCGCCGACCGCCACCACGCGCCCCAGGAGGTCCCCCTCGACGCCCCACGACGCCGGGGGCGCGAACAGCGCGACCTCCCCGCGCGCCACGTCGCGCGCGGCGAGCCGTTCGAGCCACACCTCGCTGCCGCTCGGGTGGGCGGGAGCCATCGACGCACCGGGCACGGAGCGCAGGTCGTAGTCCTTCGTGAACAGCAGCCCGCCCCAGCCGATCCCGACGACCAGCAGCGCGCCCAGCCCGAGCAGCACCACCGCCCAGATCCCGCGCCTGCGCCCCGGTCCGCGCCGTTCCCCTTGTCGTGCCTGTTCCATCTGCCGTGCCCCTCCGATGTGCCGACGTGCGCGGGGAAGCGTACGCAGCGCGCCCGGGCCCCGTACCGCCGAGGTGGCGGTACGGGGCCCGGGGGACGCGAGGAGGGGAGGGGGCCGGGGCTACTGGATCTCGCGCAGCACGTCGAGGATGGCCGCCTCGTCCGGCGCCGACTGGAGCCGGGCCCGGAAGTCGGAGTCCATGAGCTTGCGCGAGAGCAGGGCGAGGATCCGCAGGTGCTCGTCGCCGGCGGCGGCCTCCGGTACGGAGATCATGAAGACCAGCTGGGCCTTCGTACCGTCGAGGGCGCCCCACTCGATGCCCTCGGTGGACCGGGCGAAGCCGACGGTGGGTCGGCTGACCGCGTCCGTCTTGGCGTGCGGGATGGCGATCGACTCGCCGAGCCCCGTGGTGCCCTGGGCCTCGCGGGCCAGGGCGACCCGCACCAGCTCCTCGGTGTCCCGGACGTTGCCGGTGGTGGCCAGCATCGCCGCCATCTCGCGGATCGCGGCCTCCTTGCCGTCCGCGGCCAGCTCGGTCTTCACCGTCTGTTCGGTCAGGTAGCCGGAGAGCACCTCGGCCTTCCCGTCCGCCCTGGCGGGCGCGGCGACGCCCGCGGCGCCCGCGGGGGCCGTCCGCACGGCCGTACCGGCGCCCGTACCGGCGCCCACGCCCGCTCCGACCCCGGCGAGGACCGGCTCGGGGGCGAGCGCGCCGCCGCCGGAGCCGGCCGCGCCGCCGTTCTGCTTGCGCGCCTTCAGCTCGATCAGCGCGTTCGTGGTGAGCGCGGTGACCACCGTGCCGGCCGCGATGGCGATGAGGAACCAGACCCAGCCGCTGATCGCGCCGAGGGCGGCGACGACGGGACCGCCGTGGGGGACGTGGTCGCCGACGCCGGCGACGCCCGCGATGGCACCGGCGACGGCGCCGCCGAGCATGTTCGCGGGGATGACGATGGCGGGGCGGGCCGCGGCGAAGGGGATGGCGCCTTCGGAGATGCCGAACATGCCCATGAAGAGGGCCGCCATGCCGGTGTCGCGCTCCTGGTCGGAGTACAGCTTGCGGCGCAGCACCGTGGCCAGGCCCTGGCCGAGCGGCATGACCGGAATGGCCGCGGCGCACATGCCCATGACCGCGTAGTTGCCGGAGGCGATGAGGCCCGTACCGAAGAGGAAGGCCGTCTTGTTGACCGGACCGCCCATGTCGAAGGCGATCATCAGGCCGAGCAGCGCGCCGAGCAGGATCGCGCTGGTGCCGGTCATCCCGGACAACCAGCTGGTCAGGTTCTCGAAGATCCAGGAGATCGGCTTGCCGATGACGTAGATGAAGAAGAGGCCCAGCGCCGTCGTGGCGATGATCGGGATCACGATGATCGGCATGATCGGCTGGACGACCTTGGGAACCTTGACCTTCTTGATCCACAGGACCAGGAAGCCGGCCAGGAAGCCCGTGACGATGGCGCCGATGAAGCCCGCGCCCGCCTTGGAGTCGTAGAGCGAGCCGGTGTTCGCGATGAAGCCGCCGATCATGCCCGGCACCAGTGCGGGCCGGTCGCCGATGGCGTAGGCGATGTAGCCGGACAGGATCGGGATCATCAGGGTGAAGCCCAGGACGCCGATCTGGAAGATGTGGTCCCAGAAGGTGCCCGGAGTGACCGCGTAGCCCGTCTCGGTGGCGTGGCCGCCGAGCGCCAGCGCGATCGCGATCAGCAGGCCGCCGACCACCACGAACGGGATCATGTACGAGACGCCGTTCATCAGCGCCTTGTAGGCGAGGCTGCGCTCCTTGCCGCCGCCGCCGGAGCCGGCCGCGGCCGCCGTGCCCTCCTGCACCGGCGCGGTCCGCACGCGCGTGATGAGTTCCTCGGGCTTGTGGATGCCGTCCGCGACGCCGACGGACAGGACCCGCTTGCCTATGAAGCGCTCCCGGTCGACCTCCTTGTCGGCGGCGATGATGATGCCGTCCGCCTGCCTGACATCGTTGTCAGTGAGGACGTTCTCGGCTCCGATCGAGCCCTGCGTCTCCACCTTCATGTCGATGCCGAGGCGCTCGGCCGCCTGCTGGAGCTTCTCCGCGGCCATGTAGGTGTGCGCGATCCCCGTGGGGCACGCGGTCACGGCGAGCAGCCTGACGCGCTCCTGCCCGCTCGCGCCCCCACTGCCCGAAGGGCCTGCCGGACTGGTCACTGCTGTCTCCTCACGCCGTGGACCGCGCGGATGTTCCGATCCACCGGCATCGTCTCCCACATAAGGGGTGGATCAAAAGTCCAAAAGGCCCTAAAAAGTTCCGGCGGACGGCCCGAAGCCGGGACGTGGCCGCTTCCGCGACCCCCCGGACGGCCCGGAATCCGGACGTGGACGGTTCCGCGACTAGCTGGGGCGCACTGCGCCGATCGGTGTAGATTCTTCAGCAGTGTCAGGCGTCGCCGCTGATGGCGGTCGGGCGGTCCTCGCGACCGGCCGTGGGGAGAGAGGGCCTCCGACGGACTGTGCTCGGTGCACCGGTCCCGCTGGTGCACGGCTCAGCCGTATCCACCTCTCCACCATGAGGAGCACACGCATGACTGCCGACTTGACCGACTTCAAGGTCGCTGATCTTTCCCTCGCCGCCTTCGGCCGCAAGGAGATCACCCTGGCCGAGCACGAGATGCCCGGTCTGATGTCGATCCGCGCCGAGTACGCCGCGGCCCAGCCGCTCGCGGGTGCCCGCATCACCGGCTCCCTGCACATGACGGTCCAGACCGCGGTGCTCATCGAGACCCTCGTCGCGCTCGGCGCCGACGTCCGCTGGGCCTCCTGCAACATCTTCTCCACCCAGGACCACGCCGCCGCCGCCATCGCGGTCGGCCCGACCGGCACCCCCGAGGCCCCGGCCGGCGTCCCCGTCTTCGCCTGGAAGGGCGAGACCCTGGAGGAGTACTGGTGGTGCACGGAGCAGGCGCTGACCTGGCCGAACACCCCCACCGGCGGCCCGAACATGATCCTCGACGACGGTGGTGACGCCACCCTCCTCGTCCACAAGGGCGTCGAGTTCGAGAAGGCCGGCGCGGCCCCGGACCCGTCGACGGCGGACTCCGAGGAGTACGCCTACATCCTCACGCTGCTCAACCGCACCCTCGGCGAGTCCCCGCAGAAGTGGACGCAGCTCGCGTCCGAGATCCGCGGCGTCACCGAGGAGACCACCACCGGTGTCCACCGTCTGTACGAAATGATGTCGGAGGGCAACCTGCTCTTCCCGGCGATCAACGTGAACGACGCGGTGACGAAGTCGAAGTTCGACAACAAGTACGGCTGCCGCCACTCGCTGATCGACGGCATCAACCGTGCCACGGACGTCCTCATCGGTGGCAAGACGGCGGTCGTCTTCGGCTACGGCGACGTCGGCAAGGGCTGCGCCGAGTCGCTGCGCGGCCAGGGTGCCCGTGTCATCGTCACCGAGATCGACCCGATCTGCGCGCTGCAGGCGGCGATGGACGGCTACCAGGTCGCGACGCTGGACGACGTGGTGGAGACGGCCGACATCTTCATCACCACCACGGGCAACAAGGACATCATCATGGCCGGGGACATGGCCAAGATGAAGCACCAGGCGATCGTGGGCAACATCGGTCACTTCGACAACGAGATCGACATGGCCGGTCTCGCGAAGATCGAGGGCATCGTCAAGGACGAGGTCAAGCCGCAGGTCCACACCTGGAAGTTCCCCGACGGCAAGGTCCTGATCGTGCTGTCGGAGGGTCGTCTGCTGAACCTGGGCAACGCCACCGGTCACCCGTCCTTCGTGATGTCGAACTCCTTCGCGGACCAGACGCTGGCCCAGATCGAGCTCTTCACCAAGCCCGAGGAGTACCCGACCGGCGTCTACGTGCTGCCCAAGCACCTGGACGAGAAGGTCGCCCGCCTCCACCTGGCCGCCCTCGGCGTCAGGCTCACCACCCTGCGCCCGGAGCAGGCCTCCTACATCGGCGTGGACGTGAACGGCCCGTACAAGCCGGACCACTACCGCTACTGATCCCTCCGGATCGGCGGCACCACCCCCGCACGATGGACAGGCCCCCGGCAGCGACACGGCCGGGGGCCTGCCCCGTACCCAGCCTGAAAGTTGAGCCATGCCGCGCGGCCGCTACTCGCTCCACGACACGCACGACCACACCCCGCTCGGCGAGGAGCACTTCCACTGCGCGCCCGGGCCCTCGGGCTGGCGCTACGTCGCCCAACTCACCACCCCGGAAGGCGGCCACCGGGGCTCCGTCGACCTGGCCGTCGACGAGCTCGGCCGTCCGATCCGGATGGAGCTGAACGCGTCCAGCTGGCAGGTGCGCGGCGCCGCGATCGACGGGGTCACCTGGGTCCGTACCGACCCCACCGGCGCCGAGGCCACCGAGGGCAACGTCCGCGCCTCGGGGTTCACCGGAACCTCGCCGGCCTTCCTCGTCTCCACGGCCCGCCTGCTGCGCCTCGCGCCGGGCGACCCGGCGACCCGGATCCGCCTGGTGGCCCTCACCGACCCGGTGCTCGCGCCCCGCACGGTCGACCAGGCCTGGCAGCTGACCGAGCGCGCCGAACACGCCACCGACAGCGGCCCCCTGCTGGTGGACACCTACCGGATCAGCGCCCTGGACACCGGCGAGGTACACACGATCCACCTGGCCGGCGACGTCGTCCTCTCGGCCCCCGGCATCGAACTGGAACACCTGGAAACCCCACCGTCGACCTTCCCGACCCAAGACTGAGCCCCGGATCACCTCTGTAGCCCCACCGGCCGCAAATCCAGCCCCGCCGGCGTTTGAGGCGCCCCCGGAGGGAAAGCCGGGGAACGGCCCCTACCCGGGTGGCGCGAACCCACCGGCCCGCGGCGCCTGCGGCACGACCGGAGCAGCGGGCCCGGCGGGAGCCACCGGCACCACAGGCCCGGCGGGAGCCACGGGCTGCGCCGCGTACGGCTGCGACCCGTACCCGGGAGCCCCGTACGGCGCGGCATGCGGCATGCCGTACGACACGGGAGCGGCCCCGAAGGCCCGCGCCGCATCGCGCGACTGCCGCTCGTGCACCACGGCCGCCAGATACGCCGCGGCCGGCACCCCCGGCGGCGGAGGCGTCCCCGTACGGGCCACCAGCTCGTCGGCCAACCGCACCGCCATCGCCGCGCCCACCTGCGGGTCGAGCTGTCCCATCCGGGTCAGGTACTGGCGGATCGCCAGCCACAACGGGTCCGGTACGCCCGACAGGTCCAGCCCGGTGAACCGCCCGGCCAGCCCCGGCGGCGGAGGCGGCACCGGCACCACCCGAGCCCCCGGCACCCGCTCGCGGACCACCAGCGTCCCCGCGAAGACGTCACCGAGCCGCCGGCCCCGCTCCGACACCAGCGAAGCGATGCAGGCCACGATCCCCGAGGTGCCCAGCAGCTCCACCGCGCCCATCGCGCCGCGCACCAGCGCGTGCCGGAAGCGGATCGGCCCGCCGTCGTCGCGCACCACCCGCAGCCCGAAGGCCAGCTTCCCGAGCGAACGCCCGTGGCTCAGCGTCTCGACCGCGATCGGCGCGCCGATCATGAACAGCAGGAAGCTCCCGACCGTGACCGCCGCGAAGGCGGCGCTGTCCAGCGAGCCGATGGCGAAGATCAAGCCGATGTTGATCACCTGATAGCCGACGAAGTACACGATCAGGTCGAGGACGAACGCCACCCCCCGGCTCGGCAGCCTCGCAGGCCTCAGTCCCAGGACGACCGCGTCCCCCGTCACCAGATCGCTCACCGATGCACACCCTTCACGTGACCTGCCCCGCCCCTTGTTCATCAAGTCTGCCAAGCTGACCACAGTAGGAACAGGGAACCTGGGGCAGGGGAGCGGCAACCGGATGGATCTCGATGTCTTCGTGGCCGCGCACCGCGCGGAGTGGGACCGCCTGGAGGTGCTCCTGCGCCGCGGCCGCCGCCTCACCGGAGCCGAGGTCGACGAGCTCGTCGCGCTCTACCAGCGGACCTCCACCCACCTCTCCCTGATCCAGTCGAGCGCGCCCGACCCGATGCTGACGGGCCGCCTCACCCAGCTCGTCGCCCGCGCCCGCGCGACGGTGACCGGCGCCCGCCGGGCCGGCTGGCGCGACGTCGCCCGCTTCTTCACCGCCGGATTCCCGGCCGCCGTCTACCGCAGCCGCCGCTGGTGGATACCCACCGCGGTGCTGTCGACCGCGCTGGCCGCGCTCATCGGCTGGTGGATAGCCGTCCACCCCGAGGTCCAGGCCTCCATCGGGGCGCCGCAGGACCTGCGGGAGATGACCCGCCCCGGCGGCCAGTACGAGACGTACTACTCCAGCCACCCCGCGGCCTCGTTCGCCGCCCAGGTCTGGACGAACAACGCCCAGGCCGTCGCGATCTGCCTGGTCTTCGGCGCCTTCCTCGGCCTCCCGGTGCTCTGGATCCTCTTCCAGAACATGCTCAACCTCGGGATCGGCATCGGCCTGATGGCCTCGGCCGGCCGCCTCGACGTCTTCCTCGGCCTGATCCTCCCGCACGGCCTGCTCGAACTGACCGCCGTCTTCGTCGCCGCCGGTACGGGCCTGCGCCTGGGCTGGACGGTCATCGACCCGGGCCCCCGCACCCGCCGCGAAGCCCTCGCCGAACAGGGCCGCTCGGCCCTCGGCATGGCCATCGGCCTCGCCGCGGTGCTCTTCGTGGCGGGCACGCTTGAAGGGTTCGTCACCCCCTCCGGCCTTCCCACCTGGGCCCGCATCGGCATCGGGGTCGTGGTGGAGGTGCTGTTCCTGCTGTACGTGTACGTCCTCGGCGGCCGCGCCGCCCGCGCGGGCGAGGTCGGCGACGTCGAAGCGGCCGACCAGAGCGCGACCCTCCCGACCGCCGCCTGATGTGCGGAGCGGGCAGCTGAGCTGCTAGTCTCCTCGTCGTCCCGCAAACACCGTTGACACGGTGCCAGCGGGGAGGTAGATTCGAACGGTTGCCTCGAACTGGACAAGTTCGGCAGCGATGGTTTAAAGTCTTTCTCGCCCCCCTCAAGGAATTCAATTTCCATGCATGGGGCACAGCCAACTCATTTTCAGGATGTGAACGCCGGGAAAACCGGTGGAAAACTTCTGATAGAGTCGGAATCGCCGGAAAGGGAAACGCGAAAGCGAAGAACTGGAAAGCGAAACCCGCTTCGACCGGGAATCGGACACGAAAGAGTCTGATAGAGTCGGAAACGAAGAACGAAGCCCGGAGGAAAGCCCGAGAGGGTGAGTACAAAGG
>NZ_JBVHUE010000003.1:68204-434435 GCF_055565515.1 Streptomyces sp. NPDC028419 | reverse complement strand
CACCACCTGCAAAAACCGCCTCCCCTCCCCCCCCCCTCCCCCCCCCCCCCCCCCCCCCCCCCCCCCCCCCCCCCCCCCCCCCCCTCACCCCCCCCCCCCCCCCCCCCCCCCCCCCCCCCCCCCCGCCGCGTTCACCCGGATCCGATGATCCACCGGCGCAGGGTGCCGTCCCGGCCCGCCGTGGCCAGCAGGGTGCCGTCGGGGGAGAAGGCGAGGCCGTTGACGGCGCCGGTGTGCCCGGCGAGGGGGTGGCCGACCCGCTCGCCGGACGTGACGTCCCAGAGCAGGACCCTGCCGTCCGCGCCCGCGCTGGCCAGCAGCTCCCCGTCCGGCGAGAAGGCCAGGTCGTAGACGGCGCCGGTGTGCCCGACCCCGACCCCGCCCCTGACCCCGGCGGAGCCGACCGGTGTGCCCGTCAGCGTTTCCCAGAACCGCACGCTGCCGTCCGCCAGGGCCGCGGCGAGCCGGCCGCCGTCGGGGGAGAAGCCCACCGCCCAGGCCGTGCCCCCGCCGGGCCTGCCGAACCGGCCCACCAGGGCCCGTAGGTGCTTGTCCCACAGCAGGACCTGGCCGTCCGCGCCCGAGCTGGCCAGGTGGAGGCCGTAGGGCGAGTAGGCCAGCCCGACGACCTCGTTGGTGTGCTCGATCAAGGACGCGGTGAGCTGCCCCGTGGACCGGTCCCAGAGCCGGACGGTGGCGTCCGCGCCGGCCGTCGCCATCTGTCGTCCGTCCGGCGAGAACGCGATCTTCTTCACGGCACCGGTGTGCCCGGTCTCGAAAGCGTCCCCCGACCACGGCTCGACCGGATCGCGCAGGCACACGGACCGCCCGACGGAAGCGGTCGCCAGCAGGCCTTCGTCCGGGGTGAAGGCCAGGGCCCAGGGCAGCGTGGGCGGGTCGACGAGCGCTTCACCGACGGCCCGTCCGGTCACGGGATCGTGCAGCAGCACCGACCGCTCGTTGGTGGTCGCGGCCAGTACCCGACCGGAGGGCGCGAAGGCGACCCGGACGAGCGCGCCGGAGACCTGTACGGGTGGCAGCTGGACGGGCCGGCGGGCGTGGACCGCCGCGGCCAGCGCGCGGGTCGCGACCGTGGGTGTCGGGGCTGGGGCCTCCCGTTCGTACAGGACCACCGTCCCGTCGGCGCCGGCGGTGGCCAGCAGCCGCCCGTCGGGGGAGAAGGCCACGGCGTCGACGGCTCCGTCGTGCCGGGTGAGCGGCGGGGCCGCCGGGAGGCCGGTCCAGGGGTCCCAGAGCCGGACCGTCCCGTCGGCGGAGGCGCTGGCGAGCAGCCGGCCGTCGGCGCGGAAGGCCAGGGCGTGGATCGCGTCCCGATGACCGGCGAGCGGGACGAGCGGGAGGCCGGGCCGGGTGCCGAGCACGCCCGCGGTGCCGTCGGCACGACCGAAGGCGACCAACCTCCCGTCCGGGGAGAGGGCCAGCACTCCCGGGGCGTCCACCCGCGGGCCGATCGGCTCCCCCGTACCGGGGTGCGGGTGCAGCAGGTCCCACACCCGGGCACCGTCCCCGGCGCCGAGCAGGCGCCCGTCGGGGACCTGGACGAGCGTGCGCAGGCCCTGCGGGTCGTGCACCTCGGATTCGATCAGGGCCGCGCCGTCGCCGGTGGCCAGGTTCCACAGTCGTACGTTCCCCTCGAAGTCGAGCACGGCCAGCAGGGCCGGTTCGGTACCGGAGGCCATCATGCGGATCGGCGCGCCGGTGCCGACCAGTGGGGGCCCCGCTTGGGAGAGGGTCCGGGCCGCGAACTGGTGCACGGTGGTGCGGTTCCCGGCGTCCGTCACCAGGATCCGTCCCTCCGGGGTGAACAGCACCGGAAGGGTGCCGGGGAGCGAAGCGGCGAACTGCTTCCCCGTCCCGGTGTGCCAGATCCGTACCCGATCGTCCGCGCAGGTGGTGGCGAGCAGCCGGCCGTCCGTCGAGAAGGCCACGCTCCGGACCGGACCGGAATGGTGCGCCAGGCGGTGCCGGGGGGTGAACAGGAGGGTCGGGGTGCGGTCCGGCCGGGGTCGGGGCTCGGGGAAGGGGCGGGGCTCGGGCGCGGCCGCCGGTTCGGGTTCGCCTGCCGCTTCGGGCTCGGGCCCGGTCGCCGGTACGGGCTCGGGCGCGTCCGCCCGGCGGCCCGTCGACGCGGGTCGCAGAGCGGCCAGGGCGCGCCATTCGCGGCGCCACCGCTCCAACTCGGGGGCGGAGTGCGGGGGCACCGCGATCTCCTGGCCGAAGGCGTCGTAGGCGTAGAGGATCCGTACGAGCCCCATCAGGGTGTCGAAGCCGAGCAACCGCTTGCCGCTGAAGGCGTCGCTCTGGGTCGCGACCGGCAACCGGATGCCGCTGTCGGACCGGCCCGCGCGCCCCGCGAGCTCCCGGTACGAGCGGTGCCCGCGCTCGCCCCGCAGGGCGCGCAACTCGGCCGCGAAGGCCCGTAGTCCCTCGTCGAAGCTGTTCGGTGGCTCCATCGCCCACCAGGTTAGAACGGTCGTGGCCGGTCGGTCCGGAACTTCACCGAACAGAACGGAACACCCGCGCCGTTCGCGGGGGTTCGGGGTCGATCGGAAAGCGTCCGGCTTCGTTCGGTACCGGTGCTCGGGGCCCGTCCGTGCTGCTGACATCGGGGCATGACGAACGAGCCGCTCCCCGAGCCCTTCCTGACCCTGCACACCGCCTTCGTCCTCGTGACGGCCGTGCTCATCGGCTGCGCGGTGGGCGTGCTCACCCATCTGGGAGGCACCCATCCCGCCCTGTCCGTCCTCGCCGGGCTGACCGCGGGGGGCGGCGCGGTGCCCGTCCTGCGCGGCCTCATCAGGTGACGGCCTCCGGGCGGACCTCGCCCGAGCCGCGGGCGATCAGGCGGGTCGGCAGCTCGATCCGCGCCGGCGGCAGTTCCGCCCCGGCCAGCCGCTGGAAGAGGCGTTCGGTCGCGACCCGGCCCAGGGCCGCCGCGTCCTGGGCGACCACGGAGACCGCGGGACGGATCAGGTCCGCCAGCTCGAAGTCGTCGAAGCCCACCAGCGCCACGGGCCGCGCTCCGGAGGCGGCCGCCGCGGCCAGTACGCGCACCGCCGTCACCGTCACCCGGTTGTTGCCCGCGAAGACGGCGGTGACCGGGGTCGGGCCCGCGAGCATGGCCGTGACCGCCGCGGTGACCCGTTCCGGGGAGGTGGAGCCGAGGGCCTCCCACGCCCCGTCCACCGCGAGTCCGGCGGCGGCCATGGCCGTCCGGTAGCCGCGCAGCCGCTCCGTGGCCGTGTGGATGTGGGGATGGTCGCCGATGAATCCGATCCGGCGGTGGCCGTGGGCGATCAGGTGGGCCACCCCGTCGCGGGCGCCGCCGAAGCTGTCCGAGAGCACCACGTCCGCGTCGATCAGGCCGGCCGGGCGGTCCACGAACACCGTGGCCACCCCGGCCCGGATCTCCGGCTCCAGGTAGCGGTGGTCGTCACCGGCCGGGATGACGATCAGGCCGTCCACCCGGCGCGCGCACAGCGCGAGCGCCAACTCCCGCTCCCGGTCCGGGTCCTCCGCGCTGGAACCGTTGATCAGCAGGGCGCCGTTGGCCCGCGCGACCTCCTCCACGGCCCGGTTGAGCGGCCCGTAGAACGGGTCGGCGAGGTCCTCCAGGACCAGTCCGATCGTCGCGGTGCGGCCCTTGCGCAGCACCCGGGCGCTGTCGTTGCGCCGGAAGCCCAGCTCGTCGATGGCGTCGTGGACCCGTTTCTCGGTGTCGGGGGTGACGCCGGGCTCGTCGTTGACGACCCGGGACACGGTCTTCAGGCCGACCCCAGCCCGGGCCGCCACGTCCTTCATCGTCGGCCGCCGGCCGTAGCGGGGCTCGGGCGAACGGCGGGAGTGCGGCACGGTGGGGAACCTCCGGTGAGGGCGGGCACGGCGGTCGCGCGTCCGGTCGCAACGCGCTGACCTTGAGGATAAGCACCTCGGCCGATTACCGGGTTTCCGCGACGGGCTGGTGCGGGCAAGCCACTGGGGGTTCGGACGGGCCGTGGGAGCTTCGGGAAGAGGGGTAATCGTGATTGTCTGGATCAACGGTGCTTTCGGGGCCGGGAAGACCAGCACGGCCCGTGAACTGACCGGGCTCCTGCCGGACGCCACTCTGTACGACCCCGAAACCGTCGGTGACGCCCTCCGGCTCCTGCTGCCGCGCGAGCGGCTCGACGGGGTGGCCGACTACCAGGACCTGCCGAGCTGGCGGCGCCTGGTCGTGGACACCGCCGCCGCGCTGCTCGCCGAGGTGGGCGGGGTGCTCGTGGTGCCGATGACCCTGCTGCGCCAGGAGTACCGGGACGAGATCTTCGGGGCCCTCGCAGCGCGCCGGATCCCGGTGCGGCACGTCCTGCTCGCACCTGAGGAAACGATCCTGCGGGCCCGGGTCGCGACCGTCGGGGGTGACGACGCCGACGGGGCCGACGGGGGCCGATCGTGGTCGCGGGCGCACTTCGCCTCCTACCGGGAGGCGCTCGGCTGGCTCACCTCCGACGCGCACGTCATCGACAACGGCGCCCTGACGGCCCGGGAGACCGCGCGGTGCATCGCCGAAGCGCTGCGCTCCGAGAAGGTCGCCCTCTGCGACATCGTGCAGACCCCGGAGCCCACCGCGGAGACCGTCGCCGCCGGGGTGCTGCTCTTCGACGACCACGACCGGGTGCTCCTGGTGGATCCGACGTACAAGCCCGGCTGGGAGTTCCCCGGTGGCGTGGTCGAGGCGGGCGAGGCGCCCGCCCGTGCGGGGGTGCGCGAGGTCGCCGAGGAGCTGGGCGTCGTACTCGACCAGCCGCCCGGGCTGCTGGTCATCGACTGGGAACCGCCCTGCTCCCCGGCCTACGGCGGACTGCGGCTGATCTTCGACGGAGGGCGGCTCTCCCCGGAGGCGGCGGCCCGGGTGCGGCTGCCGGGGCCCGAGCTGCGGGCCTGGCGCTTCGTCACCGAGGCCGAGGCCGCCGGGCTGCTCCCGCGACACCGGTTCGAACGGCTGCGCTGGGCCCTGCGCGCCCGGGAGCGTGCGACCGTGCTCAACCTGGAGGCCGGAGTCCCGGTCGGCGGCTCCTGAGCCGCCGACCCGAGTTCAGCCGCCGGCGAGGTCCGCGGCCGCTTTCAAGGTGGCCGCGGCGTCCTCGGTGACCGGATCGCCGTGCCCGAAACAGGCCACCGACGGGGCGAGGGAGGCCAACCGGCGCATGGACTCCAGGGCGCGACCGCGGTCCACGTTGAACACCCCGAGCATCACCTGCCCCACCGCGGCCACCGCGTCACCGGTGAACAGCACGCCGTGGTGCGGCAGATGGACGCCGATGCTGCCGTCCGTGTGCCCGGGCGCGTGCACGACGTACGCCCCGTCCCCGAAGCCCAGCGCGTCGCCGTCCGCCACCTCGCGGTCCACCCGGGTCGGCGGCGCGTCGGGCAGGGTGAGCCCGCGCTCGTAGTACGGGACCTCCCAGTCGAGGAGCACCGGCTCCGGGACCGGCAGCTCGCCGCGGATCACCGGGGCGTCGAGGCGGTGCGCCACCACCGTCGCGCCCCAGCGGGCCGCGAGTTCGCCCGCGGAGCCGATGTGGTCCCGGTGGCAGTGGGTCAGGACGATCCGCTCCAGCCCCTCGGGGCGCAGCCCGAGCGAGCGGATCGCCTCCTCGATCCCGGCGGCGGAGCCGACAGGGCCGGAGTCGATCAGGGTCAGCGCCTCACCGTCGCGCCACAGGTAGGCCTGGCCGATCGGATAACGGAGCATGTGCAGCCGCTGCGGTATGACGTCCACGAGGTCCATGGGGCGAACGTACGCTCCGACGCCCCCGGTCGGGGGCCGGCTTCGCCGTCGGCGGAGTCCGCTCCGAGCGGACCCCGCCGCCTACGGCGTCAGCCGCGCTTGGACTCCGCGTAGTTGACCAGGAACAGCGCCTCGGCGACCGAGAGCCGCTCCAACTCCTCGGGCGACACGCTCTCGTTGACCGCGTGGATCTGCGCTTCCGGCTCGCTCAGCCCGATCAGCAGCATCTCGGCCTCGGGGTACAGCGAGGTCAACGTGTTGCACAGCGGAATCGATCCGCCCATACCGCTGATCTGCATCTCCTCACCGGGGTACGCGACCTCCATGGCCGCACGCATCGACGCGTACGCCGGACTGTCGGTGTTCGCCTGGAACGGCTGTCCCTGGCCGACGACTTCGAGTTCGAGGCGCGCCTTCCACGGGGTGTGCGCCACCAGGTGCGCCTCCAGCAGCTTGATCGCCTCGGCGACGTCCACGCCCGGCGGCACGCGCAGGCTGACGAGCGCGCCCGCACCGGCGTGCACCGACGGGGTCGCGCCGACCACCGGCGGGCAGTCGATGCCCAGCACGGTCACGGCCGGACGGGCCCACAGCCGGTCCGCGACCGTGCCGTTGCCGATGAGCTCGACGCCGTCGAGCACCCGGGCGTCGGCGCGGAAGTCCGCCTCCGGGTACTGCAGGCCCTCCCACACGGCGTCCGAGGCGAGCCCGTCCACGGTGGTCGAACCGTCGGCGGCGCGCAGCGAGTCCAGCACCCGGATCAGCGCGGCGAGCGCGTCCGGCGCGGCCCCGCCGAACATCCCGGAGTGCAGGTTCCCACCCAGGGTGTCCACCTTGACCTTGAGCAGGGTCATCCCGCGCAGGGTCGCGGTCACCGTCGGCAGCCCGAGCCGGAAGTTGCCCGCGTCACCGATGACGATGGTGTCGGCGGTCAGCAGCTCCGGGTTGGCCTCGGCGTACTGCTGGAGGCCGCCGGTGCCCTGCTCCTCGGACCCCTCGACGATCACCTTCACGTTGACCGGCACACCACCGTTGGCCTTCAGCGCGCGCAGGGCGAGCAGGTGCATGATGAACCCGCCCTTGCAGTCGGCCGCGCCGCGCCCGTACCAACGGCCGTCGCGCTCGGTCAGCTCGAAGGCGGGGGAGATCCACGCGGCGTCGTCGAGCGGGGGCTGGACGTCGTAGTGCGCGTAGAGCAGCACGGTCGGGGCGTCCGCCGGGCCCGGCAGGAAGCCGTACACCGACTGCGTGCCGTCCGGGGTGTCGAGCAGCGCCACGTCCTGGAAGCCCTCGGCACGCAGCGCGTCGGCGACCCAGTTCGCGGCGCCCTCGCTCTCGCTCTTGGGGAACTGCGCCCAGTCCGCAACCGACTGGAAGGCCACCAGCTCGGCCAGCTCCTGCTTGGCGCGGGGCATCAGCGAGGCGATGGTCTCGACGATCGGATCGGTCGACATGGGCACGCTCCTTTTGGGTGCGACGTTTGGTCTGCGTAAGGGTGTGGACGGGGGCGGGGTGCGTACACCGGGTTACGGCGTATGACGGTCCGATCCTCCCACAGCGGGGTGAGCCGGACTCGCGCCGTAGGATTTCCCCGGCATCGGGACCCCGGGACCGTCGGGGCCGTCGGGACCATCGGGACCAACGCGTGATCAGGAGCAGCAGCACATCGTGAGCAGCGACGACGTACACGGCGCGGGCAATGCGGGCGACGCAGGCCAGGCGGGCGGCGCGGGGCAGGACGCGCAGGGGGCGGGCGAAGTGGCGGAGGTGACCGGTACGGCGGCCGGGCGGCCGGAAGGGGCCCGGGAGCGGCAGGAGTCGGGCGGGCGGCAGGAGCCGGACGTTCCGCAGGAGCCGGACGTTCCGCAGGAGTCGGATGTTCCGCAGGAGTCGGGCGAGCGGGAGGCGTCGGGCGAGCGGGAGGGGGTGGCCGAGCGAGAGGCGTCGGCGGAGCCCCTGAGCGCGGAGGAGGCCCTGGACTCCGGTGAGGTCTGGGACGTGATCGTGGTCGGCGCCGGGCCGGCCGGAGCATCGGCCGCGCACGCCGCGGCCGCGGCGGGCCGGCGGGTGCTGCTGCTGGAGAAGGCCGAACTGCCGCGCTACAAGACCTGCGGCGGCGGCATCATCGGGCCTTCGCGGGACGCACTGCCGCCGGGCTTCGTGCTGCCGTTCAAGGACCGCATCCACGCGGTGACCTTCTCCCTCAACGGCAAGCTGACCCGTACCCGGCGCTCCAAGAGCATGCTGTTCGGGCTCATCAACCGGGCCGAGTTCGACGCCGCTCTGGTCGCCGAGGCCGAGAAGGCGGGCGCGACCGTGCGCACCGGTACGGCCGTGACCCGCGTCGAGCAGCACGGTCCGGCGGTGCCCGACCGGCGCACCGTCGCGGTGGTGCTGGGCAGCGGGGAGATCGTGCTGGGGCGCGCCGTGATCGGCGCGGACGGCAGCGCGAGCCGGATCGGCGCGCACGTCGGGGTCGAGATGGACCAGGTCGACCTGGGCCTCGAAGCGGAGATCCCGGTCCCGCCGACCGTGGCCGAGGACTGGAAGGGCCGGGTCCTCATCGACTGGGGCCCCCTGCCCGGCAGTTACGGCTGGGTCTTCCCCAAGGGCGACGTCCTCACCGTCGGCGTGATCTCGGCGAAGGGCGACGGCGCGGCGACCAAGCGCTACCTGGAGGACTTCATCGCCCGACTCGGGCTGGCCGGTTTCGAGCCCTCCGTCTCCTCCGGGCACCTGACCCGCTGCCGCACGCCGCAGTCGCCGCTCTCGCGCGGCCGGGTGCTCGTCGCGGGCGACGCGGCCGGGCTGCTGGAGCCGTGGACCCGGGAGGGCATCTCCTTCGCGCTGCGCTCCGGGCGGCTCGCGGGGGAGTGGGCCGTGAAGATCTCCGAGGCGCCGGACGCGGTGGACGCCCGCCGCCAGGCCCTCAACTACGCCTTCGCGGTCAAGGCCGGGCTCGGCGTCGAGATGGGCGTGGGCAGGCGCATGCTGGGTGTCTTCGTGTCCCGGCCGGGCGTGCTGCACGCCGCGCTCATCGGCTTCGGACCGGCCTGGCGGGCCTTCGCCCGGATCACCCGGGGCTCGACCAACCTGGCCGACCTGGTCCGTACGTACCCGCTGGCCCGCAAGGCGCTGCACGCGCTCGACCGCCGGCAGGAGCAGGGGCAGGGGCAGGCTTAGGGGTACGCGTACGGGCGTGGGCGCTCGTACGCCTGCGGGCATACGTACGCCTGCGGGCATACGTACGGGTACGGGTGCTGCCTGCGGGGTCAGCCCGTGACGGTGAGGCGGAAGACCGGGTGGTCGGCGGCGGCCGCGCGCAGCTCCTCTTCGGAGGAGCGCGCGGTCACGCCCCGGAAGAACCGGTCGACCTCCCAGCCCCACTTGACGAGATAGCCGCGCAGGACGACGGCCTTCTCAGCGGGGTCGGTCAGCTCGACCACGGTGAAGGCGCGGACCTTGCGGCCCACCCGGAGCTCGCCACCGCCCGCGGCACGCATGTTGCGCACCCACTGGGAGTGGCCGCGGGCGGAGACCAGGTACTGGGCGCCGCGGTCGGTGTACGGGTTGACCGGGATGCGCTGCATCCGCCCGGACGTCCGGCCGCGGACCGACATCTCGGCGGTGCCGGCGAGGCTGATGCCCAGGCGGGCCAGCTTGCCGAAGAGGGCGTTGAAGCGCGTGCCGAAGGCGCCGGCCTTGGCGTAGTACGGGGCGGCGGGCGTGGTCATGGCGGCCTCCGGGGCTGGGCGGCGCGTCGCTGCGTCGCGGCTCAGTGGCACGGGGATTCCGATGGCTCACCGGGATCACCGATGCAATTCGAGAGCGGTGCTCTCGCTTGAGATCAGTGTGCACGGATCGTTGCACCAAAGCAAGAGCACTGCTCTCGATCGAGATCGCCGATCTCATTCTTGGGCGGTGCTCTGCCTGCGTGACACACTGATCCCATGAGCACCGTGCGAGGGGCCAGGGAACGGGCCCGTACCGAGATCACCGCCGCCATCAAGGACGAGGCGCGCCGCCAACTCGCCGCCGAGGGGGCCGCCAAGCTCTCGCTGCGCGCCGTCGCCCGCGAGCTGGGCATGGCCTCCTCCGCCCTGTACCGCTACTTCCCCAGCCGCGACGACCTGCTCACGGCGCTCATCGTGGACGCCTACGACAGCCTCGGCGCCGCCGCCGAGGCCGCGCACGCCCGTACCGTCGCCACCGCCACCGCCACCGCCACCGCATCGCCCCGCGCGTGCTGGCTCGCGGTCTGTCGGGCGGTCCGCGCCTGGGCCCTCGCGCACCCGCACGAGTACGCGCTGATCTACGGATCGCCCGTCCCCGGCTACGCCGCGCCCGCCTCCACCGTCGCCCCCGCCTCCAGGGTCGGCCTCGTCCTCATCGCCATCGTCCGCTCCGCCCACCAGGGCCCCGGCCTGGCCCTGCCCCCGCTCGCCCCGGCGCTGCGCCCCGAGGCGGAACGGATGGTCGCGGACTTCGCCCCTGGGCTGCCGCCCGAGGTCGCGCCCGCCCTGGTCGCCGCGTGGGCGCAGCTCGTGGGCCTGGTCTCGTTCGAGTTGTTCGGGCAGTTCCACCGGGTGGTCGAGGAGCGGGAAGCGTTCTTCGACCACGCCGCGGAGCGCCTCGCGCACGAGGTCGGCCTCCCCGTCCCGCTCCCGGCCAGGTGACGGGCGATCACATGGCGCGCTGACGCACCGAGATGCCGGCGCACCGACAAGCCGACAAGGTCACAAGGTGACAAGTCGCTTGTCTGTTCCTCACATCAAGAGAACCGGTTCTCCAGCCCCCGCCCCCTGGCCCCCTCTAGTCTTCCTCGCGGCGGTGCCCCGTCGCCAGACGCCTGCCGGAGGAAGGATCACCTTGGCCACGACCCGCGCATCGAGGGCCCTCTACGCCGTCCTGACGGTCGCCGTCCTCGTGGCGCCGGCGCCCGCGGTCTGTTCGGCCGCGGAGGGTTCCGGGGGCGCCTCGAAGCGGGCCCCGGCCGCGTCCGGGCCGGCGCCCGCCCCCGAGCCGAGCGAGCCGATCCGGGCCCGGATACCCGGGGTGCGGGGCATGGACGTCGCGGTTCCGGCGTACGTGTGGGCCGACGACCCGATGCTGGACGAGCTGACCGCCACCGGCCCGGCCGCCTCCGTCGTCGTCCTCAACCCCGGCAACGGTGACGCTCCCTTCGACGCGCCGTGGCAGGCCCGCGCCGACGTCCTGAGAGGCGGCACCACCGCCAACGGCGAGCGCACCAAGGTGCTCGGCTACGTCCACACCGACCACGGCAAGCGGTCGCCGGCCGAGGTCAAGGCGTCCGTGGACAACTACCTCAAGACCGCGGACGGTCGACTGCACGTCGACGGGATCTTCTTCGACGTCGTCAGCCGTGACTGCGGCCCGGCCAACGCCACGCGCGACCTCTACGCGGACTACCGCCGCTACGTCCAGGAAGCGATGCGGGCGGTCGATCCGGCCGCCCCCGACCTGGTGGTCGACAATCCCGGCACCGCCATCGCCGACTGCTACCTCGAACCCGGCCACCGCACCGCCGACGTCTTCGTGACCTTCGAGGACACCTACGCCGCCTACACCGGCAGCGGTTGGCTCGGCGGGAACGTCTTCAACGAGCGGACCGGCTACCGGGCGGGCGCCGAATTCGATCCGAGCGGGACCGCCTTCTGGCACCTGGTGCACGACGTCCCGGACGCCGACGCGATGCGCACGACCCTGCGCACGGCCTTCGACCGCGGCGCGGGCTACGCGTACGCGACGAACACGGCCATGCCCAACCCCTGGAACGCCAGCCCGGATTGGGAGTTCCGCCCGCAGACCACCTACGCGGCCACCCTCGGCTGACCCGGGCCGGGCGGCCGCTCCATCCGGTCCAGGTCGTGGATCGCGGTCCGTTCCATTGGGAGCGCGTACGGGGCGAGGTCGGCCGCGCGCCGAGCAGCCCGCGCCGGTCGGCCCCGCCCCGCCGGTCGGCCCCCGCGGGGGCCGACCGGCGGGGCGGGGCGGCAGTGTCAGATGGCCGCCGTCTCCTGCCAGAGCTTGACCAGCGAGGCGTCACCGCTCACCGCGGCGCCGTCCAGCGGGGCACGGTTCCACAGCGCCGCGTACAGCCACGCCGCCCCGCCCGTCACCTCGCAGTCCGCCGGTCCCGCGTCACCGCGGACCGTGACGGCGGGCTCGGCCGACAGGCGTACGGTCCAGGCGTCGCCGGTGTCGGAGGCGCGCAGCCGCAGCACCCGCGGCTGGGGGGTCCGCACCCCGCTGCGCGGCCGCGCGTGGAATCCGGTGAGCACCTCGTCCACCCCGTCGGCGGCGAACCGCTCCTCCACCGGCGAGGGCGCGGCGCCGAGCGCGCCCTGCGCGTCCATCCGGTGCACCGTGGTCTCGTGCGCCTGGCGCCGCGCCCAGAAGGCCAGCGAGGAGGGCGGGTCCGTCGGCAGGAAGGTCCAGCACCGCACGTCGGCGGGCGCCTCCGTCAGGGTGCGCACCAGCGCGGCGTGCCCCTCGCGGAACCAGGCCACCAGCGGGGCGCCGGTCAGCTCCGGAGCCTCGGGGAAGGGAACGGGCTCGGTCAGGGAGCCCGCGACCATTCCCGCCGCCCACCGGTGCACCGACCCCGTGTGCCGCAGCAGGTCGGCCACGCGCCAATCGGGACAGAACGGCACCAGGGCCTCCGGGCCCGCCTGTTCGGCCGCGTCGGCCATCAACCGGCCTTCACGGTCAAGCGTCTTCACATGCTCCATGATCTCCATGCGGCGAGTGTGCCAGGGGGCACCGACAATGGGTCCATGGAGCGGCCACACCCTCGCGACCTCCCCCCGGCCCCGGACCCGGCGCCCCCGCCGGGGCAGCCGGCGGAGCTCTTCCCGCGCGAGCGGGCCGAGATCGCGCCCGGCGCGGTCCACGTGCCCGACTGGCTCGACCCGGAGCGCCAGCTCGCCCTGCTGACCGCGTGCCGCGCGTGGGCACGCCCGCCGGCCGGACTGCGCACGGTCCGCCTCCCCGGCGGCGCCGCGATGACCGCCCGCCAGGTCTGCCTGGGGCTGCACTGGTACCCGTACGGCTACGCCCGCACCGCCGTGGACGGGGACGGGGAACCGGTCAAGCCGATGCCCGGCTGGCTCGCCGAGCTGGGCCGGGAGGCCGTGGCCGCGGCCGGAGCCGGAGCCGGAGCCGGGGTGGCGCCCCCCGAACCGGGGGAACCGGCGGCGTACGACATCGCGCTGATCAACTTCTACGACGCCGACGCCCGGATGGGCATGCACCGCGACGCCGAGGAGCGCTCCCCGGCACCGGTGGTCTCGCTCAGCCTCGGCGACAGCTGCGTGTTCCGCTTCGGCAACACCGTCTCGCGCGCTCGCCCGTACCGGGACGTGGAGCTGCGCAGCGGCGACCTGTTCGTCTTCGGCGGTCCGGCCCGAAGGGCCTTTCATTCGGTGC
The DNA here is from genome assembly GCF_055565515.1 of Streptomyces sp. NPDC028419. Taxonomy (NCBI): domain Bacteria; kingdom Bacillati; phylum Actinomycetota; class Actinomycetes; order Kitasatosporales; family Streptomycetaceae; genus Streptomyces; species Streptomyces sp. NPDC028419. Next base: position 421,195 of record NZ_JBVHUE010000003.1, on the reverse strand, counting down.
CCAAAGTCCTGCCGGGGACGGCTCCGCCCGCCCTGGGCCTGACCGGGCGCCTCAACATCACGCTGCGCGTCAGCGGGCTGGGCTGAAGGTCGGCGCCCGGGCCCGGCCGATCATGCGAGGATCGCTGTCATGAACGGCAACACGACCCCGCGGCGGGCGGGGGATGTGACCACGGACGTGACGGACCTGGCGGCCGCGTCCACGCGGACCAGGCTGGAGCGGGGCCGCGGCGCGCTCGGCCCGGCACTGGAACTGGTGCACACCGGCCGGGCCCCCACCCGCGCCGTCCTCACGGCCGAGCTGGGCGTGACCCGGGCCACCGCCGGAGCCGTCGCCGCCGAGCTGGAGGCGCTCGGGCTGATCCGCGTCGATTCCCGCCCCGGCGGTGCGGGCGGCACCCAGGGCCGTCCCTCGCACCGGCTATCGGTGGACGAGAACGGGCCGGTCGTCCTGGCCGCGCAGGTTCACCCGGACGGGTTCCGGGCCGCGCTGGTCGGGCTCGGCGGGCACATAGTGGCCACCGCCCCCGGCAAGGTGGAGGTGTCCGCCGACCCGGCCCAGGTGCTGGGCGCGGTCGTCGAGGCGGGCGCCGCGCTGCTGGCCAGCAGCGGGCGCCGGTGCGTGGGCGCGGGCCTGGCCGTGCCGTCCGCCGTCGCGGAACCCGACGGCACGGCGCTCAACCCGCTGCACCTGGCCTGGCCCGCCGGTTCGCCGGTACGGTCCATCTTCGCGCGCTGCGTCCGCGCGGCCGGGATCGAGGGCCCGGCCCTGACCGGCAACGACATCAACCTCGCCGCGCTCGCCGAACACCGCCACGGCGCCGGGCGCAGCGCCCAGCACCTGCTCTGCGTGGCCACCGGACACCGCGGCGTCGGCGGCGCGCTCGTCCTCGACGGGCGCCTGCACAGCGGGAGTTCTGGCCTGGCGCTGGAAGTCGGCCACCTCACGGTGAACCCGGAGGGCCGGGCCTGCCACTGCGGCAGCCGCGGTTGCCTGGACGTGGAGGCCGACCCGCTGGCCTTCCTGACGGCGGCGGGCCGCGTCCCCGGCCCCGAGGTCTCGCTGCTCCAGCAGGCACGCGACCTGCTGCGCGCGGAGTACGCCGACCCCTCGGTGCGGGGAGCCGCGGAGGAGCTCATCGACCGGCTCGGGCTCGGGCTCGCCGGCCTGGTGAACATCCTGAACCCGGACCGGATCATCCTGGGCGGTCTGCACCGCGAGCTGCTCCAGGCGGACCCGGAACGGCTGCGCGCGGTCGTCGCGGACCGCAGCCTGTGGGGCCGCAGCGGCGGGGTGCCGATCCTGCCGTGCACCCTGGACCACAACAGCCTGGTCGGCGCGGCCGAGCTGGCCTGGCAGCCCGTCCTGGACGACCCGCTCGGCGCCCTGGGGGCGGCGGCCTGATCCGGCCGCGCCCGCCGGGCCGACGGGGCGCGGTCATCCCGGGGCGGAGCCCAGGGCGCCCAGGGGCGCGGCCGCGGCCACCGGGCCCACGGCCGTGACGGCCACGGCATGGCCCGCCGCGGGGCCGGCCACCACGTGGCCCGCCACCGCCACCGCCACGGGGACCGCCACCGGATGCGGCAGTGGTTCCACGGACGGCTCGACGACCGGATCCGCGGGCGGTCGCGCCGGCGGCCGTTCCGGGTGTCGTGCGGGCCGCTGGGCGGGTTCGTGAGCCGGCTGCTGGGCGGGCGGTGCGGTGACGCCGGTCGCGAGAGTGACCGGCGGCGCCGTGGGCCGTCGTAGCGACACGGGACGGATCCGCACCGCGGGCGCGGGCGCGGCGGCGGCCGGGGCCGCGCGGAGCGAGAACCAGACCACTTTGCCCCGGCTCTCCGGCTGTGGTCGGGAGCCCCAGGACTCGCTGACCGCCGCTATGAGCGCGAGGCCGCGGCCGCCGGTCTCCAGCGGGTCCGCGTCCCGGGCCACGGGCAGTCTGGGATCGCTGTCGTGGACCGAGACCGTGAGTCTGCCGAGCCTCAGCTCGATCTCGACCCGGCACGCCTTGTCCGGCTGCGCGTGGCGGTGGACGTTGCTGAGCAGCTCCGTCACGCCGAGCGCGGCCCGGTCTATGAGCGGATCGAGCTGCCAGTGGCGCAGTTGTGCAGAAACGATTCGGCGGACCTGGCCGATCCGCTGTGGCATGGCCTGCAATGCGACGACGCAGTGCCTGCGTGGAGGACTGATCACGGCTGCGACTCCCCGACATGAGTGTTACGGGTGCTGCACCCTCTGTGACGCCCCACCAGGGTCACCCACGGTGCGCCCGCATGCAACCGAAGGCAACCAAAAGGCATTCGCATGGAACCCCAAAGTGACTGTTTGCGCAGGTGAGGGGGGTACATTGCGAAAGCGGGGGGAGGCAGAAACACCGCACGCACAGAGGAGCTAGGCGCATGAGCACCACCGGTACGACGGGCACCACCGTCGACGTCGACCGAAGCGACGCCGACTACCGGGCCTGGCTGAAAGAAGCCGTCCGCAAGGTCCAGGCGGACGCCAACCGCTCCGCCGACACGCACCTGCTGCGCTTCCCCCTCCCGGAGGAGTGGGGCATCGACCTCTACCTCAAGGACGAGTCCACCCACCCGACGGGTTCGCTCAAGCACCGCCTCGCCCGGTCGCTGTTCCTCTACGCCCTGTGCAACGGCTGGATCAGGCCCGGCCGTCCGGTGATCGAGGCGTCCTCGGGCTCCACCGCGGTCTCCGAGGCGTACTTCGCCAAGCTGATCGGCGTCCCGTTCATCGCCGTGATGCCGCGCACGACCAGTCCGGAGAAGTGTCGGCTGATCGAATTCCACGGCGGTGAATGCCACTTCGTCGACGACTCGATGAAGATGTACGAGGAGTCGGCGCTGCTCGCCGCGCAGACCGGCGGCCACTACATGGACCAGTTCACCTACGCCGAGCGCGCCACCGACTGGCGGGGCAACAACAACATCGCAGAATCGATTTACCAGCAGCTGCGCCTGGAGCGGTACCCCGAGCCCACCTGGATCGTGGCCACCGCCGGGACCGGCGGCACCTCGGCGACCATCGCCCGCTACGTGCACTACATGCAGCACGACACCCGCATCTGCGTCCCGGACCCGGAGAACTCCTGCTTCTTCGACGGCTGGACGCACCACGACCCGGACGCGAGCAGCGACTGCGGCTCGCGCATCGAGGGCATCGGCCGCCCGCGCATGGAGCCGAGCTTCGTGCCCGGGGCGATCGACCGCATGATGAAGGTGCCGGACGCGGCGAGCGTGGCGGCCTGCCGCGCGCTGGAGCGGGCGATCGGTCGCAAGGCCGGCGGTTCCACGGGAACCGGCCTGTGGAGCGCGCTGAAGATCATCGCGGAGATGGTGGCGGAGGGGCGCACGGGCAGCGTCGTCACCCTGCTCTGCGACCCGGGCGACCGTTACCTCGACAAGTACTACTCGGACGAGTGGGTGGCCGCCCAAGGCCTGGACCTGGCGCCCTACTTGAGGACCATCGAGGCCCTGCTGGCCTCGGGCAGCTGGTACGAGCCCGTGGCCTGACCGTACCGAGACCCTGACGAACGGGCCCTGGGCGGGGCCGCGTCGGCTGATTACGCTGAGCCGACGCGTGATCACGGACGAGCCCAGGGGGAGCCATGGCGGGTAGGGACGGGGCGGGTGGTGCGGGCGCTGCGGATTGTGCGGCCGGTACGGACGACGGACCGCTGTGTTGCCCGCGGTGCGGGCGCGACGACGAGGTGACGGGCGTCGCCGCCGCCTACCTGGCGGCGAAGGCCACCACCCGCGTGGAGTGGTCCGACGGCGAAGGCACCCGCAACACGTCCGTGCGCGAAGGGAATTCGGCGCTGGCGAAGGGCCTCGCCCCGGTGCCGCCGGACCCGGCCACCGACTCCGTCGGGTGTCTGGGCGGCACCTTCGTCCTCGTGTCGCTCGGCACCTTCCTGTGGGGCGCGATCGCGGGCGGCTGGTTCGGCCGCGAGTCCGGCGGCTGGTGGGTCGAAGGGGACGGCGGCGAAAGGCGGTTCGTGACCGAGCTCCCCATGGCGCACCTCGCCTGGATCTCGGGGATCGCGCTCCTCGCGGCCGCGGCCCTGTTCTTAGCCGTCGACCGGGTGGAGGCGGCCCGTCGCCGGCGCACCGCCCGGGGTCGGTCCGCCGCCGAAGCCCTCTGGTCCGAGGGCTGGTTCTGCGCCCGGTGCGCGGGCGTGTACTTCGCCCGCGCCGGCGAGGACCGCGGACCGTCCCTGAACCTCAGGGAGTTCCGGACCCGCGTGTGGGGCGCGGGCGGGTACGCCGACCTGGTCGACCGGTACCCGACGACGTGAGGCGGCGCGGGCCCGTGCGCTACCCCGAGGGGTCCCGCCGCCCCGCGGAGGTCTACTGTCCCGCGCTGCGCTGCGCCGCGGCCAGTCGGGCGTCCAGGGTCCGCACGGCCGTGCGGAACGAGTGCCCCAGGCCCGGCCGGGCGGCGGACAGGCCCAGCCGGAACGGGGTGGAGCCGTCCGCGGCGAAGGTCCACCGGATCTGCGTGCCGGATCCGGACGGGGTCAGCAGCCACTCCTCCAACAGGGCCCGCATGCCGGGGACGTTGGTCCGGTCGACCCGGTAGGCGTACCGGCGCTCGGCGTCCGCCGCCATGATCGTCTCCTGGAAACGGGCTCCTCCCAGCAGCTTGATCTCCCGACCCGCGCCACCGTGCGTCGGTCGGGCGAGGGTCACCGCCCGGAACCAGGACGGCCACCCCGTCACCTCCTCCGCCAGTGCCCGGTACACCGATTCCGGCGGAGCGGCCGCGCGGGCTGTGTACACCAGGCGTACGGGCGCGGTCTCGGTGAAGTCCAGCCCCACGGGGCGCAGTCGGCGGGCCATGACGGAACTCCCTGACGGTGTGAGGGGAACACGCGTGCGCGTCACCATATCTGTCCCACCGTCAGATGTCTGCGTCAGCCCTCCGGGTACTGGGCAGTGCGCTCCGCGCGCGGGATGCTGGTTCCGTGGCGCCGCGCCCCGAGAGCCTTCCGTGGCGCCGCGCTCCGAGAGTGGAGGCCACCGTGCCGGACATCCCCACGCCCCGTCCCCGCCCCGCGCCCGCCCCCGTCGCCGGGCCGCTCGCGCTCGAACTGCTCGTCCACGGGGTCGCGGGCGCCGCGCCCGAGGAACTGCTCGGCGATCCGCGCACCGTCCGCGTCACCGGGGACTCCACCGCCGCCGTCTTCCGGCGCGGCGACGACGCCGTCGCCGAGGCCCACCCCGAGCGCTACCCCGGCCGCCCGGTGCCCGAGGTCTACTGCTGGTCCCGGCTCACCTCGGGCAACGGCGCCCGGGCGCTGTGGCTGCTGCTCCTGCCGTTCATGGTGGTCAACCTCGCGCACTGGGCCCGGCCGCCCGCGCCCGCCGGGTCCGCCGGCGCGGTGCGCGCGTACGGGGTCCTCGTACGGGTCGTCGCGCTGAGCCTCACCGTGCTGCTGATCGCCGCGGCCTGCGAGGTCTCCCTCGACCTCTTCGCCTGGCAGTGCGCGGGCTCGCCGCACTGCGCGGCCTCCCGCTCCTGGCTCGCGGTCCTCTCGCCCGAACGCGGCGGCTGGTGGTCGCAGCCGGGACGGCGCCTCGCCCTGGGCGCCCTGGTCCCGGCCGGGCTGACCTGGCTGCTCTGGTACCTCTCGAACCGCACGTGGAGCGCCTACGAGGCCCAGCCGCCGCCCCCGACCGCCCCTGACCCCGACGAGGCGGAGGAGGACGCGGAGGGCGGCGCCCCCGCGCTCGGCCGGCCAGGATTCTGGTACGGGCGACGGATCGTGGCCCGGCTGCGGGCCGCGCACACCGCCGCGGGGTTGCTGACGGTCGCGGCGGCCGTCGCCGTGCCGACCCTGCGCCACGACGCCCACGCGGCCGGAGCCGGCCTTCCGGCCGGCCCGGGACGGATCGCGCAGGCCCTGCTCGTGGCCGGGGGCGCCGTGGTGCTCTGGGTCGTCTGCCGGCGCGGGCGCTCCGAATCGCGGGCCGACCGGCGCGTGGACCGCGCGGTGGTCACCTGGCTGCCGGGGAGCGCGCTGGCCGTGCTGGCGGCCGTGCTCTGCTACGCCTGCTGGCCCCGGCCGGGGTGGACCTCCACGGGCCGGCTCCCGGGGGACCTCGTCTTCGGATGGCTCGCGCTCGCCCAGGGCGGCTGCGTCCTGGCCCTTTCGGCCGTCGCCCTGTACCTGCACCGCCGGGGCACGGGGGGCGTGCTGCACGGGCTGGGCGGCCCGGCCGTGGCGATGCTCGCGTGCGCGCTCGGCGGGGTGATGTCGGCCGGGGTCGCGCAGCGGGTGGGCGACTGGCTGGGGGAGACCGGAACTCCGGCTCCCGGTGCGGGTGCGGGCACGGAGGCGGGAGCGGTGGCGGGCGCCTCCGCGGGCGCCGGTGAGTTGGCCGGACCGCCCGTGCTGCTGTCCTGGCAGGCCGCCGTCCTGCCGCCGTTGCTCCTGGTGTTGCTCCTGGCCGCGTGCTGGTTCGCGGGGCGCGGCGCCCGGGTCCGGCGCGTAACGGCCCTGACGGTCGCCGCCGAGTACCCGGGAGCCCTGCCGGACCGGGCGCGCAGCCGCCGGATCGCGGGGGCCCGGGCCGCCGCGGCGCTCACCGACTCGGCGCCGTGGTTCATCGGCGCGGTCTCCACCGTCACGCTGGTCCTCGGCGCGGGCGCCGTCGCCGGTGCCTGGCTCAGCGGGCGGGTCCCGGGCGAAGCCGCCCGGCACGCCACACCCGTCCTGGAGGATGCCGCCCGGGGCGCGCAGGACGCCGGCTCCTGGCTGGTCGGCTTCGGCTTCGTCCTGTTCGTCACCCTGGGCCGCCGCGCCTACAAGGACGCCTCGGCCCGCCGGACCATCGGCATCCTCTGGGACGTCGGCACCTTCTGGCCCCGCGCTGCGCACCCCTTCGCCCCGCCCTGTTACGCCGAGCGCGCCGTGCCCGACCTGACCTGGAGGATGACCACCTGGACCGAGCGCACCGGTGGTCGACTGGTCCTCTCCGGTCACTCCCAAGGCAGCGTGCTCGCGGCCGCCGCCGTCTGGCAGCTGCCGCCGCAGGTGCGCCGCCGGGTCGCGCTGTTGACGTACGGCTCACCGCTGGCCCGGCTCTACGGGCGCTGGTTCCCCGCCTACTTCGGGCCCGGCCCGCTCGCCGCCCTGCACCGCGAGGTGGAGTGCTGGCGCAACCTCTGGCGTGCCACCGACCCGATCGGCGGGCCGGTCCTGGAGGCGGGGGAGCGGGACGTGGACCGGGGGCCGCTGGCCGATCCGGTCGCCTACGGACGTACCGCCCTGCACCCCTTGCCCGCACCCGTGCTCGGGCACTCCGACTACCAGGCGGACCCGGCCTTCGCCGCCGAACGGGCCGCGCTGCTGGCCCGCCTCGTCCGCGCCGACCGCCCGGCGGGCGCCGAGGAGCCCGCCGACGAGGAGCTCAGCAAGGGGACGGCAGCAGCGGAAGGTCCGCCGCGAACAGCAGGGTGAGGTCGTCGGTGGTCGGCTCCGACAGCTGGGCCACCCGCCCCGCGTGCCGCTCGACCATCGATTCGAAGGTCTGGCGGGCGGTGCGGCCGTTGCCGAAGGCCGCACCCTTCGGCAGCTCGGTGAAGTAGGTCAGCAGGGCCTCGACGGTGCCCTCGCCGAGGCGGTACTCGTGCTCCTCCGCCTGCTGTTCCACGATCCGCAGCAGCTCCTGCGGGCCGTAGTCGCCGAAGGCGATGGTCCGGGAGAACCGCGAGGCCACCCCGGGGTTGACCGTGAGGAAGCGGTCCATCTCCGCCGTGTAACCGGCGACGATGACCACCACCGCGTCCCGGTGGTCCTCCATCAGCTTCACCAAGGTGTCGATCGCCTCGCGCCCGAAGTCCCGGCCCGAGTCCTCGGGGGCCAGCGCGTACGCCTCGTCGATGAAGAGCACGCCGCCCCTCGCCCGGTCGAAGGCCTCCTGGGTACGGATCGCCGTGGACCCGATGTGCTCGCCGACCAGGTCCACCCGGGACACCTCGACCAGGTGCCCCCGCTCCAGCACCCCGAGCGAGGCCAGGATCTCCCCGTAGAGGCGGGCGACGGTGGTCTTTCCGGTACCGGGGGAGCCGGTGAAGACCAGGTGGCGGCGGACGGAGGCGGCCTTGAGGCCGGCCCGCTGCCGGCGGCGGCCGACCTCGATCATGTCCGTCAGGGCGCGGACCTCGCGCTTGACGCTGTCCAGGCCCACCAGGGCGTCGAGCTGCCCCAGCACCTCGCCGGACCCGCGGGCCGCCGCACCGGCCTGCCCTTCGCCGTCCGTGCCCCGCTGTCCCGGCACCGGGGCGTCCGGGTGAGCGCCGGCGCCGGCGCCTCCCGCACCGGCCGGAGCCGTCGTCGCCGTCAGCGGTACGCCGCCCCGCGCGCCCGCTCCCGCGCCGGTACCGGCCCCCGCGCCCGCCGCCGACGCCGTGCCCAGGACCCCGGCGCGCACGGCGGCCTCGTCGCTCGTGCAGTCCTCGGAGAGCGGACCCTCCTCGGCGAACTCGTAGCCCCCGCGGGCGCAGCGCTCGGTGTGGCAGCGGGTCAGCGAGGTCCGGCAGCCGTCGATGACGTGGAAGCCGAAACCCGAGCTGCCGCTCACCCTGCAGGCGTGGAAGGTGCCCCGGCCGCCCGCCGACACGTAGAACCCGGCCTCGGCGGCGGAGCTGACGGTGCAGCGCTCCAGCGCGGGATCGGCGCCCTTGGTGACGATCACGCCCGTCTGTACCGAGTCGATGGTGCAGTTGGCCAGGGTGCCGCCGCTGCCGTGGTCGCGGAACCAGGCCCCGGTCGCGGCCTCGCGGATCCGGCAGTCGTCGAGTTGGGCGGTGGCGCCGTCGCTGACGGAGACGGCGGTGTTGCGCACCTGGGACAGGTCGCTGTCGACCACGTCGACGCGCGAACCCCGGTCCAGGACGAAGAGCGCGTCCGGCACGTCGTGCACCCGGCACGAGTCGAGGGACGCCGTCGCACCGTCGCTGATCCACACCGCCGGGTAGTCGCCCGTACTGTCGTGGATCTCGCAGGACTCGGCGTCCACCCGGGTGCCCGGGTCCCACACCGACAGGCCGTTGCGGCCGAAGCGGCGCACGGTGGTGCGGCTGAGGGTCAGCACGGAACGGGAACGCAGGTCCACCGCGTTCTCGGGGATGTCGTGGATGTCGCAGCCCGCCAGCGTCAGCACCGCGTCGGTGTCGAGGGTGACCCCGTCCGCGGAAGTGCGGTGCACGGAGCAGTCGGTGAGCCGGGCCGTGGCCCGGGCGGCGATCTGCACCCCGGCGCCCTTGATCTCGTAGACCTCGCAGCCCAGCGCGTCCAGGCCCGAGCCCTCACCCGTGACGCCGATGCCCGCGCCGGTGCTGTGGTGGATCCGGCAGCGCTCCAGGCGCGGGTGGCCGCCGCCGCGCACCGAGACGCCCGTCTGCCCGGCCGCCACCACCTCGCACTCCTCGAAGACCCCGCCACCGCCGTCGAGCACGGAGATGCCGACGCCCGTCGGGTTCTCCACGGTGCAGCGGCGCACCACCGGCCGGGCCCCGCCGCGCACCTCGATGCCGGCCGCGGACCGGGTGCTCACGCGCAGGTCGGTCAGCTCGGGGGAGCCGTCCTCGACGAGCAGGGCGGGCGCGGCCCGGTCCTGCCCCTCCAGGTGCAGGTCCTGCACGATCGCCGAGGCCCGGACGGTGAGCGCCACGCCGTCGGGCGGGGCGATGCGCACCGATCCCAGTCCGCCCTCCGGCCCGCGCAGCGTGACGGCGTGGTGCAGCACCAGGTTCTCGCGGTAGGTCCCGGGAGCGATGGACAGGACGTCCCCGTCACCCGCGGCCGCCAACGCGGCGGTCAGCGTCGGATACTCACCGGAGCGGCGCCGCCATCGTGAAGGTCCGCCGTGCGTCACTTGGACCGTGCCCTGTGCCATCGTGCTGCCGTGCCCCCACCCTCGTGCTCGTGCCGAAGCGACTCCACCGGCGGTCGGCGGCCCGCGTTCGCGACCATGTCCGCACCGGCCGGTCCACCGTAGCGCGCGCGGGCCCGGTGAGTTGCCAGGTCAGCTGCCCGCACCCGCTCTGCCCCAGTCGGGCCCGGCCGCCGCCCAGGCCCTGTCCAGCCGCGAGTACCGCCGATGCATGAGACGGCGTACGACCATGCGCCGGAGCGTCTCCACGAGCGCGGCCGCGCCGATCGCGGCGGCCAGGCCCGCCAGAGCGGCGTGCACGGCGGCGGTGGAGGGATCCAGCGGGTGGCCCACGAGCCGGCCGTGGTGGTCGGTCCATATCCGGAAGTGATCGCCCTGGCGCGGTGGTTCCTGCGCTGCCGGGACCGTGCCCTGATGGTTGGTCCCGTCGGGCGCGGTCCACGCGGCGACGACCTGCGTCCGCTGCGGCGACTGCCGTTGCGCGGCCGGGTCGGTGGCCGATCCGCCGAGCGAATCACCGGCGGGCCGCACCACGACCGCCGGGACGAGGTACCGCTCCTGGCGCTGCTCGCGCGCGGCGCGCTGCAACGTCACGTCCACGCGCAGACCGGCCGTCCAGCCGACGGCCGGCACCACCACCAACACGCAGACCAGGGCGGCGAAGGCCACCCACGCCTCGATCAGATCCGTCTGCCGGCGCAGCGGGTTGTGCCGCCAACGCCAGACTCCCATTGCCGTCCACACGGTCGGGCACCCCCTTGCCTCCGTCTGCCTGCACGTCCAAGCCTCGCCCATGTCCCGAGGACGTGCATTTCGGGACTCGCGAGAGGTGTGTCACCCGATCCGGTGGTCAGTCGGACGAGGGGTCGGCACACGTCTCATTCGGCACAACGGCACCGCGGGGCCGCCCGGTTCCCGTTCCTGTGGGGAGCCGCCCGAAGGTGTCAGTCCGGATGCGGTCAGATGGGCTCGGACCACATCCGGGCGGGTCGCCAAAGCCTCGTGGCGCAGGCTAGGGCCGCTCTCAAACGCCGCTCGCGCCGGGTGGTCACTCGAGGATCCGGACCTCGTCGCCGACCCGGACGGTCCCGAGCCGCACCGGGACCAGCATCCGGCCGAAGGCCAGCGACTTGCCGATCCGTCGGTGCACGGCGAGGGTCTTGAGCGGTTCCTTGCCGCGCTCGGCGGTCCGCTGGTCGGTGGTGGTGATCACGCACCGGCCGCACTCGCGGACCCCGCGGAAGACGGCGTCCCCGATCGCGACGCGCTTCCAGCCGTCCTCGGCCCACGCCTCGGCGCCGGACACCACCAGGTTGGGGCGGAAACGATTCATCGGCAGCGGACCCTCATCGGCGTGGTCCCCCCGGGCGATCAGCGCGTTGAGCGCGTCCAGCGAGGCGACGGTGGCCACCAACAGCGGGTAGGCGTCGGCCAGGCTCACCGTCTCGCCCGGCAGCGCGTAGTCCGGGTCCACGGGCCGTCGTACGGCCGGGTCGTCGAGGTGCACCAACCGGGCCGGGAAACCGAGGTACTCGGTGAACCACGCGTGGCCGGCCGGGTCCGCGACGACGGTGTCGATCTTCTTGCCGAACAGCACGACGGGCTCCAGCGGACCCGGCGCGGGCGGTTCCACCACCACGGGCGCCAGCCCGGGAGCCGACAGTGCGACCCCGCCGCTCCCCAGCGGGCGGGCCGAGGCCAACGCGAGGCGCGGCTGCTGGCGTTGGGTGATGACGTTGCCCTCGGTGTCGATCACCGCCCAGCGCCGGTCCCCGGCGAGGCCCCAGGGCTCCACGGCCACCTCGTCGGGAGAGGTCCCCGCTACCGATTTGACGGGATGGACGTGGAGTTCCTGGACACGCATGTTGGTCATGGGGGCATCATTCCAGCCGCCCCCGGGGGCTTACCAGCGGGTATCCGCCGCGGGCGCCGTCAGTAGCCGCGCCCCTGGTACGGGCGGCCGTACTGGTCCTCGTAACCGGAGGGCATGCCGGAGGGAACCGGAGCCGCGGCCTGCATCGGCCGGGGCGCGGCCGGGCGCATGGCCTCGTAACCGGAAGCCGCGGCCACCGGTCGGGGCTGCTGCGGCTGGGGCGCGTATCCGGAACGGGATCCGGCCGGCTGCTGCTGCGGGATGTACGGCGCGGGCGCGTGCTGCAACGGCATGGGCTGCGGAGCGCCCTGCTGCTGGTACGGGTAGCCGTAGGCGGGCTGCTGCTGCGGCGAGGGGGCCGCGGGCAGCGCGGGCAGGGCCGACGGCAGGGCGGGCAGGTAACCGCCCCCGTAGCCGTTGTTGCCCTGGGGGGCGCTCTGCCCCTGGTAGCCGCCGCCCATGGAGTCGTAGGCGGCCGGCACGCGGATGGGCGCGATCTGAGGGGTGCCGCGTTCGGCGACGAGGGAGTCGTAGATGGGGGTGTCCGGGAAGGAGGGCGCGGAGTAGTAACCGCCGCCATAAGTGGAGCGGGGGGAGGTCATGGCACATAAGTTAAGCCCACGACTTCACGGGGTCCATAGCGAGGTCCCGTCAACACCGCGCTGACCTGCATATTCGCAGGTCAGCGCCACAGCTTTCACTTGACGTTCACGTGCACGATTCGTCGCTTTAAAGCGCTCTTGTTCCTACTCGTGCATCCCTGGAGGGGAGTTGGGCGAACGCCCCGCACACCGCTGTGACCTCGCATGACGCGTGTTCAGGCCGGACGGCGAGGCGCTTCAGGCATCGCTGGGGCGGGCATAGGTGCGCCCCTTCCACGCCGCGCCGCGCCCGCGGTAGTGCTGGACGGCCGAGTCGACCGTCATCAGCAGGTAGAGCAGCGCGGTCAGCGGCAACAGCGGTGCGAGCACCGCCGACTGCCGGTAGTAGCGCAGCATCGGCAGGTACGTACCGGCCATCAGCAGCCAGGCCGCGGCGCCCGCCCACGCGGCCACGGGCCGCCCGGTCAACAGGCCCACCAGGCAGGTCACCGGCGGGACCAGGTAGACGAGCGCCAGCCCCGCCACCGTCCCCACCAGGAGCGACGGCTGGTGCCGCAGCTGCGCGTAGGCGCTGCGCGAGACCATCCGCCACAGGTCACCGAGCCCCGCGTACGGGCGCACGCTGTCCACCCGCTCCGCCAGCCCCAGCCAGATCCGGCCACCACTGCGCCGCACCGCGCGGGCGAGGGAGACGTCGTCGATCACCGCCTGACGGATCGACTCCGGTACGCCCGCCCGCACGGCCGCCTCCGTGCGCAGCAGCACGCACCCGCCCGCCGCGGCGGCGGTCCGTCCCGCCGGACGGTTGATCCAGCGGAAGGGGTAGAGCTGGGCGAAGAAGTACACGAAGGCCGGTACGACCAGGCGCTCCCAGACGGTGACCACCCGCAGCCGGGCCATCAGCGACACGAGGTCGAGGTCGGCCGAGACCGCGGCCGCGACCAGCTCGCGCAGGCTGTCCGGCTCGTGCGCGATGTCGGCGTCGGTGAGCAGCAGGTACTCCGGCTCCCCGGCCTCCGCGGCCCGCGCGAGGGCGATGCCGTGCCGCACCGCCCACAGCTTTCCCGTCCACCCGGCCTCCGGCTCGCCCGGGGAGCAGACGGTGAGCGGCAGCCCCGGGTGCTCCCTGGCGAGCGCCAGCGCGAGCGCGCCCGTGCCGTCGGTGCTCCCGTCGTCGACGAGGAACACCTCCGCCTCGCCGGGATAGTCCTGGGCGAGCAGCGAGGGAAGGCTCAGGGGCAGCACCCCGGCCTCGTCCCGGGCGGGCACCACGATGGCGACGGAGGGCCACCGCGCGGGCGGGGTGCGCGGCGGGAGCCGGACGTCGGTGCGCCAGAACATGCCCTGGCCGAAGGTGAGCCAGAGCCAGACGGCGAGCGACACGCAGGCGGCGATGCTGAGGGGGCCCATCCCCGCAGTGTGCCGAAACCGGCCGCGCGTGTCGCGTACCGACGCAGGCCCGCTTCGACCGGCTCCGGCGCGCGGGCGGTCCGGCGTCCGGAAAGGGGTGTGGCGGGCCGGTCGGGGGCGGGGGTCGATTAAGGTGACCAAGTGAAGATCGCGCTCATGGACTCCGGCATCGGCCTCCTCGCGGCGGCCGCCGCGATGCGACGGCTGCGGCCGGACGCCGACCTGGTCATCTCCTCCGACCCCGACGGCATGCCCTGGGGACCGCGTACCCCCGAGGACCTCACGGGGCGGGCGCTGGAGGTCGCGCGCGCCGCGGCCGGGCTGCGACCGCAGGCCCTGATCGTCGCCTGCAACACCGCCTCCGTGCACTCCCTGCCCACCCTGCGGGCCGAGCTGGAGCCGGGGATCCCCGTCGTCGGCACGGTCCCCGCGATCAAGCCCGCCGCGGCCCGCGGCGGCCGGGTCGCCATCTGGGCCACCCCGGCCACCACCGGCAGCCCCTACCAGCGCGGGTTGATCCGCGACTTCGCCGCGGGAGTCCCGGTCACCGAGGTCCCCTGCCCCGGTCTGGCCGACGCCGTGGAGTACGGGGACGCGGAAGCCGTCGTGCGAGCCGTCGCCGCGGCCGCCGCACTGACCCCGCCGGACGTCACCGACGTGGTCCTCGGCTGCACGCACTACGAACTCGTCGAGGCCCCCATCCGGGCCGCGCTGGCCGAGCGCACCGGCGGCGCCGCCCTCGTCTACCACGGCTCGGCGGAAGCCGTCGCCACCCAGGCGCTGCGCCGCATCGGCGCCGGCCCCGAGCCGGGCCTGCCGCGCACCGGCACCCTGACCGTGCTGCACAGCGGCCGCCCGGGCCACCTGCCCCCCGCCGCCCTCGGCTACGCCGAAGGCCGCCTCCTCACCACCGCCCAGGCCGCCCCGGCCTAGCTGGCCGGCCGGCGGGGCGCGTGGACGAGGGCTTCGGCCAGCTCCCGCAGTGCGTCGGCGTCCAGGACCTGGTCGCCGAAGCCGGGCAGGGGGACGTGCAGGGGGTCGGTCCACCGCTCGGGGACCGACCCGGACCCGTACGTCGCGCCCGCCAGGACGCCCGTCACCGCGGCCACCGTGTCCGTGTCGCCGCCGACGTCCACGGCCGCCCGCAGCGCCTCCTCGAATCCGGTCGTCGTCCGCAACGCCCACACCGCCGTACCCAGGCACGGCCACACCGCGCCGTTGAACTCGGTCGCCAGCCCGGGATGCCAGTCCGGCGCGAGCACCCGCGCATAGCGCTCCCGCTGGTCGGCACGCACCTCGCCGAGCGCCCCGGGCAGGGCGGCCAGCGGGTCCTCGCCCGCAAGGGCCGTCCGCACCAGTTCGTGCAGCACCGCCGTGCCCTCCCAGGCCGCCGCATCGCCGTGCGTGAGCGCCGCGATCCGCCGGGCGGCGTCCATCGTCGCGGCCCGTCCGTCCGCGGCGAAGTACACCGCGGAGGTCGACGCCCGCATCAGGGAACCATTGCCCGCGGCCCGGGCGTTGATCTGGAAGTGCAGCGCCGCGGCGCGTTCCCAGGACGCGCCGTTCGTCAGCACGTCCTCGGTCTGTAGTCCGATGTCCTTCGGTTCGCCCGCCGCCCACCGTTGGAACCGGCCGAAAATGTCCGGCAGTTGGAGCCCGCCGTGCTCCAGCAGCGATGCGCCGACGAGGACGGCCATCTGCGTGTCGTCGGTCGCCTCACCCGGATCCCAGCCGCCGCCCCCGCACATCTCGCCGCCCCCGCCCGGCGTCGGGAAGCGCGCGGAGAAGGCGCCCGCGGGGCCGAACTCGAAGGGGGCGCCCAGCGCGTCCCCGACCGCCGAGCCGAGGACGGCTCCCACGGCGCGGTCGGTGCGGTCCGGGCTCACGGGGCGTGCTCCGTCGGCGCGCCCGGGCACACGGCGTCCAGCACGCCCCGGGCGAAGCCGTCCAGGTCGTCCAGCCCGGCCGCGGCCAGCGTCCCCGGCCCTCCGACCAGCAGGTGCGGGACGGCCCCGTGCAGGGCGAGGGTCAGCGCGCGGGCCCGTTCCGCGGTCGCGCCCGCCCCCAGCGCGCGCAACAGGTGGGCGTGGGCCGCGAAGTCGGCGGCGGCGATCGGGTCCAGCAGCGCGGCCAGCCAGGGCCGCCGGGCGCCCTCGGTCAGCAGCTCCAGGTAGGCCAGTACGCGCGGGCGCCCCGGCCCCGCGAGCTCGCGCAGCAGTGCGGCGAGCAGCGCGGCCACCCCGGCCCGGTCGGTCGGCCCGGCTTCCGCCAGCGCGTCCGCCCGCTCCCGGCAGCGCTCCAGGCACCGTTCGGCCACGGCGCGCAGCAGGGCGTCCCGGGTGGGGAAGTAGTTCTTGGCCGTGCCGAGCGGCACCCCGGCGACCGCGTCGACGGCCCGGTGGGTCAGCCCGCGGCCACCCGCCTCCGCCAGTACGTCGACGGCCGCGTCCCGCAGTAGTCCTCTGCGCTCCGGATTCACCGGGGCAGCCTAACGACACCGCCCCGGCGGCGTCCGGCCGCTTCCGACGGGCTCCCGTCCCGCGTTTGCCCCCGCGGCGCGGCGGGCAGGCGCGGACAGCGGAGGCGGGGGTCGGGCGCGGACCGCCGCGCGGCCCGTCCGCCAAAGGGTCGAGAGGCGGTGGCGCACGTGCGGAACGTGAGTACGCTGCTACACATGACGGACCACCCTCCGGGCCCGCTCTGGAGCGGCCGGGCCTCCAACCGCGTGCAGTGGCTGATCGCCGCCGCCGGTGCGGCCTGCCTGGCGCTCGGCGTCGAACTCGCCGTCGACTCCGCGTGGACGGCCGGGATCATCCCGCTGGTGATGTCGGTCGTCGGCTGCCTCGCGGTCGGCCTGCTGATCCTCTACGGCACCCTCGCCTTCGTCCACGTCGCCGTCACCGTCGACTCCGAGAACATGGAAGTGCGCTGCGGGCACATAGGGCTGCCGCGCCGCCGGATCCGGCTCTCCGAGATCACCGCGGCCGAGTTCGTCCCCCGGATCACCCCGCAGCAGTGGGGCGGCTGGGGCTACCGCTGGCGGCCCGAGAAGGGCACGGCCGTCGTCGTCCGGCGCGGCGAGGGCCTCGAGCTGAGGCTCGGCGACGGCAAGCTCTTCACCGTCACGGTCGACGACGCCGAGAACGCGGTGCGCGTCATCCGTACGCACCTGCGCGCGCTGACGCGCTGACGCCGGCGCGCCCACCCGGGCCCCGCGCGCGCCCTCACGGGTCGGGGCCCAGGTCGGCGACGTACACTCCGCCAGATGAGCAGCAGCGCCACCCGTGCGGTCGAGAACGAGCCCCCCGTCGTGCCCCCGGGCGAACCGGTGTCCCCATGGGCGCGCCGGATCGCCTGGCTGCTGCGGGCCGGCGGCTCGGTGGCGGCCGGGGTGCTGCTGTACCTGAGCTTCCCGCCCCGGCCCCTGTGGTGGCTGGCCCCCGTCGCCTTCGCGCTGCTCGGCTGGTGCCTCCAGGTGCGCCGGGCGCGCGCCGGATTCGGCTTCGGGCTGCTGGCCGGGCTCGGCTTCATGCTGCCGCTGCTCGTCTGGACCGGCGAGGAGGTCGGCCCGGTGCCGTGGCTGGCCCTCGCGGTGCTGGAGGCGCTCTTCGTCGGACTCACCGGGCTCGGGATCACGCTGGTCCGGCGGTTGCCGGGCTGGCCCTTGTGGGCCGCGGCCGTCTGGGTGGCGGGCGAGGCGGTCCGGGCCCGGATCCCCTTCGGCGGCTTCCCCTGGGGCAAGATCGCCTTCGGTCAGGCCGACGGGTTCTTCCTGCCGCTGGCCGCGCTCGGCGGCACCCCGCTGGTCGGCTTCGCCGTGGCCCTGTTCGGATTCGGGCTGTACGAAGCCCTGAGCGTCGCTCTCGCCCGGCGCGCCCTCGGCAGGGCGACCCCCGACGGCTCCGGAGCCGCGAGCCCCGCGAGCCCCGTGGGCACCACGGCCACGGCCGGCGCCGACGGCACAGGAGCACCTGACGTCACAGGCGCATCCGACACCACACGAACCTCCGACGCAGCAGGAACCTCCAGCACCCCGCGGACCCCCGGCGCCACGCGAACCCCTGGCACCACCCGGCCCGCTGGCGTCACGCGGGCCACCGCCCTCGCGGCCGCCGTCGCCGCGCTCAGCGTCGTCGTACCGCTCGTGGCCGCCCTCGCCGCTCGCCCGTTGGTCTCCGACGCGGCCGAGGACGGCACGGCCGTGGCCGCCGTCATCCAGGGCAACGTCCCGACCATAGGGCTCGACTTCAACTCCCAGCGCCGCGCGGTCCTCGACAACCACGCCAAGCGCACGCTCCAGCTCGCCGCCGACGTCAAGGCGGGCCGTGCGCCGCAGCCCGACTTCGTGGTCTGGCCGGAGAACTCCTCCGACCTCGACCCCTTCGCGCAGCCCGACGCCTACGCGGTGATCGACCGGGCCGTGAAGGCCATCGGGGTGCCCGTGGCCATCGGCTCGGTGATCGCCCCGGAGACCGGACCGCTGCGCAACACCATGATCCTCTGGGATCCGGTCAAGGGGCCCACGTCCACCTACGACAAGCGCAAGATCCAGCCGTTCGGCGAACGCATGCCGATGCGCTCCTTCGTACGGATCTTCAGCTCGGACGTGGACCGGGTCCGGCGCGACTTCGGTCCCGGCAAGGAGCCGGGGGTCTTCGACATGGCGGGCAGCCACGTCGGCATGGTCACCTGCTACGAGGCCGCCTTCGACGACGCCGTGCTCTCCACCGTCCGGGCCGGCGCGCAGGTGATCGCCGTCCCGAGCAACAACGCCACCTTCGGCCGCAGCGAGATGACCTACCAGCAGCTCGCCATGGACCGGGTGCGCGCCGTCGAGCACAGCCGGACCGTCCTCGTCCCCGTCACCAGCGGGGTGAGCGCCGTCATCCACCCCGACGGCGAGGTCGTCCAGCAGACGAGGATGTTCACCCCGGACGCGCTCGTCGCCACCATCCCGCTGCGTTCCTCGCAGACCCCGGCCACCCGCTTCGGCCCGCTCCCCGAGTACGCCCTGCTCGCGCTCGCGGCGGGCGGTTTCGGCTGGGTCCTGCTGCGCCGGGCCGGAGCCCGCGACCAGGCGTCGTAGGGTCGGGGGATGAGCACCCCCGAGTTCATCCGCAGGATCCGTGAGCACGCAGGGCACCAACTGCTCCTGCTGCCCGGCGTGACCGCCATCGTCGTCGACGATCTGGGGCGGGTGCTGCTCGGGCGGCGCGCCGACACCGGCGACTGGTCCGTGATCGGCGGCATCTGCGAGCCGGGGGAGCAGCCCGCGCTGACCGCCGTGCGCGAGGTGTACGAGGAGACCGCGGTGCGGTGCGTGCCGGAGCGGGTCGTCCTGGTCCAGCAGCTCTCGCGGATGGTCTACCCCAACGGGGACGAGTGCCAGTTCACCGACATCACCTTCCGCTGCCGGGCGATCGGCGGCGAGGCCCGGGTGAACGACGCGGAGTCGCTGGAGGTGGCCTGGTTCGCCGTCGACGCCCTGCCGCCGCTGGAGCCCTTCGCCCTCGACCGCATCCACCGGGCGCTCTCGGACGAGGAACGGGCCTGGTTCGAGGCCCCCGACGAGGCGCGGGCCTTCCCCTCGTCCTAGGGGGTGTGCCGGGGCACCGGCTCCGGTGAGGGCGCCGGGGGCATCAGGACCACCAGGTGTCCCGCGTCCAGTGGTGCACCCCCGGGTCGGCGGCGCGGCCCGCGGCCTCCCGGTACAGCTCCTGCGCGCCGTCGCCCATGACCGCGCTGTAGGAGATCTCCGGGACCTCGCCGCCGCCCTGGTACCCGCCCAGTACGCCCACCAGGGCACCGTCCGCCAGCCAGGGGCTGCCGCTGGTGCCGCCCGTCAGGTCGGGGCAGCCGATCCGGCGCTGGGTGTCGCTCTGCAGGGTGGTGTCGTTGGAGCAGACCAGCGGGGTCTCCTCGCTCGCCGGGTAGCCGACGACCGTCACCGTGACGTCGTCGGGCTGCTCGGCGATCACCGGGAAGCCGCCGACCACGTCCTCGATCCGGCGGCCGTCCAGCGGGGCGACGGTCGCGAAGGAGATGTCCGCGTCCGGGTCCTGCCCGCTCTGCCAGCTGGGATCGACGTACTGGCCGGTGAGCTGCCACACGCCGTACGGCGCGGTGCCGTCGCGGTAGCCCGGCACGAACACGGCGTTCCGTACGTCGCCCAGACAGTGCGCGGCGGTCGCGATCACGTCGTGCCCGTCGCTGCGGACCACGGAGGCGGTGCAGTAGTGCCCGCCGTCCAGTCCGCCCGCGAAGAGGGCGCCCACCCGCTGCGCCGAGCCGTCCGCCGGGGCCAGGACGGTCACCCCCAGGGGCGGCGCCGCCGAAGCGTCCGGGATGTTCACCGTGAGCAGTGCGGACATCGCGCCGATGGCCAGCACGGCACGGGCCGCGCGGCGGGCGCGGTGGGCGTGTCGGGGAAGCATGCGCTGGATCATGCTCAGAGCCTCTAACGAGAACCTTTGCCCGGAGCCTCGGATTCCATAAGAATCCGCTGTGAATTCGTGACCTGGACGTGGAACCCCGACGACCTAACGCGCGTCCGGCCTCTGCTCGTACACCGTCACCCTGCGCCCCCGCACCTGCCGGTCGGCCACCGCCACGAAGTGCTCCCCGAGCACCGCGGCCTTCACCCGGTCCCGCTCCGCCCCCGACGGCTTCGCCACCTTCGCCGCGTCCGTGACCAGCAGGATCCGGCGGTGCGCGAGCATCGCGGCCCGCAGCCGGGCCGGGTCCTCGCCCTCGACGCCCTTCAGGGTCCCGGACGCGGCCGGGGACCGGACGAGCGCGATGTCGGCCAGCCCCGCGAAGCGCCGGGGCGAGACGAGCGCGGTGTCCCGGCGCGCGGCCGGCACGAAGAGCACCGCGTCCCCCGCGCCCTTGAGCCGGGCCACCTCGTCCGCCACGGCGAGCACGTCGTCCACCCGGCTCGCGGGGGCCCGCTTGCCCAGCTCCAGGGGCAGCATCGCGAGCACGGCCCCCGTGACGGCCACCGGTACGACCAGGGCGGCGGCCCGGGGGGAGCGGCGCTCGGCGGCCCGTACGCCCGCGCCCAGGGCGGCGCCGATCAGCAGGGCCGACCCGAGCATGGAGAAGAGCACGTACCGGTCGAGGAACAGGGGCTGCACCAACGACAGTCCGGCCAACGCCACGAAGGGCACCACCAGCAGCGGCAGCCCGACGGCGGCCACCGACGGCCGCCGGTCGCGCCGCCGGGCGTGCGGCCGGTCCAGCAGGGCCCCGACGACGCCGATGGCCAGCAAGATCGCCGGGCCGACCAGCATCGACCAGGTCAGCGGCGGTATCCAGGACACCTGACCGGACTGGGTCCGGCTGAACAGGATCAGCGGCAGCGCCCCCGCCGTCGCCCCCGCCGAGGCCAGCGCCCACCGCAGCAGGACCGGTCGCCCTGCCCGCACCCACCACAGGGTGGCCGCGTGGGCGGGCAGGATCAGCAGCGAGAGCCAGTTCAGCAGGGCGCACACCAGCACGGTGAGGCCGTACGCCCACCAGCGCGCCCGGCGGCGCCGCCCGTCCGCTCCGGCCTCCAGCCGGCCCACCAGCAGCAGGGTCGAGAGCCCGGCCCCGGCCGCGACCAGGGCGTACGGCCGCCCCTCCTGGAGCTGGAACTGCACGGCCGGGAGCAGCCCGAGGGCCGTGCCGGCGCCGATCCCCGCCCAGGAGCCGGCCCGCCCCGGGGTCAGCCTGCGCGCGACGGTCGCCACGCAGCCCGCCGCCACCGCGACGGCCAGCACCGAGGGCAGCCGCAGGGTGGTCGTGCTCGCCCCGAACACCTCGAAGAGGCCGTGCATCAGCAGGTAGTACAGGCCGTGCACGGCGTCGACGTTGCCGAGCATGTGCCAGATCTCACCGGTGGAGCGCAGGGCCACCTGCCAGGTCGCGGCCTCGTCGCGCCAGACGCTGTCCTGTCGGGAGAGGCCCCACGAGCCGAGCCCCAAGGTCCACAGGACGGGGACCAGCACGACCAGCCGCGCGGCGTACCGGTGCCCCTCCTGCGGGACCTCGGCCGGAGTGCTCCCGGCCCGGGAGGCGCGGGCGGGGCTGGACGTGCCGGAAGTCATGGGAGTGCTCGGGTTCTCGGTCGATTGTTCGGGAGGTGTGCGCCCAGTCTATGGACGTGGCGGAGGGTTCCCGACCGCTTGTTGTGCACCGCGGTACGTGATCGCCCGCGGTCCCCGCCCCTAGCCTCGCCGCAAGGAGCACGCAGGAGCAGTACGTACGAGGGGCGGCAACCCGGTGAACTGGCTCATCCACGACTACCGCGAGAACGATCTCGCCGCGGTCGTCCACCTGATCGACACCACCGCCGAGCTGGGCCAGGAGTCCGTCTTCTCCCTCGCGGAGTGCATCAGCGCCCTCACCGGGCGCCAGCCCGCCGTGGTCGCCGTCCACCAGGGGGTCCCGATCGGCGCGGCCCTGGCCTGCGTCGCGGGGGAGCGGGCCTGGGTGATGCGGATCGCGATCTCGGCGGGGTGGCGGGGCCGCGGCCTGGCCAGTGCGCTGCTCGTGGAGCTGGAGCGGCGGCTGATCGCGGCCCGGGTCGGGCGGATCGCCTACGTCCTGCCCGAGGAGGACCTGCTCGGCGAGGGGCTCCTGAACGCCGGGTACACGCGCCAGCCCGCCGTCGCCTACTTCGAGAAGACCGAGCCGCTGCACGGACCGGCGGCCGGGCTCCTCGACGAGCTGGGCGGCCGCTTCCTGCCGTCGGACCTCTGGGACGCCGTCGCCGGCATGGAGACGGAGAAGGACCTGATCGAGCGGCGCGTGGTGCTGCCGCTCGCCGAACCGGAACGGGCCGCCCAGCACGGGGTGCGACCGCCGCGCGCCATCACGCTCTTCGGACCGCCCGGCACCGGCAAGACCACCTTCGCCCGCGCGATCGCCTCCCGCCTCGGCTGGCCCTTCGTGGAACTCCTGCCCTCCCGGCTCGCCGACGAGGGGAACCTGGCCACCGCCCTGCGCGGGGCCTTCGCGCGCATCGCCGAACTGGAGCGGGTCCTGGTCTTCATCGACGAGGTCGAGGAGATCGCGCCCGTGCGCACCGAGCCCGCGCAGCCCGGCGGGATCCACGGGGTCACCAACGAGCTGCTCAAGCTGATACCCGGGTTCCGCGAGGGCGGGGAGCGGCTGCTGGTCTGCGCGACCAATTCGATCCGCTCGCTCGACCCGGCCTTCCTCAGGCCCGGCCGCTTCGACTACCTCATCCCGATCGGAACGCCGGACGCCGGTGCGCGCGCCGCGATCTGGGCCCGCTACACGGCGGGCCGCGCCGACGTCGACGTGGCGGCGCTGGTCGCGGCGAGCGAGCTGTTCACCCCCGCGGACATCGAGCACGCGGCGCGGATCGCGGCCCAGGTGTCCTTCGAGCGGGACCTGGAGGGGACGGGGATCCGCGGGGCGTTGGCCGGGCCGCCGGGCGCGAGCACCGAGGACTACCTGGCCGCCGTCGCCCAGTGCCGGCCGACCGTGACCCCGGCGCTGACGGGACAGTTCGAGGCGGACATCACGGCGCACGCCCGGTTCTGAACGATCCCGCGGCCCCGGAGTCCGGAGCCCGGGGCCCGCTGCCGGGATGCGAAGCGGCCCGCAGCCGCTCCCCAAAGCAGCTACGGGCCTCCCCGCGCGGACTTGGCATCCGTGCGGGACGGCCACGTTCCGGTTGGGGTGTTCGCCGGCTGGAACGTGGCACGCAGGGGTGCCGGGAGGCGTCCTGCACACCTCCGTCAACGTCTACGAGTCAACCAGCGGGCACACCCCCAGGGCTTCGGCCGGACGGCCACGGCCGGATGGGCCGAACGGGGGAAGGGCGGGCGGACGTCGCGCGGGGTCGGGCGGGACACCGATCGGGTTACTGTCATACCGTCCGACCGGGACGCGATCCGATCCGCTACGACGCCGGAGGCCGCCATGGGCTTCGTGATCTTCATGACCCTGCCCGGCCTCGCCCTGCTGCTCACGGCCATGGCGTTCCTCGACCTCGCGCTCGAACGGGCGGGCCGCGCCGGGGTGCTGCCCTGGCGCTGGAGCGGCCGTCAGGGCCAGATCTCCTCCACGGGCTTCGAGCAGCTCCACGCGAGCTTCTCCCCGGGCAAGCAGAACGAACTGAAGGAGCGGCAGAGCGCCCTCGTCATGCGGGACGACGAAGAGGACGGCGCCCCGCCGCGCACCCGCGTCGACCTCGACGGCGGGCGCGCGGTGATCCGACTCCCCGCGGCCCCGCCCGCCTCGGGCGCCGCCCCGATCAGCGGGGACAGCGGTAGCTGAACTCCACGGCCGCCGTGTGCCGGCTCGGCTCCTCGATCCGCACCTCGGCCCGTGCCGGGTAACCGCCCGTGCCGTGGAAGGTCCACAGCAGGTGCAGCCGCGCCTCGTGCTGACCGCGAGGCACCCGCTCGGTCAGCCGGTCGGAGCTGCTGCCGTCGCTGCGCACCCACCGGTAGGTGATCGTCCCCGGCCGCCCGTCGGTCCGTACGACGGCCACCACGTCGGCCGCCGAGTCGCACGCCGGCCCCTGCGCGTCGGTGCTCACGGTGACGTCCCGCACCGCCAGGGCCGGCCCGTACCGCTGCCAGGCCAGGTACGCGACCACGGCCGCCAGCACCACCAGCGCCAGCGCGTAGCGGCGCAGCCCCGCGCCCCGGCGCCGTCGCCGCGGTGCGGCGGGCCCCGCCGCGGCCACCGGGAAGGGCGCGGCCAGCGCGGCCGTCACCCCGGGCCCGAAGCGCAGCACGGAGCCCTCGACCCGGTCGGGCACCGCCTCGGGACCGTCGAACCG
The DNA here is from genome assembly GCF_055565515.1 of Streptomyces sp. NPDC028419. NCBI lineage: Bacteria > Bacillati > Actinomycetota > Actinomycetes > Kitasatosporales > Streptomycetaceae > Streptomyces > Streptomyces sp. NPDC028419. The sequence continues at coordinate 396,589 of NZ_JBVHUE010000003.1, read as the reverse complement.
GCGGGTCGCCGCGAGGTCGTCGGGCCGCTCCGGCGGGCCGCTGATCCAGTGGCTGCCGAGCACGGTCGCGCTGTAGTCGTCGTCCTGGGGCGCGCGGGGATCGCTCATCGCGGGACCTCCACGACCGAGCAGCGCGGGATGGCGGCCGTGGCGGTGTCCGACGTGTTCCCCGCGGTCGGCACCGTGGTGACGCGCACGCTCAGGTAGCAGCCGCGGCCCTGGGTGAAGGTGTGCGTCTGCGGGGGCAGGGAGCCCCCTTGGGTCATGGCGCTGGTCGTACCGTCCGCCACCCGCATGTCCCCTGGGGAGGTGCCGAGGAACCACTCCAGGGTCACGGTCGCCTCGCCGCCCTTGACGCCGAGGGAGACCGTCGCCTGCCCGGACCGCGTCCCGGCGCGCAGCGTGACCGACACGGAGCCGACGACCACGGTCGGCCTGGGGGTGGGGGTCGGGGTCGGCGTGGCGGTCGGCTTCGGGGTCACCGACGTGCTCGGGCTCGGGCTCGTACCGGCGCTCGCGCTCGTGGTCGGGCTCGGCGAGACGGACGCCGAGGGGGACACGGAGGCCGAAGGGGAGGCGGAGCCGGAGGCCGAGGGGGACGGCCCGGAGCTCGGCGCGGCGGACCCGGGCGGGCCCGCGCTGGTCGTCGCGAAGGCGCTCACCGCGGAGGTGGAGTCCGGGGAGGCCCCGACCGCCTCCGTCGCGAACAGGAGCACGGTCCCCAGCACCAGTGCCGTCCCGGCCGCCACCCAGCCCCGCCGGCCCGGCCACCAGGAGGCGGGGGGCGGCGGGAGCACGGTGGTGGCCAGCGCGGTCGTCCCGGCGCCCGGCGCACCCGCCGAGGGGAACAGCAGCGGCAGCAGCGCGGCCAGCGCCGCCAGCTTGCGCTGCCCGCGCTCCTCCCAGTCGGGCCCGTAGGCCGCGCGGGCCACGTCCTCCAGCTCCGTGACGAAGGCGTCCGCGTTCTCCGGGCGCTGCTCCGGCTGCTTCGCCATGCCGCGGCGGATCAGCGGCCGCACCGGCTCGGGGGCCTCGGACTCGGGTACCGGCGCCTCGATGTGCTGCACCGCCAGCTCGGCGAAGTTCTCCCCGGCGAAGGGCTTGCGCCCGGTCAGGCACTCGAAGAAGGTCGCCGTCGCCGCGTACACGTCGGCCGCCGGGGAGGCGGGCTCGCCCTGCCACTGCTCGGGGGCCATGTAGGCGGGGGTGCCGGCCACCCCCGGCTTGGTGCCGCGACCCGTCGCGATCCCGAAGTCCACGAGCTTGGACGAACCGTCCTGGGCGACCAGGACGTTCTCCGGCTTGTAGTCGCGGTGGACGACCCCGGCGCGGTGCGCCTCCGCCAGCCCGAGCAGTGATCCCTTGAGCACCACCAGCGCGGCCTCCGCGTCGGTGGCGCCGGAGCCCTTGAGGACCGCGCGCAGGGATATCCCGTCCACCAGCTCCATCACGATGGCGGCGCCGCCGGGCGCCTCCACGTACTCGTACAGCCCCACCACGTAGGGCGAGTGCAGCCCGCCCAGCAGCCGGGCCTCCGCCCGGAACTCCCGGACGAAGGCCGGGTCGTGGCGCAGCCGGTCGGCGAGGTACTTGATCGCGACCGCCGTACCCGTCGCGTCGTGCACGGCGAGCACCACCCGCCCGCTGCCGCCCGATCCGAGCTCCCTGCTCTGCGTGTAACCGGGGACGGTCCACGTGTTCATCCTGCGCCCCCTGCCATGGCGTCGCCGCGTCCTGTGCTGTCGTCCGACGGCCCGGCGGTGCCGGACCATCTCCTGGGACACGGATTGTGCCGTGGCCGGTTCCCGGCCGTACACCCGTCTCACCCACCGGTTTCCGGCCGGTCGTTCCCGGCCGCATCGGCGGGGCGGTGGGGCGGTGGGTGGGACGGGTGGTGGGGCGGGTGGCGGGGTGCGCGGTCAGGCCGCGGCCTGCCGCACCGCGATCATGTCGTGCAGCCGCTCGGCCGCCGCGCGCCCGAAGGCCGGGTCGTTGATGTGGGTGTCGTAGTCGTAGAGCCGGGTGGCGCTGCCCCGCAGCCCCTCGCGCAGGGCCGTGAACAGCGCCCGGTCCGCGACCGCGTCGTGGTACGGGCCCCCCGGCGCGCCCAGGGTGGAGAGCCCGCGCAGCGGCAGGCACACGGCGGTCGGCCCGGTCGCCACCCGCAGTTTGGCCGCGACCCTGCGGCCCAGCTCGGCGCACTCGGCCTGGGTCGTGCGGATCACCGTGATCGACGGGTTGTGCACCCGGACCCGCCGGTAGCGGGCGTGCTCGGGCAGGCTCTCCAGCGGCCCGAACTTGACCATGTCCAGCGCGCCCAGGCTCACCACCTGGGGGATCCCGGCCCGCCCGGCCGCGCTGAGCCGGTCCGGGCCGGCGGTCAGGATCCCGCCGCACAGGTCGTCGGCGAGTTCGCTGAGGGTGAGGTCGAGCACGCCCGCGAAGAGCCCCTGGCCGGCGAGGGTCTCCAAGGTGCGGCCGCCCGCGCCACTGGTGTGGAAGACGAGGACCTCGTAGCCGAGTTCGGTCAGCCGCTCGCGGGCCGCGTCCACACCGGGCGTGGTCACCCCCGCCATGCTGGCGGCGATCAGCGGTCGGCCGCCCTCGCCGAGCCGGGTCGCGCGCGCCTCGTGGGAGGTGCGCGCGTAGGCCTTCGCCATCGCGGCGACGGCCTCGGCGGCATTCGCCAGGACGGGCGCGGAGACGCTGTTGATCCCCGCGATGTCCACCACGCTGTACATCATCGTGATGTCCGACGATCCGACGTACGGGGCCACGTCGCCGGACGCCATGGAGGACACCATCAGTTTCGGCACCCCGAGGGGCAGGGCCCGCATCGCCCGGGTGGCGATGGAGGTGCCCCCGCTACCGCCTATCGCCAGCACGCCGTCGAGCCGCCCCTCGGCGTGCAGCCGTAAGAGCGTCGCCTCGGCGCCCCTGGCCATCGTGGTCACGGCCGCGCCCCGGTCGGCGGCCGTGCGCAGTTCCGTCAGTTCCGTTCCCGCTGCCCGGGCCACCGCTTCCCGCGGGACGTCGGCGGGCACCCGGGGATCGCCCATGATTCCTGTGTCGACCAGGACCACCTCGACGCCGGCGCGCGCGATCCGCTCGCGCAGCCAGCCGTACTCGACACCCTTGGTGTCCAGGGTTCCCACCAGCACGACGCTCGTCATGAGTTGTAATGTCCACGCAGTCGAGCCCGCTGGCAAGTCAAGGTCGAGTCAATCGTTCAATAGCATCAATAGCCTTTCGAGGAAAGGGACTTGGGACACGACCATGCTGCTGCGCGCCAGCGGGGGAGCGAACCAGGCCACACGGTCCAGCTCGGGGAAGTCCCGCACCCGCCCGGACCCCGGCGGCCACTCCATCGAGAAGGTCCCGGGCCGCATCAGCGCGGGGTCGAGGTCCGCTTCGACCGCCCAGACGGTGACCAGCTTCCCGTTCGACTGGCGGACCTCGCCCAGGGGGAGGTAGGGGCCCTCCGGCGGCGGCAGCCCGATCTCCTCGGTGAACTCCCGGCGGGCCGCGTCCCGCGGGGCCTCGTCCGCCAGGTACTCGCCCTTGGGGATCGACCAGGCACCGGCGTCGCGCCGCTCCCAGAACGGACCGCCCATGTGCCCGAGCAACACCTCGACCCCGGCCGCCGCGGCTCCGTCCCCGGCGGCGCGGCGGAAGAGGAAGAGGCCCGCACTGCGCTTCTGCGTCATGTCCCATCCATGCCCCGTGCGGGCACCGATCAGTGCTGGTGTGGGCCCTCGCGGTGCACCGGTCCGTGGGCGTCCGCGCAGTGCCCGTCCGCGTCCGGAGGTTGCTCGCCCGCCCGGCCGACCGACAGCAGCGCGTCCTGCACGTGGTCCACCTGCAAGGTGGTGTGGGTGATCCCGTAGTCCGCGCGCAGCATCTTCTCCAGGTCGCGGCGCACGGCGTGGCAGTCGCCCGCCGGTTCCACCAGCACGTGCGCCGAGAGCGCCGCCTGACCGGAGGTGATCGTCCAGATGTGCAGGTCGTGCACCTCGGTCACCGGACCGTGCGCCACCAGCCGGTCGCCGACCGAGTCCGGATCCACGTGGGCGGGAGCGGCCTCCAGCAGGATCCGTCCGGACTCGCGGATCAGCCCGTACCCCGCCTTGACCATCAGCACCACCACGATCAGCGTGGCGATCGCGTCCGCCTGGACGAAGCCGGTGGTGAGCACGATGAGACCGGCCACCGCCGTCCCGATGAAGGCGAACAGGTCGTTGAGGATGTGCTGGTAGGCGCCCTCGACGGCCAGCGAGGACCGGTTGGCCTTGGAGATGCACCACGCGCAGACCACGTTGACCACGATGCCCGCCAGCGCGGTGACCAGGACCAGCCCACCGTGGACCTCGGGCGGATCGATCAGCCGGCGGACCGCCTCGTACGCCAGCCAGAGCGCCAGCAGCAACAGGGTGAGGCCGTTGGCCTGCGCGGAGAGGATCTCCGCACGCTTGAGCCCGTAGGTGAACCCGCCGCGCGCCGGCCGGGCGGCCAGCCGCATGGCTATGAGCGCCAGGACGATCGAGACGGCGTCGGTCAGCATGTGGGCGGCGTCGGAGATCAGGGCCAGCGACCGGGCCACGACACCGATGACGACCTCGACCGCCATGAACGCGCCGATCAGGCCGAGCGCGATCCCCAGCCAGCGGCGGTCGGCGTTCTCCACGACCCCGTGCGCGTGCCCGCCATGGCCGCCGTGCCCGCCCGCCCCCTCGGTCCCGCCCGGCGCGTGGTCGTGTGCGTGGTCGTGCGCACTCATCGCTGGTCCCCCGTCCCTTCGATCCCGTCGGCCCGCCCGGATCCGCCCGTCGGTCCGCTCGGATCCGACGGTCTGTTCGGATCCGACGCGTGAAGTGAAGCGCACCCGCACGGGATCGGCAAAGGCTGCAACGGGGACCGTTGTCATTACCCATAAGACCGCTCTGACCTGCGGCGATGCCAGGCAGTGGCCGAACGGGCCCGATCGGCCGTCCCGTGGGAAAATCGCCTCATGGTCCAGCGCCACGGTGTGCCGACCGCCCCCGAACTGGTCATGGAGACCGACCGGGGGTCCACCGTGATGAGCCCGGGCCGGACCTACCACGTCGGCCGCGACCCCCAGTGCGAGATCTGCTTCGACGACGCCCGGGTCTCCTGGCACCACGCCGTACTGCGCCCCGACGGCGACCACTGGACCGTCGAGGACGAGGGCAGTACGAACGGCACCTGGGCCGAGGGCCACCGGGTCCGGGCGTGGAGCGTCGGCCCCGGCAGCGAGCTGCGCTTCGGCCACTCCCTCAACGGCCCGCGGGCCGTCTTCGCCGCCCCCGGCCGCCCCCAGCCCGCCCCGCCCGGCCGCCCCGCCGCGTCCCCGCGCCCCTCCTCCGTCACCAACCCGGCCTTCACGGGCACCTTCCGGCGGCCCACCTCGGTCCGCGCGCTCCCGGCCCGCGGCGCGGGCGCACCGCGCACCGCACTGGCCATCGGCCGCGACCCCGACAACGACCTCGTCCTCGACGACCTCGTGGTCTCGCGGCGCCACGCCGAACTGCGCGCCCTCCCCGACGGCGGCTACGAGATCGCCGACCTCGGCAGCCACAACGGCACCTACCTCAACGGCTACCCCGTGGACCGGGCCGCCCGCCTCACCGAGGGCGACATCGTCGGCATCGGCCACCGCGCCTTCTGCCTCGTCTCCGGACAGCTCCAGGAGTACGTCGACACGGGCGAGGTGTCCCTGGAGGTCCAGGACCTCACCGTCGCCGTCGACCACGGCCGCAAGGTCCTCCTCGACCACGTCTCCTTCCCGGTCGGCGCCAAATGCCTGCTCGCCGTCGTCGGCCCCAGCGGCGCGGGCAAGTCCACCCTCCTCGGCGCCCTCACCGGGCTGCGCCCCGCCGACCACGGCACCGTCCTCTACGACGGCCGCGACCTCTACCGCGACTACGCCGAACTCCGCAGCCGCATCGGCCTCGTCCCGCAGGACGACATCCTGCACGCCCAGCTCACCGTCCGCCGCGCCCTCGGCTACGCCGCCGAACTCCGCTTCCCGCAGGACACCGCGAAGGCGGAACGCGAGGCCCGGGTCACCGAGGTGATCCGGGAACTCGGCCTCGACCAGCGGGCGGACCAGCCGATCCACAGCCTCTCCGGCGGCCAGCGCAAACGCGTCTCGGTGGCCCTGGAACTGCTCACCAAACCCTCCCTGCTCTTCCTCGACGAGCCGACCTCCGGCCTCGACCCCGGGATGGACCGGTCCGTGATGCACATGCTGCGCGGGCTCGCCGACGACGGACGCACCGTGATCGTCGTCACCCACAGCGTGCTCAGCCTCGACGTCTGCGACCGGCTGCTCGTCCTCGCCCCCGGTGGCCGGATCGCGTACTACGGCCCCCCGGACGAGACCCTCGGCTTCTTCGGCTACGACCAGTGGCCCGAGGCCTTCGAAGCCTTCGAGAACGACCAGGGCCGCGACTGGGCAGGGGAGTACCGGGCCTCGCCCTACCAGCGCCGCTACGCCACCAGCGCCGCCTCGCCCGTGCGCGCCCGCACCGACGGCGCCCCCTCCGCCTCCGCCGCGGGCCTGCGCGTGCCACCGCCCAAGCCGCAGAGCTGGGGAGCTCAGCTCCGGACCCTGGTCCGGCGCTACGCCGCCGCCCTCGGCGCCGACCGCACGTTCCTGGCCATCATGGTCGCGCTGCCCTTCGTCATGGGAGCGATGGCCCGAGCCCTGGCCGGCAGCGAGCTGACCCCCGAGACCGCCATCAACGCCCTGCTCATCCTGAACGTGGGCGGGGTGCTGACCGGCGCCGCCAACGCCGTGCGCGAACTCGTCAAGGAACGCGTCATCTACCAGCGGGAACGCGCCGTCGGGCTGTCCCGATCCGCCTACCTGATGTCCAAGGTGGTGGTCCTGGGCGCGATCACCGTCGCCCAGGCCGTGGTCCTCACCCTCGTCGGCCTCTTCGGCGTGAAACACAACGCACCCGACGGCAAGGGCGTCCTCCTGCCGCCGCTGATCGAGATCACCCTCGCCGTGGCGCTGCTGTCCTTCACCGCGATGATGCTCGGCCTGCTGGTCTCCGCCCTGGTCAAGAAGGAGGAGGTCACCATGCCCTTGCTGGTCCTCCTCGCCATCGTCCAGGTCGTCTTCTGCGGCGCCCTGCTCCAGCTGAACGGCGTGCCGGTGATCGGGCAACTGGCCTGGTTCGTACCCTCGCGGTGGGCGCTCGGAGCCATGGCCAGCACGATCGACCTCGGCGCGCTCGTCCCCGGGAAGATCACCGACGATCCGCTCTTCGCCCACTCCACCCGGATCTGGCTGCTCGACCTCGGCATGCTGGTCGCCCTGTCCCTGCTGTTCGGGCTGCTGGTCAGCCGCCTGCTGCGGCGCCACGAGCCCGCGATCATGCGGAAGTAGGGGGAACTGACCCGATGACGCTGCCGACGGGAGGCCCGGACGGGATCGCGGACTTCCGGCCCACGCATGTCGTCCCGCAGGAGGGGCTGCCCGCATGGGAGGCCCCCGACCTCTCGCTGGCCACCACCCCGCTGGACCCGTTCCTCCCCGTACAACTGCTGTCCCGGCGCGGGGAGTGGGGCGAGATCCTCTGCTCCAACGGATGGTCCGCCTGGGTGGACGGCCGGCTGCTGGTCGCGGTCCCGCAACCGCCCCCCACCGCCGGCCGGCCGCTGAGCCGTACGGAGGACCCGCGCCCGCTGCTGGCGCGCTCGTGCGACGCGCTGGAGCGCTACCGGCGGGCCGTGGAGGACCTCGCCGCCGGGCGCGCGGACACCGAGGCGTTCCGGCGGGGGACCCGCGGGCTGCGCGCCGGGGTGGTCGTGGACGGCGAGTCCGTCTGGATCTACGACGAGAGCGACGGACGCTGGATGTACGGAGACGGCACCCGGCTGACGACGTACGCGGTCCCGGCCGCGCCGGGCGCCCGCCCTGGCCCGCCGACGGGCGCCGGCGGGGCGGGGGACGACGGGGCGGGCGCCGGCGCGCGGCAAGCGCCGCCCCAGCCCGACGGACCCGGCGGCGGATCGGCCTCCCACGCACCGACCAGGCTCGTGGGCCTCCCGGACGAGGACCAGGAACCGGGCGCGGGACCGGGCCCGGAGACACGATGACCGCCGGGGAGGCGTCCGGGTCCGGCGGAGGGGAGGCGGCCGGGGAGGCGTCCGGGTCCGGTGGCGCGTCCGGTCCCGGATCCGACGCGGAGCCGGTCCGCGGGCGCCCCTCCGACCTCCGGGGCAAACGCATCGCGGGCTACCAGGTCGAGAGCGAACTGGGCCGCGGCGGCATGGCCGTGGTCTACCGCGCCCTCGACCTGCGCCTGGACCGAACGGTCGCGTTGAAGCTGCTGGCCCCCGAACTCGCGCGCAACGACACCTTCCGGCGCCGCTTCGCCCACGAGTCGAAGGTCGCGGCCGCCATCGACCACCCGCACATCGTGCCCGTCTTCGAGGCGGGCGAGACCGACGGGCTGCTGTACATCGCCATGCGCTACGTCGCCGGGCAGGACCTGCGGGCGATGCTGGACCGCACCGGCCCCCTCCCGGTGGAGGCCGTCGCCCGGATCGCGGGCCAGGTCGCCTCCGCCCTGGACGCCGCTCACGACCACGACCTCGTCCACCGCGACGTGAAGCCCGGCAACATCCTGGTCGCGGGGGGTACGGACAGCGAGCACCCCGAGCACGTCTACCTGACCGACTTCGGCCTGACGAAGAAGTCCCTGTCGCTGACCGGCTTCACCAGCGTCGGCCAGTTCGTCGGCACCCTCGACTACGTGGCCCCCGAGCAGATCTCCGGCAAACCGGTGGACGGCCGCTGCGACGTCTACAGCCTGGGCTGCGTGGTCCACGAGATGCTGACGGGCGGCCCGCCCTTCCAGCGCGACGACGACATGGCCCTGCTCTGGGCCCACCAGTACGATCCCCCGCCCCCGCCGTCCTCCCTGCGTCCGGAACTCCCGCCCGCCGTGGACGACGTGCTCGCCCGCGCCCTGGCGAAGTCCCCGGAGGAGCGCTGGCCCAGCTGCCTGGCCTTCACCTCGGCGCTGCGCACCGCGGGCGCCGGCAAGGCCGCCCCGCGCGTCCCGGCCCTGCCCCCGTCCCCCTCCGCCCCGGCCCCGCCCCCGCCGGGTTGGGCCCTGCCGGTCTTCCGGCGGCGGTCGGGCTGAGTGCGGTCCCGGGGGCGGGCGTCACGGGGTGTGAGGGAGTCAGGGGGCGGGAGGGGAGTCAGGGGGCGGGCTCGCTTCGACCCGGCCGCGGCGGCGGACCGGGGTGGCCAGGAGGGCGCCCAGGAACCCGGCGACCGCGCCGCACACCAGGGCGAGGGCGACCGTACGCCACAGGACGGGGACCAGCCGCACCTTCCCGCCGAGTCCGTCCACGTCACCGATGCCGAGCAGCGACAGGCCGAACCGGGCCTCGACCCCGGCCAGGAGACAGACCACGAGGGTGCCCACGGCCAGGGCGACGCCCAGGTGCAGGGCGTGCTGCCAGGGGCGCACCCGCGCGGAGGAGCGCGCCGCCATCACGAAGCCCGCACCGAGCAGCAATACCGCGGCGACGGCCACCAGCCACCAGGCCCTGGAGTCCTGCCGGGCCAGTGAGCCGACGTCCACGGTGGAGAGGTCGGGCGTGCGCAGCACCTCGTCCAGGACCTTGGGCATCGGCAGCCCGAAGGGACCCTCGACGTGGCCCTGCCAGGCCCCGCCGAACCCCAGGGTGAGCGCGAGCCAGGCGAGGTTCGGCAGCCCGAGGAGGACCACGGCCAGGGTCTCCCGACCGTGCCCGCCGGTGGCGGCGACCACGACGCCGACGACCACGCCGAGCGCGACGTACGAAAGGAGCAGCGCGACGACGGCGGACGCGGCCGGGCGCACGGCCCCGTGGAAGCGGACCAGCCGGGCCGGCAGCGGCGCGCGCCGCGACACCAGCAACGAGATCAGCAACAGGCCCAGGATCCACAGCAGTCCGAAGAACAGGGTGCCGGGCAGGGTGCTCTCGAAGCCCACCGTCGGTGCGGAGTCGAGCAGTTCACTGATCTCCCCGATCGGCGAACTTCCGGTGGAGAGGCCGAAGGTGTGCCGGGCGTAGAGGGCGAAGGCCGTCAGGGCGAGCAGCCAGAGCAGCACCAACGGGGCGGCCCGGGAAAGGAGTTCACGCGGTCGGGCGACCGCGTGGTGGCGCATCGGGCGCAGGAAGCAGAGGGCCGTGGTCAGCGCCCCGGCCAGGCTGACGGACAGCGGCATGACCGAGAGCCCGCCCTGGGCCCCCGCGAGGAAACCGGCCCCGCCCGTCACGTCCACCGTGCCGCCCGCGGCCATCACGACCACGGCGGCCACCACGTGCGGGAAGGCCCCGCCGGGCAGCTCGTCCGCGCCCGCGCAGAGCAGGCCCGCCGCCGCGACGACGGTCATCGCGGCGAAGCCGGCCAGGACCGCGATCAGCGCGTCCAGCCACACCCGCTCGGAGCTCCGAGATGTACGGCTCACACGCAACGGTAGGCACTCTCGGCTTGCGGGCACCACCTGAACGGCGCACACAATGGTCGGCAGGAGTGCACGAAATCCACGGGATCCGGTGGTTTCCGCAGGAACGAGCCTTTGGTGACATGCGGAACATCCACCCGGGTACCGGAACTCCTCCGTCTGGGAAGAAGAGCCCGTGACAACGCAACCTTCCGGCCAGTCGCCGCCCGAGCCCCCCTCGGGACCTCCTTCGGGATCTCCCTCGGGGGCGCCGTCAGGTCCGCCCTCCGGCCCGCTCTCGGGCGGGCGGCACGGCCCGCCGCCGCCCCCGCCGGGTGCGCCCCCCGGTGGTGGCCCGCCCGGATCGGCCGGACCGCCGCCCCAGGGCCCGTGGTGGAAGTCCGTACCGCGGCTCGTCACCGCCCTCGTCGCGGTGGCCGCCGCGATCGCGCTGACGGTCGTCCTCACCCGGCCCTCCGGACCCGCGCACAACGAGGGCGAGGTCTTCCTCCAGACCACCTCCGCATCGGGCCCCGACCCCTTCACGGAGTCGACGGTCGCGCAGACCGCGGCGGAGGAGATCCAGCCGACGACCACGGCCACCGTGCCCACCACGCCGGTGCCGGGCAGGACGCCGACGGTCGCCCCGACGGATGCCACCCAGGGAGCCACGGTCACCCGCAGCGTCAGCGGCTCGGCGCCCGGCCTGTACGGCGGCACCAAGGACATCGCCAGCTGTGACGTGGAGAAGCAGATCAAGGTGCTCTCCGCCGACCCGGTCAAGAACAGCGCCTTCGCCTCGGGCCTCGGCATCCAGCCGGTCGCGGTACCGGGCTTCCTGCGCTCGCTCACCCCCGTGCAACTGCGCGCGGACACCCGGGTCACCAACCACGGCTACCGGGACGGCAGGATCACCAGCTACCAGGCGGTCCTCCAGGCGGGGACGGCCGTCCTCGTGGACGACCGCGGCGTGCCGCGGGTGCGCTGCGCCTGCGGCAATCCCCTGGGGCCGCCGGTGGCGCTGCAGGCGAACCCGAAGCGGTACGGGCAGCCGTGGACCACGTACCACCCGGCGAACGTCGTGGTGATCGCGCCGTCGGTGACGGTCATCAACAAGTTCGTGATCTACGACCACCAGGACCGGCGCTGGTACGAGCGGGACCGCGGTGACAAGCCGAGGCACGACAAGCCGGTGCCGCCGCCGGTGATCCCGACCCCGACGTTCACGCTCCTGCCGACCCCCACGGTGACGCCGACGCCGACCTTCACGCCGACGCCGACGCCGACGCCGACGCCGACGCCGACGCCCACGCCGACCGTCACGGTGACGCCGACGCCGACGGACTCGCGGTCGTTCTCCCCGCTGGTGTCGCCGTCCGACTCCGGCTCGTCGTCCCCGTCCGCGTCCCCGTCGTCATCGGAGTCACCCTCGGCGACGGAGTCGGAATCGGCAACGACGTCGCCGTCCCCGTCCCCGTCCGACTCGGTGTCGGTCTCGCCGTCGCGCGAGGAGTCCGAGTCCGCGTCCCCGAGCGAGAGCCGTTCGCCCTCGCCCTCGCCTTCGCCCTCCCGCACGCATTCGCCTTCGCCGTCCCATTCGGCGAAGCGTTCCGCGCAGCCCCCGGCCCCGGTGTCCCCGGCGGAACCAACCCCTCCGGCGCGGCCGACCCCTACCGCTCCGGAGCCCTCACCGGTACTGCCCCCCACGGCAGTTGAGCCGCCCCCCGTGGCATCCGTACCGCCGGCCCCCACCCGGCCCTCCTTGCCGACGCCGCCCCCCATCCGACCGACCCCCTCCGTACCGGCCCCGCCCCCGCCCCCGACGCCGACCACTGACAACGGCAACGGCAACGGCAACGGGAACGGCAACGACAACGGCAACGGAGGAGCCGGGTAGCGCAGGAGCGCACCGCAAGAGCATGCGACGGGACCGGCCTCCCCCACCCGGGGAGGCCGGTCCCGTCCGCGGTCCGACGTCCGGACGCTGGCCTTCTCACCCTGCCCGACGGATCCCGCCCAGGGCGCCGCCGGGTCGTCGGCCGCGGAAGCGCGTGCCGACCTGGGTATTTGCCAGGTGAGCCCGCTCGGCCGGTGGCGACTTTTGGGCCTCGGTTCACGCGGGCTCGACCGGTATCGGGGGAGTCCTCGAAATGGAGGTGCTGTTCCCTGGCATGCGCAGGCAGGATCTCCTCATGTCGACAGATGTCAGCGGGATGATCGAGTGCCGGCCGGGGGGTCGTCTGTGGGGCGCTGACGACGAGGACTCCGGATGGGAGGCCGGTATCGATCTCCTCCTCCTCAACATGGGCAACGGCTACGACGGCCTGGCCTGTCTTTTCGGAATCCGGAACTACTTCGGTTTCCGGCCCCTCGCGGAGGGGCGCGGCTTTCCGGATGACGCCTCGGAGGGGCTGCGACGTGAGTTCGCCGACTGCGGCGGTCTTCGCGATGTGCACGGGACGACCTGGCTGACCTGGTCCGAGTTGGAGGCCACGGACTGGCAGGGGACCGACGCCTCGGGCACGCGAACCCGCGCCTCAGCCGCGGGGATAGACACCCAATGGGGCCCAGTCTGGAAGGTGATGCGCATCCTCAGCGAAATCCATGGCGCCGAGAACGTACGCCTCGTCGTGTGGTTCCACTGACTCGCGGCTGAGCGTCCGGCCCCGGCCGTATGCGCGATACACGCGCCGGCCCACTGGCCCGTCGGCGGGGTGGTGGGCCGGCCTCATCGCCGAGTTCGCCGCGCAGGACGAGGACTTCGCCCGCTTGTGGGCCGAGCGGGAGGTCAGCGTCAACGGGCGCGGCCGCAAGGTGCTGCGGCATCCGGTCGCAGGTGCGATCACCGTCGACTTCGAAGTCCTGCTGCCGCTCCAGGACCCGGAACTGCGCCTGCTGGTCTACCGCGGCCGCGGACGAGGAAAGCCGCGCGTCCCTGCACCGGCTGTGCGGCGGTGACGGGTAACGGGAAGACTGACAATCCACGGTTGGTCGCAAGAAGCGTGACCACGTGGTGGCCCACTCGACGGGCAGTTCCTCGTCAGCTCGCGGCCCCTTCTTCGCTGGTGTCTCCGCGGTCTAAGCGGCGCCTGTCGTGTCGTTGATCTGGAAGGTGATGACGTCGACTTCGTCGGTCGCCGCCAGGTCCGGGTAGTGGCCCTTGAGGCCTTCCCGGAGTTCGGTTGCGGTCGTCAGCGCTTCGGCTCGGGCGTCCTGGTCGGTGAGGTCGCGGACCAGGCAGTGCCTGATGTCGGTCACTTCTGCCAGCAGGACGACTTCGGGGTCGCTCTCGAACACCAGCCGTGCCGGCCCTCTTTGGGCCGGGTCCCGGAAGCGGGTGGTCTTGGTCTTGGCGCCGGAGCGGACGGCTTCGAGGTAGCGGGGGTTGAACCGGATGATCGGGGGGCCCGTCGTCTCGGGGTCTTGGTAGAGCGATGGGTCGAGACCGGCCATGCCTTCCGGGGTCCATCGCTGGGTCAGCGGCAGCAGGTCGGCGGCGAGAACGGACCGGGGCCCCGCGGGCGTGGGCACGATGACGCGCATGGTGGGGTAGTGGTCCACGAAGACCTGCCGATCGCGCCCGCACGGGCCGACGATCCCCCGCCCGTGGTTTCCCACGGCGACGATGCAGCGCATCTGGCGGGCGCCCTGGGCTCGTGCGGCTCCCAGAGCCACGAGCTCGGCGCAGGGCCCGCCGGTGAAGTGGTAGAGGTTCACGCCGGCGAACATCCGGTAGTCGGCGGCCATGACCGCGGCGCCCATCGTGTGGATCCCGTCCTCGTCGGGCCCTGCGTCGGTATGCGCGTCTATGGTGCGCCGGGCCAGCTCCACGAGCGCACGCTCGTCATCATCGAGAGCTCGTGCAGAGGGCGGTACGTACACGGTTTCGGCCTCCTCTTCCGTCAACGGTCGTCGAAGATCATTCCACGCGATGTGGGCGGGCTCCACGGGATTTCGGCTGCCTTGACCGGGTCCCCGCGGTGGTCCGTCACCTGCCGCAACCCGCTTCGGTGAACGTGGGCCCCCGGGAGGGTGAGTCCGCGGGGTGGGGCTGGCTGTGGATCGGAGCGGTCCGCTAGAACCTGGGCATGATGATCAATAGCCTGACGCGCGCCTGCGCCGCGCTCGCCCTCGTCGCCCTGCCGCTGATCTACCCGACCTCCGCGGTCGCCGCGGTGGGGGCGGTGGGGGCGGTGGCGCCCTGTCCCGGCGGGTCGGTGTGCTTCTACACCGATGCGGACTTCGGCGGGCAGAGCTGGCAGTGGTCGCCGCGCAGCGGGTACCGGGACATGCCGCCGCAGCTGCACGACCACGTGGGCTCCTTCGTGGCCAATGTGGACGCGTGCTTCATCGACTGGAAGCCGAAGGAGACCCGCCAGGTCCGCGACGGTGACTGGCGGCGCAGCTACCGAGGTGACTTCGGTGGTCGCATCGACGCCGTGCAGTCGACCTGTTGACCGCCCACCCGCGACCGCTGGCCACTGACTGTGTACGCGCGGGTGAAGGATGGTCGCGCAGGGTGACGCTGGGGAGGGGTGCCGCGGCTTCCCGCCGCGCGGCGGGCCGATGGGTGAGACCCTGGCTGCATGGCCGAAAGGGGTAAATCCCCCACGGTCGACTGGCCTGCCCGCCCGGACCTGAGCCTCGCGCTCAACCGGATGGGCACCTTCGACTGGGACCTCGACAGCGGGCAGATGCACCTGGACCCGACCGCGCTCGAGGTCTTCGAACTGCGCCCGGAGGAGTTCACGGGCACCCCCGGCGGGCTCCGGGTGCGGATCCCGCCGGGTGAGGAGGCCCGGCTGGACGCGCGGGTCGCCCAGGCGCTCAAGGACGGCCGCAGCCACTACGGCGCCTACTTCCGGATCCGCCGTCGCGACGGCGCCCTGAGCTGGACCCACATCCAGGGCCACATCCTGCGCGGCCCGAGCGGGCGCCCGTACCGGATCATCGGGATCGTCCGGGACGCGGACCTCGACCCGGGAGAGCCGGGGGCGGGCAGCGAGCGCGACGAGGGACGGCGCCGCATGACGGGCGTGGTCGAGCGGACCACGGCCATCCTGGCCCACGCCCGGACCGTCAACGACGTCACCGACATCCTCAAGGACCCCGCCGCGCTCGGTCACCTCGGTGCGGTCAGCATCATGCTCGGGGTGGTCGACGGCGGCCGCGTCCACCTGGTGGCGGAGGGGCAGCTGGGCACGTACGTCCCCGAGATCGAGTACACGCGCGTCGACGCGGACCTCCCGATGAGCGAGGCCGTACGCACGCTGCAGCCCGTCTACGTCACCTCCCGCGACGAGTTCGAGCGCCGCTACCCGCTGCTCTGGCGCTACATCTCGCCGCTCTCCGTGCGCAGCGGGGTCTACCTCCCGCTCATCGCCCAGGGCCGCCCGATCGGTGCGATCGGGCTGCTCTACGCGCGGGAGGGCGACTTCACCGCCGAGGAGAGCAACCTGCTGGTCGCGCTGGGCAGCGGCATCGCGCAGAGCCTCCAGCGGGCCATCCTCTTCGAGCAGGAGCACGACCTCGCCGAAGGGCTCCAACGGGCCATGTTGCCCCGCAGCATCCCCCCGGTCCCGGGCGCGCGGATCGCCGTCCGCTACCGCTCGGCGCGGATGGGGCGGGACATCGGCGGGGACTGGTACGACGTGATCCCCCTGGGCGAGGGCCGGGTCGGCGTGATGATCGGCGACGTCGAGGGCCACGACACGGACGCGGCGGCCGTCATGGGGCAGCTGCGGATCGTCCTGCGCGCCTACATCGTGGAAGGGCACACCCCGGGGACCGCGATGGCCCGGGCCTCCACCTTCCTGCGCGAGCTGGAGACGGAGCGCTTCGCCACCTGTACGTACGCGGAGATCGACCTGAGCAGCGGGATGGTGCAGATCGTCCGGGCCGGGCACCTGGACCCGGTCGTGCGGCGCGGCGACGGCAGCTGCCACCGGGTGTCCGCGGCCGGCGGCCTGCCGCTGGGCCTGCCGCCCCGCGACCGGTCCGGGACCGGCTCCGGATACCCGGTCACCACCATGGAGCTGCATCCGGGAGACGCCCTGCTGCTCTGCACGGACGGGCTGATCGAGCGGCCCGGAGCCGACGCGGACACCGGGATGCGGGAGTTCATGGAGGCGGTCCGCGACGGGCCGACCGACGTGGAGGAGCTGGCCGACGCGCTGTGCGACCTGGTCGGCGACTCCGGTACGGGCGACGACATGGCCCTCCTCGTGCTGCGCCGCCGCGGTACCGCCGCCCCGCGCGGCGGCGGCCCGCTGCGCCAGCGGCTCGACCCCGGTGACACCGAGGGGCCGACGCTGGCCCGGCACCTGATCCGGGCGGCGGTGGCGGCCTGGGGCGCCCGGGACCTGGCGGACGAGATCGAGCTGGCCGCCGACGAGCTGATGACCAACGCCCTCGTGCACACCGAAGGGGGCGGCCAGGTGAACCTGCGCCTCACGATCGAGGGCCGGATCAGGATCGAGGTCGAGGACTCCTCCAGCGCCCTGCCGCGCAAGCGCGAGGCGGGTGACTGGGCCGTGTCGGGGCGCGGGCTGATGCTAGTGGACCGGCTGGCCGACGAGTGGGGGGTCGAGCCGAAGGGGGCGGGGAAGTGCGTCTGGTGCGAGTTCTCCCTTCCCGTCGCCTCGGTCGTCGCCACCGCCGACCTGCCACCGGCCGTACCCGTCCCGCCGGGGTGAACGGGCGTCAGACGGAACGGGCGTCAGACGGAACGGGCGTCAGCCGGTAGGGGCGTCACGCGGTACGGGCGTCAGACGAGGGCGTTCGGGCCCTGGGTGGCCTTCGCGTGCTGCATCGCCGTCAGCCGGCGGACGAAGCGGACGGCCAGCACGCCCGAGGCGAGGAACAGCAGGTCCCCGGCGAACGAGACCGTCATCGAGGTGCGCAGGACCGTCGCGCTGTCGGAGGCGCCCAGCCGGTTCGCGACGGCCTGTAGCAGGTGGGAGCCGGCCCAGGTGGCCCACCAGGCCACCACCGGCCCGTAGGAGACGCGCCGCCACGAGCCGTCGGGCGCCGCCTGCGCGCTCGCTCCCCAGATCTCCGTGGCCGTCTTGAACGGCAGCCACAGATGGCCGATCGGGATGAACCAGCAGCCCACCGCCCACCGCGTTCCCCGACCGAAGCCCTCGGGGGCGAAGACCCCGGCGTTGACCCGCACCCGGTGGAACCAGACGAGGAAGAGGACGGCGGTCGGCAGCTGCGCGAACAGCGCCAGGCTGGAGGCCATGCTGGCGAACTGGGCGGCAGCGGCGTACCCGCTCATCGTCGCCGACGTCGGGCCGTCGTCGATGAAGGCGGTCAGCGAGGCGTACAGCCGGTAATCGGCGAGGAGTTGGGGCAGGGCGACGACCGTGGCCAGGACGAGGAGCACGCTCGACGCGGTCGCCATGCCGACGGGCGAGCGCAGCACGGGCCCGGCGGGCTCCACGGCGGCGGAGTCGTCCGCGGGCCCGCACGACTCCGGCGCCTCGATCGGCTCCGGCGCCGCGGTCGGCTCGGGTGAGCGGGGTGCACCGGATGGTGCGGACGCAATGACGGACATGCTGAAGGACCCCCCACGGGTACGGATGATGCGGACGAGCGCGGCCTCAGAACGCGGCGTTCGGGCCCTGGACCGCCTTGGTGTGCTGCATCGCCGTCAGTTTGCGGACGAAGAGGACGGCGAACACGGCCGATACGGCGGACAGCAGGCTGCCGACCGAGTCGCTGGCGCGGCTGATGAGGTTGGCGGCGATGAAGGTCACCCACCAGACGGTGACGGGCGTGACGGAGACCGCGCGGGCGGAGCCGTCGGGTGCGGCCTGGGCGCTGGCCCGCCAGATCTCCTGGGCGATGCGGAAGGGGAAGAAGAGGTTCACGATCGGGATGAACCACGATCCGATGGCCCAGCCGGGCCCCTGGTCGAAGAGGTCGGGACGGAACACTCCGCCGTTCACCCGGGTCCGGTGGAACCAGACGATGAAGACGGCTCCGGTGCCCAGCAGCAGGACGAGCTGGGTGATTCCGACGGCGGCGTACATGAGCGCGGCCCCGGTCAGCGGACCGTCGCCCTCGATGTCGGCGGCGGCGTCCGTGCCGAAGCCGATGACGGCCGCCGCGAGGTCGACCGCGCCCGCGACGGCGAGCAGGATCGTGAGGGCGGTGGCCAGCCCCTTCGGCGAGCGGAGCGTCGAGGAGGCGGGTACGGGCGGAAAGACGGGTACGGACGGACTGGTGGCGTCACAGGACATGACGAAGGACCCCCCACGGGTACATATGATGCGCATAAAGAAACCCGCCGAGGGCGGGGCCTGCGCGAACATACGTCAGATGATCATTGGCTGTCCAAGGATTTCGCGGGGCGCGCGGCGAATGGCTGAATCGACGAAATGGTGGTCGTTTCGGCAGATCATCCCGTGATCGACCGCCTCATCCTGCCTCAGTGCCCACATTCCGCCCGCTGCTGACGTTCCTGCTCGCCACGGCCGTTCTGGCGGGCCCCGCCCCGGGCGGTCCGACCGCCACCGCCGCGACCAGGGGCGGCGACACCGGCAGCCCGGATGCCGGTGTCGAGACCGCCCGCTCCAGCCGGCCCCTCGCACCCGGCCTCCGCCTCGACTCCTACGACCGACTGGAGCGCGACCGCTGGCTGCGCGTCGACGAACTCACGGTCGACCTGGGCACCCCCGGCGTACGCGCCGAGTACCTGGGCGGGAACGGCCCGGCCACCGTCGCCGACCTGGCGGCCCATCACCGCGCCGGACCGGGCCGCCGGGTGGCCGCGGCCGTCAACGGCGATTTCTTCGACATCGGGGCCACGGGTGCGCCGCTGGGCCCGGGCATCCGCGACGGTCGACTCCTGCACGCCCCCGCGCCGGGTGCGGGGGCCGCCATCGGATTCGGCGCCGACGGTACGGGGCGGATCCTGGACCTCGCACTGACCGGCAGCGTGACCCTCCCGGCCGACCCCGCCCGGGCGCGGCCCGGGGATCCGGCGGGCGACTCCCGGCCGCTCCTCGGGTACAACACGGCCCGGCCGCCCGCCGACGGATTCCTCGCCTACACCGCCGACTGGGCCTGGGGCCCGCTCCCGCCCGCCGGCCCGGGCGCGGTGCCGGTCGCCGAGGCCGAGGTGCGGGAGGGACGGGTCACGGCGGTACGTTCGCCCGCGCGCGGCACGCCACCCGCCCCCGGCGTCACCGTGCTGGTCGGCCGCGGCCGGGCGGCCGCCCGGGTCGCCGCCCTGCGCCCGGGGGACCCGGTGACCGTCACCGCGGCGCTCCGGCGCGGCGACGGCGGCGCGGACCCGCTGGCGGCCGCCCTGGGCGGGCGCGCGGCCCTGGTGGTGGACGGCGTGCCGCAGGGCCACGACGGCGAGCCGAACGACACCGCCGCCCCGCGCACCGCCGTGGGCCTGGCCCGGGACGGCCGCACGCTCCGCGTCGTCACCGTCGACGGCCGCCAGCGCGACAGCGGGGGCCTCACCCTCACCGGCCTCGGGCGGCTGATGCACGGCCTCGGGGCGCACTCCGCCCTCAACCTCGACGGCGGCGGCTCCACCACCCTGGTCGCGGGCCGCAGCGGGACCCTCGATCTCGACCTGGAGAACTCCCCGTCCGACGGCACCCTCCGCAAGGTCGCCAACGGGTTGGTGCTCACCGTCCCCACCGGCGCCGGCCCGGCCACCGGCTGCCGCGTCGAAGCCCTGGGCGGCGCCACCCGGGTCTTCCCCGGCCTGACCCGGACCCTCACCGCCACCGGCTACGACGCCACGCTCGGCCCGGTGGCTCCCGGCCCCGCCACGGACCGGCCCCGCTGGTCGGCGGACCCGGGTGGATCCGGCCGGGTCGCCGCCGGCGGGGTCTTCCACGCCCTGCGTCCCGGGGGCGCGGCGGTACGGGCCCGCTGCGCGGAGGCCGGCGGAGCGGTCCACCTGGACGTGCTCGGCCCGCTCGCCGGCATCCGGCCGAGCACGCGACGCCTCGGTCTCGCGGATCCCGCCGAGACGGGGGCCTTCGGGCTCACCGGCCTCGACGCGCAGGGCCGAACCGCCCCGGTCGAGGGGCGTGACGTGCGGTGGGAGTACGACCGTACGCGCTGGCGGGTCGGCGAGGACGGGCGCGGCGGGTTCACGCTGACCGCCCTCGTGCCGCGGGCCACCGGACGGCTCCGGGCGACCGTCGCGCCACCGGGCACCCCGGCGCTGACCACCGAACTCGCCGTCGGGGTGGGCCTGGTGGAGGAGGGCCTGGCGGATCTGGACGACGCGGAGCGGTGGCGGGGACCCGGCGCCGGCGCGGCCCCGGGCCGCACCGGGGGCGGGTTGCGCCTGGACCTCACCTCCGGGGCGCGGGGCGAGGCCGTTGCCGCGGCGGACGCGCCGCACCCCTTGCCGCTGCCGGAGTCGGCACGGTCCCTCGGCCTCTGGGTCGAGGGTGACGGCTCCGGGGGCCGGATCACGGCCCGGCTGCGGCAGGGGGACGGAGCGCAGGTCCCGCTGCGCGGGCCCGCCGTCGACTGGACCGGCTGGCGCCGGATCACGCTGCCCGTGCCGGCGTCGGCCGAGCGCCCGCTCGCGCTCGACCGGCTCTCGGCGAGCGCCGGACCGCGTCCCGGCGCGCTGGTCCTGGACACCCTGACCGCCCAGGGTCCGCAGGTCGCGGCGGCGCCGTCGGCCCCGGTGGTACGGGACCCGGCCCTGGCGGCCACGGCCGCCGAAGTCCGGGCCCGGCCCTGGCGGTTCGCGGTGCTCCCCGGTGGTCAGTCGGCGGCGGAGCTACGACGGGCCCGGGCCGAGATCCGCGCCGAACGCCCCGAGCTGATCGTGGCCTCCGGCGACGCGCCCTCCTCCGCCGTGCACCGGGGCGTGCGGTTCCTGCGCCTCGACGGAGGGCACCGGACCCTCGACGGGGGCGGGCTGGAGCGGCTTCGGGCGCTGCGCGAGGGGATCGCCGCCGCGGGCCGGGAGGCCGGCACCGGAGCGCTGGTCGTCGTACAGGACAACGGCGCCGGACCGTCACCCGTGGACCGGAAGGAGGCGGAGCTGCGGGACCGGCTGCTCGCGCAATTCCGGTGGGCGACGGGCAAGGGCGCCGCGGTGGTGACCCTCGGGGGTCCCGCGGCCGCGGTGAGCCGGGCCGAGGGCGTGCTGTCGGTGACGGCGGGGCGCTCCGGGTGGCTGCTGGTGGGAGCCGACGGCGCCGCGGGCGGGGGAGCGGGCGTCGGCCGGGGGCGCGAGTGGCTCTCCGTGGAGCCGCATCCGGGGGGACCGGCTCCGGTACCGGGGGCGGGGCTCAGAGGGCGACGAGGGTGACCTCGGTCGCCTTGACGCTGGTCCACACCGCGGCGCCGTCCGCCAGCCCCAGTTCGGCGGCCGCGTCCGGGGTGATCTCGGCCACCAGGTCCGGGGCCTCGACCGAAGCGACCAGGATGCGGAGCCTGCCGCCGACCGCCGTGATCTCGCGGATGGTGCCCGGCCACACGTTGCGGGGGCTGCCACCCGGCCGGTCCCGGTGGATCGAGACCGCTTCGGGGGCGATGATCGCGAGTGCGGGGGCCCCGGCCGGCAGGGCCTCCGCGGCCACCAGCCGGCCGCCGCCGGGCAGTTCGAGACCCTCCGCGGTGGCGCTGCCGGGCCAGGCGTTGCGCCCGAGCATGCGGGCCACCCAGGGGGAGCGGGGGTGGCGGGTGACCTCGGTGGGCGGGGCGTCCTGGAGGGTGCGGCCGTCGGAGAGCACGAGGACCCGGTCGGCCAGCGACACGGCTTCGACCGGGTCGTGGGTGACGATGAGGCAGACTCCGCCGAAGCCGGCGAGGTGGCGGCGCAGGGTGTGCCGGACGTGGGCGCGGGTGGTCTGGTCGAGGGCGGCGAGGGGTTCGTCGAGGAGGAGCAGGCGGGGGCGGGCCGCGAGGGCGCGGGCGAGGGCGACGCGCTGGGCCTGACCGCCGGAGAGCTCGGCGGGCTTGCGGTGGGCGAGGTGGCCGACACCGAGGCGGTCGAGCCAGGCCCGCGCCTCGGCGCGTGCCGCGGCCCGCGGGACGCCGTGGGCGCGCAGGCCGTACGCGGTGTTGGCGAGGGCGTTCAGGTGGGGGAAGAGGGCGCCGTCCTGGGGGACCCAGGCGACCTGCCGCTTGTGCGGGGGCAGGGCGGTGACGTCGAGGTCGCCGAGCCTGAGTTCGGCGTGGGCGCGCGGGGTCAGGCCGAGCAGGGCCCGTAGCAGGGTGGTCTTGCCGGCGCCGTTCTCGCCGACCACGGCGATGGTGGTGCCGGGCTCGGCGTCCAGGGTCAGTTCGTTGAAGCCGCTCACCTCGGCGTGCAGCGGCCAGCGCTCGGTGGCCGGCGCCCCGGTGGTGCTGCCGGCGGAAGCAGAGGCGGATCCAGAATCGGATCCAGAAGCGGAACCAGAAGCGGATCCAGAAGCGGGGGAGGAAACGGAAGGGGAAACGGAAGGGGAATCGGGAAGGGAAGAGGAGGCGGAGTCCGCGGCAGCGGCCGCCGGTGAGCGGGCGCCGGCGAGCGGGGTTCCGGTCCACCGCCCGCGCAGCCCGATCAGGACGGTCATGGCGATGGCGAGCAGCAGCAGCGACAGCGAGGTGGCCGCTTCGGGTTGGTCCTGGAGGAGCAGGTACACCTGGAGCGGCAGGGTCTGGGTGGTGCCGGGAAGGTTGCCGGCGAAGGTGATGGTGGCGCCGAATTCACCGAGGGCCCGGGCCCAGGTCAGGGCGGCTCCGGCGATCAGCCCCGGGGCCACCATGGGCAGGGTGACCGTGAAGAAGACCCGGACCGGCGAGGCGCCGAGGGAGGACGCGGTCTCCTCGTAGCTCTGCTTGAGACCGCCGAGCGCCCCTTCCAGGCTGATGACCAGGAACGGCATCGCGACGAAGGTCGCGGCGACCACCGCACCCGAGGTGTGGAAGGGGAGGGTGATGCCGAAGGTGCCCTCCAGCCAGGGACCGAGCAGTCCGCGGCGCCCGAAGCCGAGCAGGAGGGCGACGCCGCCCACGGTCGGCGGGAGCACCATCGGCAGCAGCACCAGCGAGCGGACGAGCGCCTTTCCGGGGAACGGCACCCGGGCCAGCAGCCAGGCCAGGGGCACGCCGAGGAGGAGCGAGAGCCCGAGCGCCCACAGCGATACGAGGAGGGAGAGCTTGAGGGCCTCCACGACGCCGGGCGTGGTGAGGTGCGTGCCCAGTCGGGACCACTGCGTGCGCGCGAGGATGCCGAGGAGGGGGAGGAGCAGGAAGGCGACGGCGAGCAGCGCCGGCACCGCGAGGGCGAGCGGCGGCCGGGTGCGGCTGCGGCTGCGGGTGCCGGCCCGGGTGCGGGTGCGACCGGTGGGGTCGTCGTGGCGGCTGCGGAATCTGGCCATCTGCGGTGCCTGCTCTGCCTGGTGTGCCCGCCGGCGACGGGGAGTGGACGGGATGCGCATGCCGATGTGGAAGGCGAAGGGGGAGGTACTGCCTGTCCCCCCGGACCAGGCAGTACCTCCCCCCGCTCGCCCCGTCGGACGCCCCGCCGGAGCGGGGCGCCGGCGGCTACGCCTGCTGGAAGCCGGCGTCCTGGAGGATCTTCCGCGCCTCCGGGGTGCTCAGCCACGCCACGAAGGCGGCCGCGGCCTCGGCGTTCTTGGAACCCTTGAGGCTGGCGGCCGGGTAGGACGCGACGGCGTTCTGCTCGTCCGGGATGTCGACGGTCGTGATCTTGTCACCGGACTTGATGGAGTCCGTCTTGTAGACGAGACCGGCGTCGGCCTCGCCCAGCTCGACCTTGCTCAGCACGGCGCGGACGTTCGGCTCCTGCGAGACCGGCTTCACCTCGACCTTCTGCGCGTCGAGGATCTGCTTGCTGTAGCGGCCGACCGGGACCTCGGGGGCCGCGAGGACCACCTTGATCTTGCTGTCGGCGAGGTCCTTGAGGGCCGCGATCTTGAAGGGGTTGCCCTTGCCGGCGGCGATGACAAGGCGGTTCTTCGCGATCACCGTCGGGTCGTTGACCTCGGCCTTGAGGCCGTCCATGGTCTTGGTGTCGGCGGTCACCAGCGCGTCGGCCGGCGCGCCCTGCTTCACCTGGGCGGCCAGTTCCTGCGAACCGGCGAAGGAGAAGGTGATCTTCGTGCCGGGGTGGGCCTTCTCGTACGCAGCGCCGGCCGTCTTGAAGACGTCGGTCAGCGAGGAAGCGGCCAGGACCGTCAGGTTGGCGGCCTTCGGCGCGGCGGCCGAGGGGGAGCCGGAGGCGCTCGCGCTCGCACCGTCGGCGGCGGGCTCCTTCGCGTCGTCCTTGCCGCAGGCGGTCAGCGGGACGAGCAGGGCGGCGCCCAGTACGGCGGCGGCTGCGCGGCGGCGGTTGGTGCGGGTGGAGAACATGGAGACAGCTCCTCGGGTCTGGCAAGGACCCGCGCCGGTGACGGGCGGAGCGGGTGGAGGCGGGGACGTGGGACGTGCGGTGGCGCCGTGGCGCCCGTGGTGCGATGGCGCCGTGCGTACGAGCGGTACGGGGTGCGGTGCCGTGCGCCGGCCGTCAGGTGCGGTCGATGTGGACGCTGGTGGACTTCACGCGGGCGGTGGCCCGCATGCCGACCTCCAGCCCCAGCTCCTCGACGGCCTCCCGGGTGAGCAGCGAGACCAAGCGGTGGGGACCGGCCTGGATCTCGACCTGGGCCGCGACGTCGCCGAGCTTGACGGCGGTCACGATCCCCGGGAAGGCGTTGCGGGCGGAGGTGTACGGCTCGCCGTCCTCCAAGTGGGCGCCTTGGCCCACCTCCACGGAGAAGGCCGCGAGGTCGCGGCCGTCGATGAGTCGCCGGCCGCCCTCGTCGCGATGGGTCGCGACCCTGCCGGCATCGGCCCAGCGACGAGCGGTGTCGGGACTGACGCCGAGCAAGCGTGCCGCCTGCCCGATGGTGTAGGACTGCATGTGCGACAAGGTAGGGGCGTATCCGCCGCGTTTGCAACTTTGTTGGGATGACCTACATGGCAGATGCCATGCGGGTTGTCGCATCCGACGAACTCCGGGCGGGGCGGCCGGGTCGATAGAGTCGCCGCATGGCTGATGAGGGAACGGCAACGGGAACGGCACGGGTGGACAGCTGGATCTGGTCGGTACGGCTGACCAAGACCCGCTCGCTCGCGGCCGCCGCCTGCCGGGCGGGACACGTGAAGGTCAACGGCGAACGCGCCAAGCCGGCCCAGGCGGTCGGCCCGGGCGACGAGGTGCGGCTCTTCCACGCCGGGCGCGAGCGGATCGTCGTGGTCCGGCGCGCCGTCACGAAGCGGGTCGGCGCGCCCGTCGCCGCCGAGTGCCTGACGGACAACAGCCCGCCCCCGCCCACCCCCGTCGAGGCGGCCGTCGTGGGCATCCGCGACCGGGGCGCGGGCCGTCCCACCAAGCGCGAGCGCCGCGAGATCGAAGGCCTGCGGGGCCGCTGAGGCGCGGGCGGCGCGGCGGACCGTCAGGGCTGGGCGGCGGGGCCGGGGATCACGCCTTGCGGTAGTCGTACGCCTCGCCCGCCGCCGCGGCCACGGCCTCCAGCGGGGCCCCGGTCGACGCGGTCACCACCGCGGCCACCGCGCCCTCCAGGAACGGCGCGTCCAGCAGCCGCGAGCCCGGTGGCAGCTCCTCGTCCAGCAGCAGCGCCTTGACGGTCAGCACCGAACTGCCGAGGTCCGCGATCAGCGCCACCCCGGCGCCCCGGTCCACCGATCGGGCCGCCGCCACGATCAGCTCGGCGCTCGTGCCCAGCGCGCCGTCGGACGTGCCGTCGGGCATGCCGCCCGCGGCGGCCACCGGGGCGGCGGAGCCTCCCGCGGCCAGGCCGCGGGCCAGCTCCGCCACCGACCGGGCGACCGCCGCGCTGTGCGACACCAGCACGATCCCGACGAGCGCCGCGTCCCCTTCCCCGCTCACCGCCCCTCCTCCGCCGGACCGTCCGTCGCATCCGCCGTATCCGCGAGCGCGCGGAGCAGCAGGGCGGCCGAGGTGGCACCCGGATCCTGGTGCCCGATGCTCCGCTCGCCCAGGTAGCTCGCCCGGCCCTTGCGGGCCTGGAGCGGTACGGTCGCCAGCGCGCCGCCCTCCGCGGCCACCGCCGCCGCGCGGTACGACGTACTCAGCTCCGCGACCCCCGGTACCAGCGCGTCCAGCATCGTCTTGTCGCCCGGGGCGGCCCCGCCCAGCTGCGCGACCGCGCCCACCCCCGCGTACAGGGCCTTGCGCACCTGCTCGTCCGAGACCTCGACGGCGTCGCCGAGTTCCTTGCCGGTGCGCCGCAGCAGGGTGCCGTAGAGCGGGCCCGAGGCGCCGCCCACCACACCGATCAGGGTCCGCCCGGCCAGCTGGAGCACGGCTCCGGGCGAGGGCGGCCGCTGGGCGTCGATCTCGGCGCGTACCGCCAGGAAACCGCGCAGCAGATTGCTCCCGTGGTCGGCGTCGCCGATGGGGGAGTCCAGCTCCGTCAACCGGTCCGCCTCGCGCTCCACCGAGACGGCCGTCGCGGCCATCCAGCGCCCGAAGAACTCCGCGTCCCGCACCACGTCACGCACCGGATCTCCTCGCAGTCGATCGCCCGTCAGCCCGCCTTCCCCGCAGCCTACTTCGCCGGGTCAACGGCCCCAGCGCAGCGCGGTGGTCTGCACGGGCGCGTCCCACAGCCGCAGCAACTCCTCGTCGGCGCGGCACAGGGTGACCGAGCACCCCGCCATGTCCAGGGCCGTGACGTAGTTGCCGACCAGGGCGCGGGCCACGGGCACGCCGCGCTCCGCCAGTACCCGCGCCACCTCGGCGTGGAAGCCGTACAGCTCCAACAGCGGGGTCGCGCCCATCCCGTTGACCAGCGCGAGCACCGGCCCGCCGGGCGGGCCCACCTCGTCCAGCTCCCGCAGCACGGCCTCCAGCGCCACCTCCGCGATCTCCCGCGCGCTCATCATCGGGCGCCGCTCCCGCCCGGGCTCGCCGTGGATGCCGATGCCCAGCTCCAGCTCGCCCTCCGGCAGGGTGAAGGTCGGGCCGCCCTTGGCGGGGGTGCTGCACGGGCCCAGTGCCACCCCGAAGCTGCGCGAGGACGCGTTCACGCGCCGGGCGAGCGCCGCGACCCGGTCCAGCGGCGCACCCTCCTCGGCCGCCGCCCCGGCGATCTTCTCGACGAAGAGGGTGGCGCCGGTGCCGCGCCGACCGGCCGTGTGCAGGCTGTCGGTGACCGCGACGTCGTCGTTGACCAGGACCTGCTCGATCCGGAGCCCGTCCTCCTCGGCCAGCTCGGCGGCCATCTCGAAGTTGAGGACGTCCCCCGTGTAGTTCTTGACGATGAACAGCACCCCCTGCCCGCTGTCCACGGCGGTCGCGGCCCGCAGCATCTGGTCGGGCACGGGCGAGGTGAACACCTCCCCGGGGCAGGCCGCCGACAGCATGCCGTACCCCACGAACCCGGCGTGCAGCGGCTCGTGCCCGGACCCGCCGCCCGAGACCACCCCGACCCGCCCGCCCCCGCGCACGTCCCGACGCACGACGATCCGCCGCTCCACGTCCACCTCCAGCTCGGGATGGGCGGCGGCCATCCCGCGCAGCGCGTCGGCGACGACGGTCTCCGGACTGTTGATCAGCATCCTCATGCGTATCTCCCGGTGAGGTTAACGGTGACTCTCTGAGCAGTGTCTTCGCAGGTCAGACTGGATACTCTTGGTTATCGATCTTGGCGGTCCTTGGTGCCTGCAAGCGGATTTCGGCGGTCCTGACGCTGACCTCTCGCTGGCCTCTTGCTGGCTTCGGTGACGCCCAGTCAGGCAACATGCCGACTGCGCGCCGCTCACTGAGACGGTAGGGGAGCCCGCCCCGCAGCGACAGGCAGACGGGGTCCCGGGCGTGGCAGGGGGCTCAGGGTAGAGCTGCTGGCGACAGGCAGAATCTGACCGAAAGCCCCTTACAAGGACATCGTGCCGAGCTCGCGGGCAACGGCTACGAACGACCGGACCATCGGGTTGTCGTTGTCCGAGCGCCAGACCAGGCCCCAGCGCAGCATCGGGGCGTCGTGGAGGTGCAGGTACGTAATGTCCGGGCGGACGTGGAAGCGGGTGACCTGGGCGGCGAAGGAGTGGACGGCTTCACCCGAGGAGGTGATCATGAACAGCGATTCCAGATCAGTGGCGCCGCAAATGTTCCGCTCGATCGTCCGGCCACTGGGGGTGTAGAAGGGCATGAACGCGTCCTCCCAGTAGTCGGGCTGGAGCGAGTCCCCGCCGATCACGCCGTGGTCGGCGAACACCTCCAGGGACACCGACGGCCGGACCGCCAGTCGGTGGTCGGAGGCCACGGCTGCGACCCGGGGCTCCTCGAACAGCACCGGGCCCACGGTGAGATCCGGTTCCTCGACGGGGAGCCAGGCGAGAAGCAGGTCCGCTTCGCCCCTGCGCAGCGGCCCGAACGGATCGGTGAAGCCGTTGTAGCGGAGTCGGATCCCGCACGTCGGATTCAGGGAGCGGAAGGCATCCCAGAAGGGCCGTAGTTCGTGTGCGTTGGAGACCAACAGGTTGATCCGCAGGATGTCCGTCTTGCCCTGGGCGGTGAGCCGCGCCCGGTCCATGCTCGCCTTCAACCCCTGGTAGACGGGGAGTAGGTCGTCGCGCAGCTGTTGACCGAGGAGCGTGAGCCGGACCTGGCGGCTGGTCCGCTCGAAGAGCTCCGCCCCGATGGACCGTTCCTGCTTCTTGATGGCCTGACTGACCCGTGCCGGCGACACGTGCAGCCGCTCGGCCGTCCTCCCGAAGTGCAACTCCTCCGACAACGTCAGGAAGATCTCGATATCGCGCAGTTCCACGCGCCCCCACGCCCCATCTGTTCGCCGACTCTGGCCTCAACCGGCTGTACACGGTGGGCCGTTGATCATCAATTCGCATGTCACTCACAGCGACATCGTCCCGAGTTCCCGGGCGATGCGTACGAACGCCCGGACCATCGGGCTGTCGTTGTCCGAGCGCCAGACCAGGCCCCACCGCAGGAGGGGCGTGTCACGAACGGGGATGTACGTGACGTCGGGGCGGGCATAGAAGCGGGTGACCTGCTTGCCAAGGAGGTGGATGACCTCCCCGCCGGCAACGTACGTGTACAGCTGGTCCAGCGTCGTGACCAGGAACTTCCGTTCGATGTCACGACGGCTGGGCGCGGAGAACGGGACGAAGGCGTTCTCGAAGTACTCGGGCTGGGGTCCGTCCGGCCCCACGACACCGTGGTCCGCGAACGCTTCCAAGGTGACCGACGAGCGGCCGGCCAGCCGGTGGTCGGCGGCCACCAGTGCGACCCTGGGCTCGTCGAAGAGCACTGGCCCCACGGTCAGATCGGGCTCTTCGACCGGGAGCCATGACAGGAGCAGGTCGATCTCGCCGTTGCGCAGTGGGGCGAACGGGTCCATGTAGCCGTTGTGGCTCAGTCTCAGACCCCACTGCGGGTGCTGCGAACGGAAGGCGTCCCAGAAGGGCCGCAGTTCGTGGCCGTTCGTGACCATCAGGCCGATCCGCAGGATGTCCGTCTTGCCCTGGGCGGCGAGCCGTGCCCTCGCCACGCTCGCCTTCAGGCTCTGGAACACCGGCCGTAGATCACCGAGCAACTGTTCGCCCACCGGTGTGAGCCGTACGTGGCGGCTGGTCCGCTCGAAGAGTTGCGCCCCGATCGAGCGTTCCTGCTTCTTGATCGCCTGACTGACCCGCGCCGCTGACACGTGCAGTCGCTCGGCCGTCCGTCCGAAGTGCAGCTCCTCCGACAACGTCAGAAAGATCTCGATGTCGCGCAGCTCCACGCGCCCCCACGTCCCGCTTGTTCGTTAACCCCTGGCTTAATCGACGTTGCATGATCGACCGTTGATGATCGACTTGTCCACACCGGATGCTCAGTGCATGAACGTCGTCACTACGAAGGTGTCGTTGACCGTGGAGGACATAGGCGCTTCCAGCCGGTTCTTCACCACCCATCTGGGCTTTCGCGAGGTCGAGTCGGCGGAGGGTTACGTCTGTCTCCGCCGGGACGACAGCTCTGCCGAGATCGCCCTGTCCGAGCGTGACCCCGAACTGCCGCCGCAGGCTTGGCGGGGCCAGGGGCTGGCGGATCTGGCCGTGACCTTGACCGTCACGGACGTCGCGGCCGAGTACGAACGCCTGCGCCGGGAAGACGCCCCCGTCACCGGCCCGATCCGCCAAGAGCCGTGGGGTGAGCGGCTGTTCCAGCTCACCGATCCCAATGGCGTTGTGGTCCGGCTCACCGAATGGGTGCCGCCGGCCGGTGCCTGCGAACGCAGTTAGTCGAAGGGTTTCAGTTTTTCGTGGACGAAGTACGAGAGTCGCACCGGCCCGATCCGCGCCGCCTGGGGTTCGGTGTCCATGCTCGGCGTGGTGGGCGGCCCGCTGCTCGGGGGCTGGCTGATCGCAGCGTACTGGTGGGGTGCGGTCTTCCTGATCGACGTCCCGATCGTGGCCCTGGCGCAAGGCCGACCCGCTGGGCATGGTGCTGTCCGTGGCCGGGATGACCGCGCTGGTGTGGACGATCACCGAGCTGCCCAAGGAGGGCCCGGAGCGTACGAGTACCCAGGTCGCGCTCGCCGTGGCGGCGCTGAGCCTGGCAGGATTCGCGGCCTGGGAGACCCGTACCGCACACCCGATGGTCCCGCTGTCGCTGTTCCGCGACCGGGTCTTCACCGGCTCCAGCCTGTCGCTGGTGCTGCTGACCATCGCCAACGGCGGCCTGCTGCTGGTACTGACCCAGTACCTGCAGTTCGTCCTCGGTCACACGCCCACCGAGACCGGCCTGGCCTTCACCCCGCTCGCTGTCGCCGCGCTCGTCTTCAACGGCATCGGCGCCGCGCTGCTGGCGAACACCGGCACCCGGACCATGGTGGTCCTCGGCCCGCTGCTGATCGCGGCCGGGTCCGGTGTCCTCGCCGGCCTCTCCGCGGGTGACGGTTGGGGACCGCTGACCACCGCGATGATCAACGACACCATCCAGCAGGCCGGCGCCGCCCTCGGTGGCCGTGCTGGGCGCAGTCCTCTCGAGCACGTACACCTCCGAGATGCCCGTCGGTGCGCCCGAGGCCGCCCGGACCCAGGGCCGGTTCGCCACGGTCGCCGGACCCTGAGGTACGGCCGCCGCGCGTCCCGGCCACCACTGGCTGAGGCCATGAGCGTTCACGTTCAATTCATTGCAACGATTGAGCGTCCGTCGTTGCGTTCACCTTGGAGATCGTTGCAATGATTTCCCGACTTTGACCTGCAGTGATGGTGATTTCTCGCAGTAGATATGTTGAGGAATCCTTGAACGCAACGTAGCTTTTCTCTCACAGGAAACAATCACTCGAAGGGCAGAACAATGCAGAAGTTCGACACCCCTGCTCCGATCGCCGCCGTCCTCGACATCCCCGCGGGACGCGTTCGGTTCATCGCCGCCGACCGCGCCGACACCACCGTCGAGGTCCTGCCCGCGGACGCCTCGAAGGGCCGCGACGCGCAGGCGGCGAAGGAGACCACGGTCGAGTACGGCGACGGCGTCCTGCGGATCGCGGCCCCGAAGGCGAAGAACCAGATCCTCGGCAACTCCGGATCCGTCGAGGTGACCGTCCACCTGCCCGCCGACTCCCGCATTGAGGCGAAGACGGCCAGCGCCGAGTTCCAGGGCGTCGGACGGCTTGGCGATGTCGCCTTCGAGGGTGCGCAGGGCACGGTCGAGCTCGACGAGACCGCGAGCGCCCGCCTCACCCTCCAGGCCGGCGACGTCTCGGTCGGCCGCCTGGGCGGTCCGGCCCAGATCAGCACCCAGAAGGGCGCCATCCGCATCGCGGAGGCCATGACAGGCACGGTCACCCTCAGCACCGAGCACGGCGAGATCTCGGTCGGCGCCGCCCGCGGGGTCTCCGCCTCTCTGGACGCCGGCACCAGCTACGGCCGGATCCACAACTCGCTCAACAACGCCGACGGTGCCGCCTCCGGCCTGAACATCCACGCGACCACCTCCTACGGCGACATCACCGCCCGCAGCCTCTGACCCCCGTAGAAACATCCCTGGCCGAGGTGCTTCCAGAGGGCGACGCAGAGGCTCGTAGCCGCAGGATGAATCCGTCGCGCCCCCTTGCGGGACGCGCTCGGCAAGCGATTCCGGACGCCGACACGGCGCTCACCGAGCCCACCTCACCTCAGCCTGGGTCGCGACACGGCCGACGCCCGTGCTTCAGCCCTCCTTGACCGCATCACCCCTGCCGTGATGGCGCCACCGTGGCATCACCATGCCCGAACCGACACCGAAGAAGGATGAGAAGAATGAGCACCACTCAGGACTACCAGGCCGCGGAACAGCTTCTGCGCCGGCCCGCCCGCCCCGGAGAGCTCGTCGTCGGCGACAAGGTCCGGCCGCAGTGGATCGACGGAGGGGCCCGCTTCTGGTACGCCGTGAGCAACGGTGTCGGTAAGCGGTTCGTGCTGGTCGACCCTGCGGCCGGAACCCGTGAGCCGGCCTTCGACCACCCCCGGCTCGCCGCCGCGCTGGCCGCCGCCTCCGGACAGCAGGTCGACCCCGAGTTCCTGCCAGCCTCGGCGATAGAACTGGCCGGGAACACCGTCGCGTTCGATGCGTTCGGCGAATACTGGCGGTGCCGCCTGGACGACTACGCTTGTGAGCGGGCCGAGTTCACGCCGCCGGGCAGCCCCCTCGACGTGCCGTCACCCGACGGGAAGTTCGCGGTGTCCCGGCGGGGCCACGACCTGTGGGCGCGCTCGCTGTCCGACGGCCGCGAGTGGGCACTGACCGCCGATGGCGCGCCCGGCCACCAGTACGGCGCCGTCCCGGAGTGCACGGCGAACAGCACCCTGCTGCGCAAGATCGGCCTGCCGTACCTGCCGCCGGCGGTGGCCTGGTCGCCGGACTCGACGAAGGTGCTGGCGCACCGGACCGACGAGCGCGAGGTCCGGGAGACCCACCTGCTGGAGGCCAGGCCCGTCGACGGTGGTGCCCCGGTGCTGCACACCCAGCGGTTCGCCTACCCCGGGGACGAGCACGTACCGCTGGCCGAGCTGGTCGTACTGGACGTCGCCGCGGGCACGGTGGTCCGCGCCCAGGCCGAGCCGCTGCTCATGCCGACACTGTCGCCGATCATGATCAAGTGGGCCTGGTGGGCCCCCGACAGCTCGGCGGTGTACTACCTCGGCCGGCCGCGCGACCTGCGCACGCTCACCCTGTACCGGCTGGACGCGGCCACCGGCGAGGTCACCACGGTGCTCAGCGAGACCGGGGCGACCCGTGTCGAGCCCAACCAGTGGGCGTACGAGCCGCCGAACGTGCGGGTGCTCGCCGACGAGGTGCTCTGGTACTCGCAGCGTGACGGCTGGGGACACCTGTACCGGTACGACCTGCGCACCGGCGCGCTGCTTGGGCAGGTCACCTCCGGGCAGTGGGCGGTACGGCAGATCCTGCGTGTCGACGAGGCCGAGCGGGTGGTGTACTTCACCGCCTCCGGGCTGGTCGACGAGGACCCGTACCGGCGCACGGTCTGCCGGGCCGGCCTGGACGGCTCCGGCTTCGCCAAGGTCACCCACGACGACCAGGACCACGTCGCCGCCCTCCCCGACCACCAGGACTACTTCGTCGACTCCGCGTCCACGGTCGACACCCCGCCGGTGACGACGGTCCGCGACTGGACTGGCCGCGTGCTGGTCGAGCTGGAGCGCGCGGACATCGGCAAGCTCACCGCCACCGGCTGGACGCCGCCGGAACGCTTCTGCGTCAAGGCGGCCGACGGGATGACGGACATCTACGGAGTGCTGTACCGGCCGCGGGAGTTCGACCCCGCCCGCTCCTACCCGGTGGTCGACAACGTCTACCCCGGCCCGCATCTCAACCGGGTCTCCCCGTCCTTCGACCCCGGCGGACTGGGCCTGGACGCGGAACCCCTCGCGGCATTGGGCTTCATAGCGGTAGCACTGGACGGACGCGGCACCCCGGGCCGGGACAAGGCCTTCCACGACGCCTCGTACGGCCACCTGGCCGACGCGGGCAACCTGGCCGACCACGTCGCGGCGCTGCGTCAACTGGCCGAGACCCGGCCGTGGATGGACCTGGACCGGGTGGGCGTGTTCGGCCACTCCGGAGGCGGGTTCGCCGCGGCCCGCGCGATGCTGGACTTCCCCGAGACGTACAAGGTGGGAGCCGCACTCTCAGGCTCGCACGACGCCCGCCACTTCAACGCCGGCTTCGTGGAGACCTACGACGGCGCGGACAACCCCGAGGCCTGGGGCCGCACTTCCAGCCTCGACCTCGCCGACCGCCTGGCCGGCAAGCTGCTCCTGATCCACGGCGACATGGACGACCAGGTCCACCCGGACCAGACCCTCCGCCTGGCCGACCGGCTCATCGCCGCCGGCAAGGACTTCGAGCTGCTCATCGTGCCCGGCGCCGAGCACACGTTCATCGACCACTTGGCCTATGTCCGTACACGCTGCTGGGACTTCCTGGTCCGCGAGCTGCTGGGCACCCAGCCTCCTGCCTACCGCCCCGCTCCCATCGCCATCGGCCCCGAGCTGCTCGCCGAGCTGTTCGCCTGAGCCTGAGCCTGCGTCGGCGACATCGGCCCTCGTGTGACGCGAGTCACACGATCGGGGCCGATGGGTCCGGGTCTCCGTCACGGTCTTACATGCAACGAGATTCCAACGCCGCAGGCCCGGCCCCCGGGTGGGTGCGGCACACGAGGAAGGCATGCCATGACCGAAACGATCAGCGCCTCCGCCCCCGCTTCCGCCCGCGCTTCCGCCTCCGCTTCCACCACTGCGGGGTCCGGCTCCTGGGCGCGGGTGCTGCTGAAGGGCGCAGTGGTGGCGGGGCCGCTGTTCCTGGGCGCGGGGATCGCCCAGGGCCTGACGCGTGAGGGCTTCGACTTCACCCGCAACGCCATCAGCCAGCTGAGCCTCGGCGACCTGGGCTGGATCCAGATCGCCAACTTCTTCGTCGCCGGCGCCCTGTTGATCGTCGGTGCGGTCGGGATGCGGCGGTCGGTGTCCGAGGGGCCCGGCCGCCGCGCGGCGCCGTGGCTGGTCGGGGTGTTCGGGGCGTCCTTCCTGGTCAGCGGCGTGTTCTCGGCCGACCCCGGGGCCGGTTTCCCGGCCGGTACGCCGGACTCCGCGACCGCCGCGCTGAGCGTGTACGGCGCGGTCCACATGGTGGGCGGCATGGTCGGCTACCTCGCGCTGTGCGCCGCCTTCCTGATCCTGTCCCGCCGCTTCACCGCCGAGGGGCGGCCGGGCTGGGCGTTCGCCTGCCGCCTGCTCCCGGTGGGCGTCCTCGCCGGGTTCGTCGGATCCGGCGCCTCCGTACTGTCCTTCACGGCGGGGGCGGCACTCGGCCTGGCCGGACTCGCCGCAGTGACAGCCCGGTTGGCGCGCCTCTAGCCGTACCGGCACTCGCGCACTCGATCACTCACGCACTCGAACACTCACGCACATCGGAACGAACGAAAGGCACGGACGACATGTCGGACTCGCTGCAGGGTGCCGCGTACTTCCCCTCGATCGAGAAGAAGTACGGCCGTCCGATCGCGGAATGGAAGGACCTGATCCGGACCTCCCCCCTGACGAAGCACATGGAACTCGTCTCGTGGCTCAAGTCCGAGCACGGCCTGGGCCACGGCCACGCCAACGCCCTGGTCGCCCACACCCTCGCGGAGGACAGCGCGAAGTAGTCCACACAGGCCGCCACTGAGCGTTCACGCTCATGCCATTGCAATGGCCGACGGTCATGTTGCATTTAGCGGCAAGCCCATTGCAATGATATTGGTCAAGTGGCCTGCATCGATGCAGGAGTTGATGGCTCCATCGGTTGCTGAATCGCTGAACGCAACCTAGCTTCTGTTCTGTCGCGACGACAAGGATTCCAGCGGTACGGAGCCCGACATGCGCCTCCAAGCCGTCGGTACCGCCGCGGTCCATCCCATCTGAACCCAACAAATCAGGAAGCGAGACACCCCCATGCGCATTGCGATTGGTGAATTCATCAGCTTGGACGGCGTCGTTCAGGCCCCGGGGCACCCGGACGAGGACACCGACGGCGGCTTCGCCCACGGTGGCTGGAGCCACCCGTTCTTCGACCCGGAGGTGATGGGTGGCGCTCTGACCGAGTGGCAGACCAGCACCGAGGCCCTGCTGTTCGGACGCCGCACCTGGCAGACGATGGCGGCGGCGTGGCCGGGCCGGGCCGGCGACCCGTTCGCCGACCACATGAACAGCGTCACCAAGTACGTCGTGTCCAGCACCCTCGGCGAAGACGAGCTGACGTGGAACAACACCACACGCATCCCCGGCGGCCAAGCGCTGGACCAGATCAAGAAGCTGCGCGAAGCCGAAGGCCGTGACCTGGTGGTCATGGGCAGCGCGTCCCTCACCCGAACCCTGCTGGCCGAGGGGCTGGTCGACGAGCTTCGGCTCATGATCCTGCCGGTGCTCGTCGGCGGCGGTAAGACGATCTACCCGGCCGACGGTCACCTCCGCACGTTCGAACTGGTCTCCTCGGTCGTCAGCGGCACCGGAGTGCATGTGTGCACCTACCGGCCGAAGGTCGGGGCGTAGTCGGCAAGTGGGCCAAGGCCGACCAGGCGGGAGACGTTCGGGCCCTCGCCTCCGTGGGCATCCGGTCCCGCCGGCGCGGTGGCGCACTGTCAGGGCCATCCGGCAGCCGGGTCAGTAGCCGATGGTGAAGCGGCGTTGGACGAAGCGCGGCAGCTCCGCCTCGTCGACGAGGGCGACGGCGGCGTCCTCCATGGAGATGCGGCTGCGCCCGTCCGAGTCGCGAACTGCCTGGTCGCCGCCGATCCGGAACCGGCCCGTACGTTCGCCGGGTGCGATGTCCTCGGCAGGGCTGAAGTAGGTCCACAGCCGGTTGGAGGTGCGCAGGACGTTCAGGGCATCGCGGTGGCCGCGCACCGCGGCGGAGTACTCCCTCGGCAGGCCGATCGCGTCGAGGGTCTCGTGTAGGAGTGCGTCGGAGTCGGCCCGTACGACTCCGGGCGCGATCTCCAGACTGCCGGCGCCGCCGATGACGATGAGCCTGATCCGCGGATGACTCTCCAGCGCCTTGAGGAGTGCTCGCGCGGCCCTGGCGTACACCGTGGGGTCGGCGATCGAGCGGGCCACGGTGTCGGCGGTGTCCCTGGCGGCGTTTCCGGGCTGGAATCCGCTGATCAGTACGTCGAGGCCGGGTATGACGGCGGCGATGCCGTCGGCGTCGAGG
Source organism: Streptomyces sp. NPDC028419 (assembly GCF_055565515.1). Lineage (NCBI taxonomy): Bacteria > Bacillati > Actinomycetota > Actinomycetes > Kitasatosporales > Streptomycetaceae > Streptomyces > Streptomyces sp. NPDC028419. The sequence continues at coordinate 358,882 of NZ_JBVHUE010000003.1, read as the reverse complement.
ACGTCGACGCTGTTCCAGGTGATGTTCTTCCGGTCCTCGTCGATCCGCGTGGCGTCGCGGCTGAATGCCGTGACGTGATGCCCCCGGTCGAGGGCCTCGGCGACGACGCGACTGCCGATTCCGCCCGTGGCCCCGATGACTCCGATGTGCATGGCTCTCCCTGGGTAGTCGTGTGCACCGCCACCGTTTTTCACGGCACGCAGAAACTATACGGCGTGAAGTTTAGATATGGGGCTCAATATTGTGACGCTGTAGAGTGGGTGGCCATGGGAACCGTGGGAAACACCAGCGGGCGCCGTGAGCGGCTGAGGGCTGAGACGACCGCCGAGATCAAGAAGGTCGCACTGGGGCTGATGGCCTCGGGGGGGCCAGACGCGATCACGCTTCGGGCCATCGCTCGCGAGATGGGCATGACGGCCAACGCCATCTACGGCTACTTCGCTACGCGCGACGACCTGGTCACCACGCTGATCGACAAGGTCTACACCTCACTGGCCGACACCGTGGACGCCGCCTGGGGCGCCGCCCCTGCCCAGGACCCCGCCGTCCGGATCCGGGCATGGGCCCGCGCCTTCAGGGACTGGGCACTGGCCAACCCCGAGGGTTTCCGCCTCATCTACGGCGACCCCGTCCCCGGCTACCTGCCCCCCGAGGGCGGCGCCGCGCCCGAAGCCGCCCACCGTGTCTGCACCGGCATCGCGGCACTCGCCGCCGCGGCCTGGCCGCACGCCGAGTTCGATTACTCGCACAGTGACTTTGAGTGGTCCGACTTCGACCCCGGTCTGCTGGACAAAGTCCGCCCGGCCTTCCCCGACCTGCCCCCGGCCGGCGTGGCCCTTGCCCTGCGCATCTGGAGCCACCTGCACGGCCTGGTGTCACTGGAGATTTACGGCCATCTGCGGAGTCAGACCCTCAGCCCGGAAAAGCTCTTCCGTGAAGAACTCGCTCAGCTGATCCGGTCCTTGGGTATCACGTCATCGAGCTGACGGCCCTGCGCGAGCAGTCGGCTGAACGGCTTCTACGATCCAGCGGATACTGGATCCCGAACTGGTGAAACGGATCACCGCACGGCGAGAGCCCGTCCCTGCAGCGGCTCCGGGAGGTTGTCGAAGGCCGGTTTGCCGGTCAGGCCCGCAACGTGCTCCAAGGAGCTCGGGGTCATGAGGGCCTCGACCGCCTTAGCTGTGGTGCCGCACCCACCGGGTGCGCTCGCCTGGGACGGGCCCGTCGCCGCCTCCAGCCGCGTAGACGGGTGTTGCCAGGATGTGCCGGAGGCACCTTCTTGAGCGTGTCGAAGGCGTTCTGCTGTGTGGCGAGGCCCGTGCTCCGCTCCTCCACGGCCCGGATGAAGTCGTCGACCACGGTCGGTGAGAAGGCGTTGACCCGGCGGGACTCCAGGCTGGGCGACAGGTGGTTGTCGAGCAGCCGGATCACGGTACGGATCGTGCCCGGCGCGAAGCGGCGCTGACGGGGGAGCCACGCCGAGCAGTACTCGCCTACGGGCGGAGGCGTGGTGCGAGGGGGGAGCGGGTCAGACCCAGAGCTGCCACTGGTTGCCGTCATTGCACTCGTGCATGTAGACGGAGGTTCCGTTGCTGTCGAGGCATTCCTGTGTCTGACGGTTGCGCAGCTTCCAGCCCGCGCCAGTGTCGATCTCGTCCCAGCGCTGGTAATTGTTGCCGCTGCACGGCTCCATGTAGACGTCGTGGTCGGTGTAGGCCGTCATGCAGTAGTCCTGCTTGGACCGGTCCTTCTCCAACCAGCTCCCGTCGCCCAGGTGCACGTCGTAGAAGGGCTCGTAGGAGCATTCCTGGACGTAGACGTCGTCCGGGTTGCCCTTCCAGTCCCGGTGGACTTGCAGGCACTTGTTCGTCGGTTTGTGGTTCCAGTGGACGAATCCGTCGGCGTGGGCCACGGGGCTCATCGCGAGGACGAGGAGCGGGGCGAGCGCCGCCGTTCCTGCCACCTGTGCCATGCGCTTGATGTTCACGTCTGATTCCCCGTCTGTTCGGTCGGAAAGCGGAGGGAGACCCGGTCGGCCCCGGGTCAGGGAGCCTCAGTACCAGAGCTGGTACTTGTTGTCGTTGTTCCAGCCGCCGGGGCCGAGGTAGACGCTGGAGTCGTTGCTGTCGAGGTAGCGGCCGGTCTGCTTGTGCTGGAGCTTCCAATGCGTTCCGGTCCAGCGCTGGTACCAGCGCTGCCAGTCGTTGTTCGGGGTGCAGGGCTCCACATAGACGTCATCGTTGGAGTACGCCGCCAGGCAGCTGCCCGACTTGTTTCCCGGGTGCATCAGATAGGTGTCGTCGTTGGCGTTGTACTGCTCGTCCCAGAGGTCGTTGAAGCCACACCCGTGGATGCCCACGTCGACGGGCGCCGGGTTGCCGTCGTAGGCGAAGAACAGGCAGTCATCGCTCGTCTTGTGCCGCCACATGTGCTTGCCGTCGGCCTGCGCGCCGGTCGCACTCGCGAGGACCAGGGCCGCGGAGACGAGCATGGTCCCAACTGTCGTGCGTACATGCCTGCTTGACATCATTTCCCCCGTTGTCGGTGCTCGAGTTGATCGGGCTGCCTCGTCCACTTGGACGTCACGAAATCTAGACCGGGATCGATCGCCACCCTGAACGCGCGGTGCGGGACTCGTTGACGCTCAGCGCACGCGACGGAAGGTCAACGGCCGCCGTGGCCGGCGGGAGGGTCTCCCGCCGGCCACGCGCGGGACGGGTCAGCGGCGCAGGGTCAGGCGGTGGACCCCGCCGTCGACCGTGCCGACGTACAGCGTGCGGCCGTCGGGGGCGGCGGCCAGCTTGGTGGTGTCGGTGTTCTGGAGGCCGTTCGATACGTTCTCCCAGGTGAGGCCGTTGTCGGTGCTGCGCAGGACGCCCCGGCCGCCCTGGACGAGTCCGGAAGCGGTCGAGCCGGTGGTGGCCGCGTAGAGCGCTCCGCCGACCCGCAGCAGGTCCGAGACGTGGACCGCGAGCGGGCCGGTGTCGGCGGTGCGGAAGGTCCTGCCGTCATCGGTGCTGATCCGGACGGACGAGCCGCCGACGAGCAGGCGTCGGCCGTCCATCTCGATCGCGGAGACGGGGCCCTCGGCGACCTTGGTCTTGGTGACGCCGCCGTCGTCCGACCGGTAGAGGCCCGAGGCGTTGCCGAGCCAGAGGCGCCGCGGGTCGCGCGGGTCGCCGGCCATGGCGTCGAAGGACCTCTCGTGGAAGAGGTTCTTCCAGGTCTTGCCGCCGTCGGACGTCGTGAACAGTCCGTCGCCGAGGATGCTCTTGAAGCTGACCGTCACCCGGTCCGGGTCGGCCGGGTGGATCAGGATCGAGGTCGGAATCTCCGCCGAGGTGCCCTTCACCTGCCAGGTCCGGCCCGCGTCAGCACTGCGGGAGACCTCGAAGAGGCCGGTCGCGGTGCGCCGGACCTGCCACACCACCTTGGAGTCCTTGGGCGAGACGGCGATGTGCGAGGTGAGGCGACCGGTCCTGCCCTCCGCCCCGGACTGGCCCCACTCGGGGCCGGCGACGGGGATCGTGGTGCGGTAGGTGCCGCTCACCGTTCCGGCGAGCAGTTGGTCGCCGCTGGCCGCGAGGGCGAAGGTGGTCAGGCCCTGCACGCCGATCCTGCGGTAGCCGGTGCCGTCGGCCGAGCCGCGGTACAGGCCGTCCTGTTCGCTGGACACGGTCACCGAGCCGTCGGCCCAGCGGTCGTAGTCCATCGGGATGGCGGCCTTGGAGGGGGCGGGCGCGGGCTTCCAGGTCCTGCCGTGGTCGCGGCTCACCTGCCCGGCGCCGAACAGCGCGCGCAGGTACAGGTCGCCGCCGGAGGCGGACAGTCCGTTGCCGCCCTCCGGCAGGGGGAGCAGGGTGGACCAGGTGCGGCCCTTGTCGTAGGAGCCGCGGACGCCCGTACCGGGCACGTAGGCGGCCACCACAGTGGAGTCGGCCGCCAGACCGCGGATGGTGTTCACCGGCTCGTCGAGGACGAGGTGGGCCGCACCGGGGTCGCCCTTGCCGACGCCGTCGATCCGCCAGACGCCCTCGAAGGTCGCCAGGTAGAGCGTGTCGCCGACGAGGGTGGCGTCGCGGACGGCGCCGGTCACGCCGGTGGGATACGTCGCCCAGTGGTCGCCCGCGTCCGTGCTGACCAGCAGCGCGGAGCCGGTCATCGCGGCGAGGGTGCGGGTCTGCTCGTCCGCGACGAAGGCGTCGATGTGCGCGTCGGGCACGGCGAGCCCCCGCCAGGTGCGGCCGTTGTCGTCGGTGCGCAGGATCGTGCCCCGGCGGGTCGGGTCGGCGGCCGTGTTCACGGCGTACCACCAGCGATCGGGGCGGTGGGCGTCGACCACGACCGCTCCGGTGCCGTTGCCGTCGGCGATCGGGAGCCTGCCCACCTGGCGCCAGTTGGCGCCGCCGTCGGTGGTCAGCCAGGGGGCGGCCTTGCGGTACTGGGTCACGACGGCCTGCTTCGGCCGGGCGGGCGAGAGCGCGAGGTGGCCGGCCTCGCTGTTCGGGCCGATGGGCTCCCAGCGGTTGCCGCGGCTGTCGGTGGGGGTGACCTCGAAGGCGCCGGTTCCGGTGATCCGCCGGCCGTCGGTGGTCCTGGCCTGCACGGCCAGCTGGTAGGCGCCGGCCGCCTTCCCCGTCACGTCGGCCTGGTAGTAGCCGGCTCCGTTCATGGTCGTGGGCAGCGTGAAGGGCTTGCCGCGCGGCGGGGTCACCCGGATCTCCGGCGGTGCGTTCAGGGCGGTCGGGGCGGCGACGTGCACGGTGGAGCGGCCGTCGCTCGGGTCGGGCGACGCCTGGACGACCAGGTGCCGGACGACGAGCAGGTACGGCACCCGCAGGGCCGGGCCGCGGTCGGGGGTGGCCGTGATCCGGCCGCTGATCTCGGTGTCGGTGGCCGGGCGGTCGGCCCGCAGGGTGACGGTGACGGTCGCGGACCCCCCGGCGGGGACGGTGACCCGCGCCGGGGAGACGGTGGTGGGCCCGGTGCTGCCGAGGGTGACGTTCAGCGGTTCCTTGCCGGGGTTGGCCAGGCGTACCTTCGCGGCGCCGCCGACGGTCTTCTCCGCGAGGTCGGCGAGGCCGAACGACACGGCCGTCGGGGAGGCGCCGAGGGTGGCCGAGGCCGCGGCGGCCACGTCGAGCCGTCCGCCCCCCTGGACGGTGGGGCCGGTGCCGGCCAGTTGCTTCGCGGTGCCGACCAGCGCGGACCGGATCGCGTCCGGGGCCTGGTCCGGGCGCAGTTGGCGCAGCAGGGCGGCGGCTCCGGCGACGTGCGGGCTCGCCATCGAGGTGCCCGACATGCGGTAGACGCCGGGTTCGTACATCGAGGTGGGGATCGTGGAGCGGATCTCCACGCCGGGTGCGACCAGATCGGGCTTGAGGCCGAAGCCGGTGCCGGGTCCGCGCGAGGAGAACGAGGCGATCTCGTCGGTGGAGTCGCTGCCGCGCAGGGTGACGGACACCGTGCCGGCGGCCAGGCGGCGGCTCAGCTGGGCGTACTGGGTCGTGTCGATCCCCATGACGACCAGGCGGTCCATGCGCAACGAGTCACCGGAGGCGGTGGTCCGGGTGAGGTCGGGGCGGGCGGGGGTCGCGGTGGCGTCGACCGTTCCCGGGGCGGCGGCGAGCACGGGTCCGCTGTTCTGCGGGAGACCGCCGAGCACGGCGAGCGCGCCGCGCTTCTCGGCCTCGCGCGCCCAGTCGATGTCGTTCCCGCTCAGGACGTCCGTACTGGGCGGGACGAGGATGTCGGCCCGCAGGATCTTGCCCCGTACGTCACCGACCCGCTGCCAGTCCTCGGCGGTGCCCGCGCCGACGTCGACGAGCGGCGCGGTGACCGGCTCCCGCGGCGGGTTCGCGGACAGGATGCCCCGGTACGTCTGGATCAGTTCGGGCTCCTTGCCCGCCAGGTACGCGCTGGGCATCCGCACCCCGCTGGTGGAGGCGCCGACCGCGATGACGCCGTCGGCCGACGCCGGGGTGTTGACGGTGCCGCTGCCGGGCCCGTCGTTGCCCGCCGCCGCGACGACGACCACGCCGGCCCGCACGGCGGCGCTCGCCGCGCGGCCCAGCGGGTCGGTGCCGTCGCCGGGGCCGCCCAGGCTCATGTTGATGACGTCGGCCGGATGGGCGCCCGTCGGGTCGGCCGCCGCCTCGATGCCGGCGATGATGTCGGAGGTGTAGCCGCTGCCGGCGGCGTCGGTGACCTTGTAGGCCAGCAGACTGGCGTCCGGGGCCATGCCGGTGACACCGCCCTTCGCGGCCGCCTTGCCCGCGATGATGCCCGCGACGTGGGTGCCGTGACCGTTGTCGTCCATCGGGTCGTCGTCGCCGTTGGCGAAGTCGAAGCCGCCGATGACCTTGTGGCCCTTGCCGAAGCCGCCGCCCAGGTCGGGGTGGCCGTAGTCCACGCCGCTGTCCAGGACCGCGACGACGGTGCCCTTGCCGGTGGCCTTCACCCCGGCCGGGTCCTCGCGCTTCCAGACCTCGGGCGCGCCGGTCAGCGGCACGCTGACGTCCGTGCGCAGCTGGATCCGGGCGTCGGGCCGGACGGCGGTGACGCCCGCCAGCGCGGCCAGCCGCGCCGTCTCGGAGGCGGGCACCGTCATCGCCACCGCGTTGACGAGCAGGCCCAGTTTGCGGGGCGAGGCGGGGTGCAGCCCGGCGCCCCGCACCGCCGCGACGAAGGTGTCCTGCCGCGCCTCCAGGGCCCGTCGGGCGTCACCGACGGTGGAGGCGGCGCCGGCGGTCAGGGAGGTGAGCGAGCCGCCGGGGGCGGCCGTGACGGCGGCGTCCCCGGACAGTTCGACGATGACCCGCTGGTTCGGGTCGGGTGACGTCGCGGTGGCGGTGGCGGTGGCGGGCATCGCGGTGAGCGTCCCGGCGAGCGCGACGGTGGTGACCGTGACGGCCACCAGGCGTCGGCTTCTTCGTGGGTTCTTGGCCATGGGGAGAAGTCCTAGCCCCGAAGTCACGCTCCGTACAACGGATCCTGGCGGCCCATTGCTGCCGCTGGCACAAGTGGGCCAGTATCCGCATATGACGAACGATCTCACCCCCGCAGGCATCGATCCGTTCGACGAGAGCGTCTACCGGGCCGTGTTGACCCGTCGTACGGCGGCGCCGGCCGAACTCGCCGCCGACCTCGGCTGCTCACCCGTCCGCGCCGCCCGGGCGCTCGACCGGCTGCACGACCAGGGGCTGGTCGGGCGGCTCGCGGGTGTCCGCCGCCGGTACGCGGCGATCGAGCCGGGGGCCGCGGTCGAGTCCCTGGTGCGCACCAGGGCGGCGGAGTTGGACCGGGTCCGTTCGGCGGCGGGCGAGCTGTCCCGCCTCTTCGCGGCGGCCCAGGCCGGCACCGCCGGGGAGGACGAGGTGGAGATCACCACCGGCCGCGAGGCGCTCGGCCGCTGGTTCGTCCGCCTCCAGCAGGAGGCGCGCGAGGACGTCATGACGCTGGACCGGCCGCCGTACGCACTGACCACCTCCAACCCGGTGGAGAGCACCGCGCTGGGGCGCGGCGTGCGCTACCGCGCGGTCTACGCACCCGAGGCGTTGGAGTGGCCGGGGGTGCTCGAAGACATCCGCGGACTGGTGCGCCGCGGCGAACAGGCCCGGGTGATGCCGGGCCTGCGGATCAAACTGGCCATCGCGGACCGGCGGTTGGCGCTGATGCCGCTCTCCTTGGACCTCGACGGCGTGCGCGCCGCGGTCATCCGCCCCTCCAGCTTGCTGGACGCCCTCACCGACTACTGGGAGCTGTGCTGGAAGGCGGCCCTGCCGCTCGACGCCCCCGCCGAGGACCCGCTCGGCGAGGAGGACCGCCTGGTGCTCACCCTGCTGGTCAGCGGCCTCAAGGACGAGGCCATAGCCCGCCAACTCGGCTGGTCCGTGCGGACCATGCGCCGGCGCATGAGCCACCTCCACGAACTCCTGGGCGCGGTGAACCGCTTCCAGGCCGGGGTCGTCGCGGCCCGCCGCGGCTGGATCTGATCGCCCTATTCGGGCTCCAGGGTGCTGCCGGGGGCGCGCGGGCGGGGGCGTTGCGGCGGGGGTCCCGCGGAGGTGTCCGGCGGGGGGTTCGTGAGCGTGCGCTCCAGGTAGGCGGCGTAGGCGTCCGCCACGGCCCGGGGCACCGCGGCGCCGAAGGCCTCCAGGGTGGTCAGGCCGCGGACGCTCTCGGCAAGGGGGGCGTCGGGCCCGTACCAGTGGGTGGGCAGCACGTCGTACAGCGCGTCGAGGAGGCTCGTGCGCGCGTTGTGGTTCTGCTCGTCCCGGCGGCTCCAGGGGACCAGGACGACGGTTCCCGGCTCCCGGGCCTCCCGCAGGGCGATCAGCGCGGCACGCAGCCGCGGCACGCTGAGCGCCCAGGGGTCCACGAGCAGGACCAACGGGCCGGTGGAAGGGGCGCCGCGCTCCACCCGGGCCACCTCGGCGTCCAGGGTGGTGGCGTCCACCTGGTCGTTGAGGTGGAAGGCGAGGTCGGTGGCCACGTCCACGAGAGGTCGGCGGGACTCGGGGTGGTACGGGTTCCAGCGATCGGGCACGGCGCCGTAGTAGCGGGGGTCGCGCCCCTGGGGCAGGTCGCGCAGGGTCGGGGCCACCACGGCGATCCGCAGGCTCTCCTCGGCCTGTGCGTGCGACCTGAACGCGGACGGCGCCCGGAGGAAGTCGACGGTCCCGGCGGATTCGATGCGGGTGGACTCGGCCACGCGGACGATCCGCGCGGCCAGTTGGCCGACCGCCTGTCGGTACTCCCGGGCGAAGGAGCGGAGCCGGATCAGCCCGTACAGTCCCTCGCTCGCGTAGCGCTCCCCGAAGGAGCGCGCATTGAGCTGGAGTTGCTGCGCGGGGCGGGGCATCAGGTGCGGTGCCACGGGTACCCAGATCGCGGGCACGACGGCTTGGACCGGTTCGGCGTCGCGGGCGCGCTGGAAGACGGACCGCTGGGCGAAGGCGTACCACTCCTTGCCGCAGCTCTCGCTGGCGAAGTAGCGGGGCGAGTAGAGCGGTACCAACACCCGGCTGGCGGACAGCATTTCGCCCAGCCGATCCGCCCAGCGTTCCCCGGCCTCCATCTGCTCGTCCATGAACCCGGCGGCAGCGCCGGCGGGCAGGTCCGTGAGTGCCAACACCTCGTCGCAGAGGTCGCGGAAGAAGCGCCTCACCCACAGGTTCGAGTCGGCGGCCCGCGAGCCGAGGCGCGGGGTGTGGGCGTAGCTCAGGAAGAAGTAGGGCCGGGCGGGGGGCCGTTCCCTCGGCGCCGCCCCGCTCGCCACCCCGCTCGCCGTCAGGCTCACCACCGCGCTCACCGCCGCGCTGCCGGAGCCGGGGCCGGGGCCGAGCTCGGCCCCGAGGTCGCGGAGCGTACGGTCGGACGCGCGGGCGAAGGGCTCCGCCTCGGGCCCGATCCCGGCGGCGCCGGCCGCGTCCGGCACGAGGGCCGGGAAGCGGCCCGGGGCCGCCGCGTGCGCCGCGACGAACCGGGTCAGCACCTCCCGGGTGCGCAGCGCGTCCCGGGCGCCGAGCCGTGGCGCCAGGTGTGCGCGCACGCCCTCCCGGAAGCGGAGCACCGGCCCGCCCAGCTCGCCCAGTCCGCCCAGCCCGACCCCCGCTCCCGTCCCGGGCTCCCGCGCCTCCACGAGGAACAGCCCGCCGACGACCACCTCGGCCAGATCCGCCGCCGAGGCCTCCGGGACGAGCTCCTGTCGGATCACGTGGAGCAGGCCGGTGTACAGCTGCGGGTACGCCGAGCAGAGCACCGCGAGCCGGACGGCCGGCGTCGAGGCCCGGCGCAGGAACGCCTCGGCCGACCGCGCGGCGTCGGCGGCCCCTTCCTCCGGCGCGGCGGGTGCCGGGCCGGCCAGCCCCGGCCCGGGGAGCAGCACCGCCTCGCAGCCGTCCGGGTCACCCCGCATCAGCGTGCGGGCCCAGCGGGAGACGGCGCGCGGCGTCAGGCCGACGACGGGCAGCGGCAGCCAGGCGTCGCTGTGGCCGCCGGCCCGCCCGTACGCCTGCTCCGCCAGCGGGGGGACCGCGAACCGCAGCGCGGGGTTGCGCGCGCCCGGCGCGCCGGGCGGGGTGACCCGCACCGCCGGGAGGTCGAGGCCGCTGTGCCGCCAGATCCGCGACGGCAGCGGGTTCACCAGCACGGTGGGGGTGGCCGCGGCCCAACCGCGCAGCCGGTCCCAGAAGGCGCGCTCGCCCCCGGCGCCGGACACGCAGTCGGAGAAGACGAGGACCAGCCGCCGCGGCCGCGACGAGGGGGCGCCGGCGCCGGCGAGGGCGCCCGTAACCGGGCCGGTGGCGGCGACCGGTGGCCAGGAGGCGGCCTCCCGGACCCGGAGCGTGCGGAACGCTCCCGTCGAGGCCAGCACCTTCAGCAACTCGGCGCCCGTGTCCTGCCAGACGGCCATGGTCGCGGACCGGTCGAGGACGACGGTCAGGTCGAACCAGCGCTCCGGGGCGGGGCGGAAGGCGGGCAGCAGCTCCCCGCTGCGGGCGTATCCCGCGACCGTCTCCCCGACGTCCAGTCGCGCTCCGCGGCCCGCGGGCCAGACCCGGCGCAGCGGCCGCAGCGCGCGGGCGAGCTCCCGGGCGCGGGGCAGCGCCGCGGCGCGGGGGACCGACATCTCCCGGGCGGGCAGCGCGGCGACGCCCGGCGCAGACGGTCCGTACACCCCGAGGTCCGGCCGGCGCCCGATCCGTTCGCGCGCGTCGACGGCGCCCGGTCCCGGGCCCGGGGCGGCGTCGGGCGCCGGGGCGCCGGGGGCGGTCGGGGCGCTCGCCACCGGGTCGTGTTGCCCGGCCGTCGCCGCCAGCCACAGCAGTTCGGCGATCGAGAGCGCGTCCAGCCCCCGGCCGAGCCCGTGCAGGGCCCCGGTGACGGCCGCCAGCGGGTCGCCCTCAGGGGTTGGGTCCGGCGCCGGGTCCGGGGGCGGCGCCGGTGCGGGGATCTCAGGCACCCGAGAGGTCCCGCATCAGGAGCGCGATCAGCTTTTCCCGCTCGGCGTCCGCCATCCGGGCCGGGCCGTCCAAGAGGTGCAGGGTGCCCAGGAGTTGGTCGACCGCCACGCTCTCGCCCGCCGCGACCCGCCGCACGAAGCCGTCCACCAGCTCGGCAGCCGGACCGGCGTCGCCGACCTCCAGGCCCAGGTGGCCCCGTACGACGTCGCGGATCAGTTCGGCGGTCGGCTTGGGCATGGTGTAGCGCACGCAGCGGCGCAAGAAGGGCGCCGGTAGCTCCTGTTCGCCGTTGCTCGTCATCACGATGAAGGGGAACTCGGTGCACTGCACGTGCCCGTCCTCGACGAGGTGGCGCGCCCCGCTCTCCCAGACCCGCACCAGCGCCCGGTCCTGCTCCTCGCGCATCAGCTCGCTCACGCGGAACTCGCCGCGTTCCAGGACGTCGAGGAGGTCCCCGGGCAGGTCCAGGTCGGCCTTGTCGATCTCGTCGATGAGCAGCGCGCGCGGCCGGGGCGAGGGCAGCAGCGCGGTCCCCAGCGGCCCGAGGGTCAAGAAGGCGGCGATGTCGTCCGCGCCCGCCTCGTCCCCGGCCCGGGCCCTCTCCTGCTGGAGCCGGTGCGCGTGGATGCGGCCGAGCGCGTCGTAGCGGTACAGGGCGTCCGCGAGCGTACTGCGCGAGGTGACGTGCCAGCGCAGTACGGGCCCCAGGTCCAGCTCGGCGGCCACCTGCTCGATCACCGTGGACTTCCCGGTGCCCGGGCCCCCGGTGATCAACAGCGGCCGGCGCAGCGCCAGGGCCGCGTTCACGGCGTCGGTCAGCCCCGCCGGCGGCCGGAACACGCCGGCCGACGACGGGATCGGGAAGGTCCGCCACGGCGGCGGTGCGGGGAGGGCGGCGGCGGGCCTCGGCACGCCGTCACCCCGGTAGTACGCGTCCCAGGTCATGAGGTCCCCTCGGCTCGGTCACGGACGGGCAGGGGCGCCGTCCGCAGGAGGCGGCAGAAGCGCAGCCAGTGCTCGTCGTCCCAGACGGCGCGCAGATCGGCGAGGTCCGCGCCGTCGACGCCGCGCCACCGTTCGCGGTAGGCGTGCGCCAGGGCGCCCGGCATGGCCCACCATTCACGGTCGAGGACGGCGCGCCGCTCCTCGGGGAAGCCCGCGGCGCTGTCCGGCCACAGCAGCACCGGGGTGTAGGCGAGCAGCGTCTCCATCAGCCGTGCGTCGGCGCCGGGATGGCTGCTGAGGCCGATCCCGCGGGCGTAGCGGCCGACCCGCAGGTGCCCGCGCAGCCGCGCCGCGTCGAGCAGGTCCTCGTGCGCGAGCCAGTCCACGGGCGTGCTCCCCCGGCACTCGGCGATCGACTCCCACCGCGCGGCGACCACCGGCTCGATGCTGCGCAGCGCCGCGTCGGGGGTGAGCCGGCTGCTCCAGTGCAGGTGCACGTCGTAGCGGACGCCCAGGAGCATGGCGGCGCCCACCTCTTCGGGCCGCCAGGTCAGCAACGGCCCGCTCGGCACGGCCAGGTCCAGCCGTTTGAGGGGGAGTTCGAGGGTGCGGGCGTGCTCCTCGGCCCACAGGACGGCCTCCTCCACGGCGCTCTCGGCGCCCGCGCGGTCCGCGCTGTCGCTGGGGAACTGCTCGTGGTGGATGACCGAACCGTCCAGGAGCAGCCAGCCGTCGAGGACTTCGGGCCAGTCCCCGATCAGGGAGGAGTGCAGGCTGACGACGAGGCCGAGCCGCTGGCCGGCCGCGCGCCGGGCGGTGTGCTCGATGGCGTCGTTGACCTCGACGGGGGCCCCGATCCGCGCGGCCCAGGCGTGCAGCTCGGGGTCACCCGGGTCCCGGCCGCAGACCTGGGCGAGGAGCGTGACGAAGCGGGCGACGGCCCGCCTGCCGTCCCGTTCGGTGTCCGGGTGGTTGAAGACCAGCTCGTCGATGATGCCGACGTCGGTGAGGTCCGGGGCGCCGGCCGCGGGAAGCCGTCCCTCGGCCGCCAGCATGCTGTACAGGGTGTGCCGCAGCCGGGCGGTGGTCAGGTCGGCGCCGAGCCAGCTCCGGATGAAATCGACCGTGCGGACCGCGACGAGGAGTCCGTCGAGGCCGCGCAGCGCCCGCTCGCGCCGCGGTCCGGGCGGATGGCGCAGCAGCTCGCCGCGGCAGCGCAGGGCCGCCCGCACGTCCGGGGCGCCGTCCGGCACGGGCAGCGCGGGATCCAGGGCGGCGAGCGCCTCGGTGAGTTCCTCACCGGCGAGCACCCCGCCGAAGCCGCCCAACAACCCGTGCCGGGCCCGGGCGTTGCGGGCGATCCACAGCGGTTCGTCGGCCGCGCCGTCCGCGTCGTAGTCGAAACCGGAGACGTTCTGCCCGACCAGGAGGCCGCGCAGCGCCTCACGGGTGGCGGCCACGCCGAGGGTGGCCCCGCCCCCGGGAAGGCCCTCTTGCAGGACGGCGGTCAGGCTCCGGGAGAAGGCGAGGTCGACGGCGGGCTGTCCGAGGGCGGAGGCCATCAGCAGCCCCAGCCGGGTCCGGCCGTTCCGGGCGCCCCCGGCCAGGTCCGCCACCGCGGGCGGCGCTCCGGCGGCGTGGCAGGTGTCGACGACGCCGAGCACGCCGTCGACCCCGGGGTGGTCCGCGGCCCGCACCAGCAGCTCGCCCACGTTCACCGAGCCGTGCCGCAGGTCGTCGGTGGAGTCGGCGCACATGAGGTGCAGGGCGCTGGTGCGCCCGGCGGCGAAGCCGTGCCCGAGGAAGGCGAGGACGAGGGTCGCGCGGTGCTCGGCCGCGTGGTCGATGGCGGCGCCCACGCTCTCCACGAGGGCCGCGCTGGTCAGGTCGTCACCGCTGATCAAGGAGGGGCGCCCGGCCGGCAGCCCCGGTTCGCAGGCGCCGAGCGAGGCGTCGGTCAACGCCCCGTACAGCCCGGCGGCCGCTTCCTCCAAGGAGGTCAGCCGGACCATCGAGGGGCACTGCGGTGCGATGACCAGGACGTGGCGCCGCCCGGCCCGGCGGCGTTTCACCAGGGCTGCCCGCCGTCCGTGTCCGCGTCCACGACCGTGTCCGTGTCCGTGTCCGTGTCCGCGCCCGTGTCCGCGCCCGTGTCCACGTCCGCGTCCGCCTGCGAATCCGGGCGCGCGAGCCGGGCCAGTGCCTGGGCGACGGGTCCGGCGACGGCCGGCTGCGCCAGGTACTTCTCGGCGGAGTGCACCCAGACGCCGTCCGAGTCGATCCGGCGGGACCGCGGTACGACGCCCGCGGAGTTGCCCCGTACGTCCCGCTCCAGCCGCGGCCGGACGGCGAGGACGTCGTCACGGTCCCAGAAGTTCAGCCAGTCGCCGACCCGCTCGGGCACGACCGGGGGCTGCGGGACGAGCCGGGGCCACACGGCCGTCCGCATGGTGAGGGGGGAGCCGATCGTGACGAACAACGGCACGGCTGCGGGGTGTTCGTGGAGCGCCTCCAGCGCGACGACCGACCCCAGGGAGTGCGCCACGACCACCGCCGGCCCGTCCCCCATGGCCTCGGCGACCCGGGTGCGGATGCGCCGGTCGAGGCCGGCGCCGTCCGCACCGGATTCGCCGCGCGCCAAGTACCGCGCGACCTGCGCGAGATGACCGACCATAACCTTCGGGGTGATCCAGCGGCCGGCGCCGCTCCACGGCCGCAGCGCCAGGACCGTGGTGGCCACGTTGAGCGCGCGGCGTACGACCTGCCCGCCGCCCTGCTCCTGCGCCCTGGGCGCGGCCTGCGCCCGGGCGTGGTCCAGGATCCGGAGCTCGTCCGCGTCCGCCGCCTCCGTGAGGTGCTCCACCCAGTCGACCAGCAGCTCCGCCAGGACCGCGTCCGCATCGCCCCCCGGGGCCCCGGCGTCCAGGTCCCCGGCGCCCTGGGCCTGCTCCCGGTCGAAGAGGTCGCCGTAGTAGGCGAAGGCGCACTCGACCGCCTCGCCGGCGACCAGCGCGGCCGCTGCTCCCGCGTGCCCGGCCGCCCGCATGCCCTCGGCCAACGCCCGCGTCCACGCGACGCGTTCACCTTCCGGATCGCGCGGTCCGCCGATCCCGTGGACGAACACCAGCCGTGGCCGCATCGGACCCTCCCCTGGTACAGCGCGGTGTGGGGGCAGGTTAGCAACGCACCTGCCGCCGCGCGCCCGGATCTTCCGATGTCCGGTCCCCGGCCTTCGGCTCCCAGCAGCGCGATCATGATCAGGGTGATGATCAGCTGGTGCCCGCTCAGCACGCCGGTGAGGTGCGGGTTCTCCACCAGGTGCGCGGTCGTGTCCGCGGCGGAGAGGGTGATCGTGATCAGGAAGTCGGTGGCCGCGAACCCGAGCAGGGTCAGGACGAACAGCTTGCCCTTCCAGAAGGACAGCAGCCGCTCCAACATCGCGATCGAGCCCTCGCCGTGCGGCCTCTCCTCGGCCACCCGGCGGTAGACGGGCAGCGCGCCCAGCAGGGTGAGGACGACGAGCACGATCGTGGCGAGCGGCGAGAGCAGGCCGGCGGCGAGCGCCGCGATGCCGGGCTGGTAGCCGAGGGTGGAGAGGTAGTCCAGGCCGGTCAGGCACATCACGCGCCACCAGGGGTGGCCGTGCTCACCGCCCGGACCGTCCTGCCGACTCCGACTCCGACTCCGGCCCCGCTCCTGCTTCACCTGGTCGGTGAGGCCTTCCAGCATTCAGGCACGCAGGCGCGTGGTGCGGGTGGGGATGGCCATCGTGGTGCTCCTGACGTACAGCCCGGATCCGGCCAAAGAGAGGGCCGCGACGACCGAGCGTACGGAAATCGCTCGGATGTGCACGTTCGAGCGACGATCCTGACGCGCCCTTACCGCGGGATGCCGCTGACCTCGGGCGATGAGCCCTGCGGGAGGCCCGCCACGCGGTGTACGCGCAGCGCGAGCTGTATCTCCAGGGCGCGCGAGGGGGTGTTCCAGCTCTCGCCCAGGAGCTGACGGATCCGGTCCAGCCGCTGCACCACGGTGTTGACGTGGACGTGCAGCGCGTCCTTGGCCTTGGACAGGCTGGCCCCGTGCGCGTAGTACGCCTCCAGGGTCCCGATCAACTCGGTGCCGCGCCGGCGGTCGTAGTCCAGTACGGGACCCAGTACCCGCTCCACGTAGCCGGTGACGTCGCCGCGCTCGCCCAGCAGGATCCCGAGGAAGCCCAGGTCCGGCAGGGCCGCCCCCTGACCGGTGTGCCCCAGGGCGTGCAGCGCCTCCAGGCAGCGCAATGCCTCGGCGTGGGCGGCGGGCAGCCCGGGCGGGCCCGCGGCCGGCCCGGCGGAGCCCACGGTGACCGGTGCGGCCAGGACCCGGCCCAGGTCCTCGGCGAGCGAGCGGGCCAGTGGACCGGGGTGCTCGGTCGGCGCGACGAGCACCACCCGGCCCTCGTACAGTCCGGCGAGCCCCTCCAGGGCCCGGGCCCGGCGGGCCCCCTCGGCCAGCAGCCTGGTCCGCTGCGCCGCCTCGCAGTGCAGCACCAGTACGGTGTGCGGGCGGGTCAGGTCGACGCCCAGCTTGCGCGCCCGCAGTGACTGACCCGCGGGATCCCGGACCCGGCCCGCGGGCCCGGTGGCCAGGAGGTCGCCGAGCAGCTCGCCGCGGACCCGGTCCTCGGCCTGCGCCGTGGACCGGCGCAGCAGCAGGAGCAGCGCCGTGACCAGCGCGGTGCGTTCGAAGAGCCGCCGGTCGGAGTCGGGCAGCTCCGGGCGGCCGGTGAGGGTGATGCTGCCGAGGAGTTCGGGCCCCGCGAGGACCGCGCAGACCCAGTTCCCGGCCGCGCGGACGGCCCGGCCTCCGGAACGGGACGCCGCCGTCCACGCCTCGCGTTCCGCGCGTGCCTCCGACCGTTCCGGTAGCTCCGGCCCCTCCTGCCCGTGAGGCCCCGCGGGCACCCGGGCGAGCTCGCTGCCGTCGGAGTCGTGGATGACCAGACCGCCGCCCAGCAGGGCCGCGACCTCGCGGGCCAGGTCGCCCGTGTCGGCGCCGCGCAGCACCAACTCGGTGAGCCGGTCATGGGTCGCGGCGGCCAGTCGCATCGCCTCGCTGTGCGCGCGGACGGTCTCGTTCGCCACGCCCAGCTCGACGAGGGCCGCGCGCGTCTCCTCCAACAGCCGGGCGCCGTCGATGGCGACGGCCGCGTGGTCGGCGAGCGAGGCGAGCAGGGCGACCGCCTCGGGCGCGAACTCGCGGACCTCCCGGTCGGCGGCGTACAGCACCCCGATGACCCGGTTGCCCACCCGCAGCGGAACGCCGAGGATCCCGCGCAGTCCCTCCTCGCCCACCCCGTGGTCGATGGCCGCGGTGTGCTTGAAGCGGTCGTCCGTGCGGTAGTCGGCGGAGGCGTAGGGGCGGGCGCTCTGGGCGACCAGACCGCCGAGCCCCTCGCCCATGCCCAGGCGCAACTGCTGGAAGGCGGCCGAGACGGAGCCGTCGGTGACCCGCATGTAGGTGTCCCCGACGACCGGGTCGTTGAGGGTGAGGTAGGTGACGTCCGTCCCCAGCAGCAGCCGGGCTCGGTGCACGATGGCCCGCAGGACGGCGTCCGGGTCCCGCAGGGCGGCCAGGTCACCGGCGGTGTCGAACAGCGCGGTGAGTTCCGCCTCGCGGCGCCGGTGCTGGTCGAGGGTGCGGCGGATGTCCAGGGCGACCCGGGTGGCCTCCTCCACCCACGCCTGCTCCCCGGCCCCGGCCCCGGCCGCGCGGGCGTCCGCCGCGGGCCGGGCGAAGCGTTCGGCCGGCGCTCCGTCGGCCAGCAGACCGAGCAACTCCCGCAGCGCGGTGGCCGCGGCGCCGGCCGGGCCACCCGGCGCCCCGTCGTCCGCCGTCCACACCGAGGTCATACGGGAGTTCCTTCCAAGGTCAGGCGGCCCGCTGGGTCTGCGCAGCCTTTCGCCCGGGCCGTCCGGACGCCCCGGGCGCCGAGGTGTCGTTCACGGTACGCGCCAGGTCGCGGCCGCGGGTCTCCTTGGCGAAGGCGACGGTGAGGGTGGTGACCACGGCGGCGGCGCAGAGGTAGATCGACACCGGGACCGAGGAGCCGTAGTCCCCGAGCAGTTCGACGGCGATGATCGGGGCCAGCGCCCCGGCGACGATCGAGGCGAGCTGGGAGCCCATCGAGGCTCCGGAATAGCGGACCTCGGTGTCGAACATCTCGGAGATGAAGGCCGCTTGCGGCCCGTACATCGCACCGTGCAGCAGCAGTCCGACGGTCACGGCCGCGGCGATCACGGGGAACGACTTCGAGTCGAGCAGGGCGAAGAAGGCGAACGCCCACAGGGCCATGCCGCCGGAACCGATCAGCGTCACCGGGCGGCGCCCGATCCGGTCGGAGAGCGCACCCCAGGCCGGGATGGTGACGAAGTGGACGGCCGAGCCGATCAGGACCGCGTTCAGGGCGGTGGTCTTGGCCAGGCCGAGGTGCGCGGTGACGTACACGAGGAGGAAGGAGGTGAGGACGTAGTACGAGATGTTCTCGCCGAACCGGGTACCGATGGCGAACAGCACCTGGCGCCAGTCCCGGCGGAACACCTGGACGACGGGGGCGCGTTCGGCGGCCCCGCGGGCCGCCGCCGCGTCGGCCTTGGCCCGCGCGGCGAGGAAGACCGGGGACTCGGACACCGAGAGCCGGATCCACAGCCCGACGGCCACCAGCACCCCGGAGAGCAGGAACGGGATCCGCCAACCCCAGGCCAGGAAGGCGGCGTCGGACTGCACGGAGGCGAGCAGCGCGAGGACGCCGGTGGCCAGCAGGTTCCCGCCGGGTGCGCCGGACTGCGGCCAGGACGCCCAGAAGCCGCGGTGCTCGTCCCCGCCGTGCTCGGAGACGATCAGCACGGCCCCGCCCCACTCCCCGCCGAGCGCGAAGCCCTGTATCAGCCGCAGTAGCGTGAGCAGGATCGGCGCACCGATCCCGATGGTCGCGTGCGTGGGCAGCAACCCCATCGCGAACGTCGCCCCGCCCATCATCAGCAGACTGAGCACCAGCAGCTTCTTGCGCCCGACCTTGTCCCCGAAGTGCCCGAAGACCACCCCGCCCAACGGCCGTGCCAGGAAGCCGATCGCGTAGGTGAGGAAGGCGATCAGCGTCCCGGTCAGGGGATCGGCCGTCGGGAAGAACAGCTTGTTGAAGACGAGCGCGGCGGCGGTGCCGTAGAGGAAGAAGTCGTACCACTCGATGGTGGTCCCGACGAGACTGGCGGCGACGATCCGCCGGATTCCGGTTGGAGTGTGAGGGGCGGTTCCGGGGGAGACCATGTGCACCACTTCCAGGGTGTCTGCGGGGACGTCGGTGTGGCCACAACGTAGAAGTCCGCAGGTCAGCGGTATATGTGGCCCGCCATCACAATCAAGCTCCGACTGGTGTGCCCGCGCACCACACGGCTCGACCATCGTCCCCGGAACCCCTCCGGAACGGGGTCGTGAGACCCTGCCGGAATTGCGGAACTCGCACCATTTCGGGGTGGCGGTACTCACTCCCGTGCTGGTTCGGTGCTGGTTGCGCTGCGTTGAGCGGGTCGAGGCAGGGCCAGCCCTGCGCTTGGAGGAAGGCGTCAGCGGGGACACGGCCGTACTCCTCGCGGCTGTGGAGCAGGACGGCGACTACACGGCCCGTCCGGCCGACTGATGCAACAGCGCCGATCGGCGACAGCAGCCCCGTCCGCGCGGTCCGGCCGGAGAGCCTTGCGGCCGTGCCACCTGGCGGGCGCAGTGCGATGTGCTGGCCCGATCGGACCGACAGCGGTGAGGTTGCCGTCGGTACCGCGCTGTCGGACGGTAGGCCGCCTGGCTGGTGCGGCTGAGGCCGTAGGTGAGGCGCACCGGGTCGGTCGACTTGTTCACCTCGTACGACTTCACCCCCTGGCCGTCGGCGTGATGAAGGTGCCCCGGCCCGCGACCGCAGGCGGTCACGTCTCCCTGGATGAAGTCCACACGGGCCGGCTCCGGACGACGCCGGCCCAGTCGCCGCCGTGGCCTGGGCAGTGCGGACGGTCAGGGCGACGTCTGCGCCCTTTCTGACGTGCAGGACGTCGCCGGGCGTGGCCCAGCGGCGGTCGCCGTCCACGCGGATGTCGAGATCGCTGATCAGCTGGCCGTGGTCCACTCGGATTCGTCCGCCCCGGATGCCGCCCATGTCGGTGGCGTAGCCGAAGCCTTCGGCGCCGACGTGGGTGCGGCTGCAGTAGCTGGGGTCGGTCTCGCTGGTCGACCGCTCCTCGTGCTCGGCGACGGCCGTGCCCTGCGGGACACCCCGCCACCAACTTCCCCCGTTACCGTTTTGGTGTCCCCGCAATGGGGCGCCCGGCCCGGCGCCGCCGTGGCGAGAGTGGTCGTGCGGGTCCCGAAGGCCCCAGGCTCGCGCGGGCTCCGGTGGCGCGGTCAGGCTAGGGCTGGCCGGGCCGTTCGTAGGGCTGGAAGTGGGCGGGCGCGTGGCCGAGGGGGAGGGTGCGGGGGGCCGACGAACTCGGCACGTACGTCATGAAGTTGTCCACTTGGCTGCGCTGACCAGGGGCTTTGTTCGCTGGAGGTGAGCTGACCTGTGCGAACGTGTCTTTCTCGATCTTTCACGTTCGTGCGGCTTTAGGTAGCCGATTCTCCCCAGATTCTCTCCAGAGGGCCTGCTCCGCAATGGCTCGACGAGTGGGTTGAAGGGGCACCCCGCCTGGCTACGCTGAGTGTCGGGTGGTCAGGTGGCGGGGGTGCATTTGTGGTCTACGGGCTCCTCACTGGCCGGACCATCCACCAGGCGTCCACCACCTACCGGGGTGAAGGCAAAACCGATGCCTGCGACGCCTTCATCATTGCGGACCAAGCACGCATCCGCCGCGACGTGAGCATTCTCCGCCCCGGCGACGACATCGCCCTCGACCTGCGGCTCCTCACCGCCCGGCGCCTGGACGTGGTCCACGACCGGACCCGCCAGATCAACTGCCTGCGGGCCCAGCTCCTGGAGTTCTTCCCCGCGCTGGAACGAGCGCTGGACCTGACGAAGAAGGGCCCCGTCCTCCTGCTCACGGCGTACCAGACCCCGGCCGCGATCCGTCGCAGGGTGTCAGTCGGCTGGAGACCTGGCTCCGTAACCGCAAGGCCCAAAGGGCTGGCGAGCTCGCGGCCCGGGCCGTGGACGCCGCCCAGGCCCAGATGACCGCCCTGCGCGGCGAGGAGCTGGGCGCCGAACTTGTCGGACGCCTCGCTCGGTGGCCACCCACAACGACGAGGTGACTGAACTCGACGCCCGGATCGAAACGCGTTTCCGTCGGCACCGGGACGCCGAGGTCATCCTCACCATGCCCGGCACGGGCCCCACCCTCGGCGCCGAGGTCATCGCCGCGACCGGCGGTGACCTCACGGCCTTCGCCAGCCCCGACCGCCTCGCCGGGCTGGCCCCGGTCCCCTGGGACTCCGGAAAGGTCAGCGGGAACCTGCGAAGGCCCCGCCGCTACCACCGCGGCCTCCAACGGGCCCTCTACCTATCCGCCCAGGTCAGCGTGTTCTTCTGCCCGATCTCCAAGACGTACTACGACCGGAAGAGGAAGGAAGGCAAGGGGCACAAACAAGCTGTCATCGCCCTCGCCCGCCGTCGCGTGAACGTTCTCTGGGCCATGATCCGCGACCACACGCCCTTCCAGGTCGCCACGACGTAGAACGCTTGCCTGGGAGCCCCGACCGAGACCTGTCCGCGACGAACTAGTCCTTCAAGTCACCCTTCTCGTCAAAGGAGATGGTGCCGATTGAGGTCCTGAACGTGCCGCTGTGAAGCTCCTTGGCGACCTTGTCGGTGTCCTCCGACTTGGCCGCCTTGATGCCTTCGGCGATCAACTCGACCGCGGAATAAGCAGGAAAGACGTAGAGCCCGCTGGGGTCCAAGCCGTCGGCCTTGATCGCGTCAACGATCGCCTTGTTCTCGGGGTCCTTGGCGAAGGAGCTGCTGGCAGCCGGACCCTGCGCGCTGTCAACAGGGACCGTGCGGAAGATGAGCCGGTAGCCGCGGGCGGTGATCTCGGGGTCGGTGACACCAGGCGTGATCATGATGACGCCCTCGTCCTCGTAAATGTCCGAGGCCGGCTGGGTGGTGACCGAGGCCATGTGGCCGATGACGAACTTCACGCCGTCGTTGACGATCTTGTTCGCCGCGGCGACGGCCTTCTTGGGGTCTCCGCCGTCGTCGTACTCCTTGGCCTCCACCATCTTGCCGTTGACGCCGCCCCTGGCGTTGATGTCCTTGATGGCCCGCCTGACGCCGATGAACTGCATGTCGGCGTACCGGGTCTCCGTGCCGGTCTTCGGGCCCGCGATTGCGATCTTGATCGTGTCAGCCACTGCGTCTCCCACTGGAATGGATGGTCGGCGAATCGCCCGCAACCGGGCTCAGGCAAGGGCAACGACGCCACCTCGCAAGGCGGTCAGCGCACCCGGTCGCAGTCCATCGCCATGATCAGCCGACCGCTCGACACCATGCCGGAAACAGGGAGCTTTCACTCGAACGAGCAAGCCTGAGGAGGATCGGCAGTGAGGTGAAGGCGGCCCGTTCAAGCCCCTGGCAGACATGCCGCCTACCGCGGATCGATCCCCTCAGGGCACAGAAGCCGCTTGACGTCGAGATTGAAAAGTTGCATCGCGGCTTCCCATTGCAGCCGTTTCTCCCGTGCCGCCTCCAGGTCGACCAGCCGGATTTCGTATCCGTCACGGCACCAGCCTGCGTGCACTTCCTTGGTTGCAGGGATCTTTCCCGACCGCCGTGCTGCGGCAACACGGATCGGCCAGTTCTCGGTCTCCCGACCGCTGGCTTCGCGTTTGACGACGCGGCCGCCGGCTTTGGCGAGCTCCTCCAGGAGCTGCTCCGTGACGGTCTTGGCCTTCTTCCGCGGAAGGGAGCTCGTTCGCTGAACCGGTACGAGCGCAGCCGCCTGGCTGCTGGATTCTTTGCTCTTGGCCACGTCGGGTGGCTGGATTCCAGTCTGCGGCGCGGGAGCGGTGTCTTTGCCGCGAGGCTGTTCCGGCGGATGGGATCCGTGGTCCAGGTATTGCTGGCCGGCCTTGGTGAGGGCGACGGACCACTGCCCCTGGCGCCTGGAGACTTTGACCCGTCCGCGGCTGTGCAGGGCTTGGCAGCTGAGTTTGTGCCCGGTCCCTTCCCACACGCCGTGAGGGCAGCCTTGGCCGACCCATTGCAGCACCTGTTGCTGCCGTTCGTTGAGCTCTCGCGGCACCTGAACTCCCCACCCTGCGAATGCCTGCACAGGCATGCTCGCAGCCGCACGACGCGTGGCGCGGGTGGAGGGGGAACGGAGTGGTCGGCGACGATCAAGATTCAAACGGGTGTAGGCATGACCCGCAGGCCGTGCCACTTCGCACCGCGGCCTGACCTGGCCACAGCTGACAGGGAAGAGGCCGCCCTGCGGCCGGGGGTGGCCGCCTCGCTTGACGGCGTGGGCACAGCGCCGGCGCAGCCTTGGCACCCAGTACGCCTTCCGAGGGACCACACCCGGATCGACGCTGCTGACACCGACGAGCAGGACCAGCGCGGTTTGCAGCGCGAACTGGCCGCTCCATCGGACGGCGAAGCCGGCGGCGCAACGGGCGGCCAGGGTAGTACGCGGACTCCACTTCCGTAGTTTCGTCGGGGCCTGGCTGGTTCGATGCCGAGGTAATCCATTTAGCGGCAGGAGATTTGAACTTGGAGGGGTGCAGGGACGATCTTCGTTGTCGCAGGCTGCGACGCCACATACCGGCGTCCCTGGGACGTCGGGCCTGGAAGGGGGATTGTGGTGAGTGATGTGCTGGCTCCTCCAGAGGGCATGCCTTTCTGCGAGGCGGAGCGGACCGGCCCGGCATCGGTGCGCCGGATGATGATCGTGCAACCTGGGATGTGTGGGCCCCTGCAGAACCTGGTCGCGTGCGTGGGCGACTGGACGTGGCAGACCGTCAGCATGGTGTGTGGCTTGGACGTGTTCAACGCCCGCGACGCACGGGGACTACCGTCCTACCTTGCCTTCTATTACTACCGCCTCACCTCCGGTTCCCGATTCCATCCCCGTGATCTGACGTTCGGCGAACGCATCGAGGTCGACTCCCTGGTCTTCAACAGCGGTCGCCTGTCCGTGGTGACGGTGCACCGGATCCGCCGGATCACAGCAGAGGGGCAGGCGCCGCTGCCCTTCGACGCGGACGAGATGTCCAGCCGACCTCGCCCGGACTGCCTGTACGTCGAGAACCTCAACGTGTGGGTCTCGCGCAGCGATCCCCGCAGCAACGTTGCGCTCGTGCGCAGCGCACCGGTCGGTTTCACTCACATGCATCTGCCCCACGCGGACAGCCCTCGCCACCTTTGCGCACGCGCCCGCGACCTCGGGGTCTTCCCCGACTCCGTGCGCTCCCACTGGCCCCGTTCGGCACCCGACCTCGTTCTGGAACACCCCGTCGACGTCGTCCGCGATGTCAACGGCGTCGGCCTGCTCTACTTCGCCGCGTTCTTCCCCATTGTGGAGCGTGCTCAGCTCCACCAATGGCGGGCCTCCGGTGGCACCGACCGCGCCTTCCTCGACCGCACACTCCTCGACGCCCGCATCTGCTACCTCGCCAATGCCGACCTGGACGCCACCCTCACCCTCGCGCTGCGCACCTCGTACGATCCCGACGACCCGGTCCACCAGAAGAGCGACCTCGCCATCAGCGAGGCCACCACCAGGCGCACCATCGCGGTCGCATCCTTCCGCCACCGAGCTCCCGTCGGCTGAGCCTGACCACGGCCCTCGTCGCCCGCTTCTACGTCTCCTCTGCCGTCAGCCCCTGCCGTGGCCCCGAGGCGTCCCCGCGAGCTCACCAATCCCGCGCGGCACCTGCACCTCGAAATTGCTGCATACGAATGAACACTTCTGTATACGCTTTAGAAATGACTTCTTCAGGGGATCGCGGGCGTGGTAGGAGTGAGGGGCGTCCTCGCCGGAAACGCCGGAAGGGCAACGGAAGCGGTGGTTTTTCATGGACTCTCAGATCGTCGAGGAATTCACTGAGGCGCGGCTGAAGGATCTCCTTCAGTCGCATTTTCAGATCGATCCGACGAAACTAGACGGGCCCGTCAGGTTTTCGGATCTCGAGCTCGATTCCATTGCCGTTATGGAATTGATCGTGGTGATCGAAGAGCAGACTGGAGTCGATGTCCAGGAAAGCCTTCTCGAGCAGATGAACCTCGACACCACGCTTGCCCAGGCGGTCGCGGCCGTGGACCAGGTCCTGCGGTCGGCTGGGGCCGCTGCGAAGAACGACGCATGAACCGCCATGCCGTAGCCGTCACCGGGCTGGGAATGGTCACGCCTGCAGGAGTGGGTGTCGGCGCCACCTGGGACCGCCTCTGCGGCGGCGTCCCCACGGCCACCCACGATCCGTCGATGGACGGGCTGCCGGTGACGATCTCCTGCCGGGTGGCGGATGCCGGTCTCGAGCCAGCCCTGGCTCCCGGCCTGGCGTGGCGCACCGACCGGTTCATCCGCTTCGCTCACGCAGCGGCCAAGGAGGCCGTCGCCGACGCCGGGCTGGACTCCGCGCTGTGGGACGGCAGCCGGGTCGCGGTGGTGATCGGTACCGGGGGATCGAGCCACGACACCACCATCAAGGCCTGCCAGATCCTGGAGAAGGGCCGCCTCCTCGCCCTGTCGCCCACGGTCCTGCCCCGCAGCCTGCCGAACATGGCCGCCGGCGAGGTCGGGACCATGCTCGGTGCGCTGGGCCCCACCCTGGGCGTCACCACCGCCTGTGCGTCAGGTGCCAGCGCCATCGGCATCGCGAGCATGCTGATCCGATCCGGCGCGTGCGACATCGCCGTGGCCGGCGGGTCCGACTCCGGCTGCAACCGACTGGGATCGGCACTCTTCTGGCGCATGGGCGCACTGTCCACCCGCATGCACGACCCGGCCGGAGCGTCCCGTCCCTTCGACGCCGACCGGGACGGCTTCGTCCTGTCCGAGGGCGCCGGAGTCCTCGTCCTCGAAAGGTCCGAGCACGCCCGGGCCCGACGGGCCCGGGAGTACGCCAGGCTCACCGGCTACGGCTTCTCCGGGGATGCCCACAACCCGACGGTCCCCCACCCCGCGGGCGACGGCGCGGTCCGGGCCATGCACGCGGCGCTCGACGGCGCCGGACTCGCACCGCGCGACGTGGGACACGTCAACGCCCATGGCAGCGCCACACCGATAAACGACATCGCGGAAGCCACGGCGCTGCGCCGGGTCTTCGACACCCCGCCTCCCGTGACCTCGGCCAAGGGGGTCCTGGGGCATCTACTCGGCGGCAGCGGGGCCGTGGAAGCCGTCTGCTCGGTGCTCTCCCTGCACCATCAGCTCATCCCGCCCACCGCCAACCTCGACCGGATGGACCCGGAGATCGACCTCGACGTCGTCACCAAGGTTCCACGGCCCGCCCGGCTGGAGACGGTGCTCTCCAATTCCTTCGGTTTCGGCGGCCAGAACGCGGCTCTCGTGTTCCAGCGCCCCTGACATCGGCCGACGCATCAGGAGCCTGCGTGATGACCCTCCCCCTCGATCACCTGGCGGAGCTGGAGCCGACCGTGGCCACGCTCTTGGACCGCCACCTGGCAAACGCAACGGAGTGGTTCCCCCACGCCTACATCCCCTGGAGCCGGGCCTCCGACTTCGACGGCCCCCTCGACGGCACCCCTTGGCAGGCCGACCAGTCCGAGCTCCCGGAGGTCGTGGCGGACGCACTGACGGTCAACCTGCTGACCGAGGACAACCTGCCGAGCTACCACTTCGAGATCGCCACCCAGTTCGGCCGTGACGGCGCCTGGGGCACCTGGGTGCACCGCTGGACGGCCGAGGAGGACCGCCACGCCCACGCGCTGCGCGGCTACCTGCACGCACGCCGTGCCGTGGACCCCCTGGCCCTGGAACGCCAGCGCATGCAGCACGTGTCCACCGGCTACACCAGCGGCCACACGTCCCTGCTGCACGGCCTGGCCTACGTCACCGTCCAGGAGCTGGCCACCCGGGAGGCCCACCGCAACACCGGACTGGCCTGCGCCGATCCGGTGGCCCGTCAGCTGACCGCCCGGATCGCGGCCGACGAGAACCTTCACATGATCTTCTATCGCGACGTATACACCGCCGCTCTGGAACTGGACCCCGACGGCGCGGTTTGCGCCCTCGCCGACGTCATCTGCTCCTTCGAGTGGCCGAGTACCACCATTGCCGGCTACCGGCAGCGCGCCATGCGGATCGCCGCGTTCGGCATCTATGACCTCGACATCCACAGGCAGCGTGTGCTCCAGCCACTGCTGCGTGCCCTGGGAGTGATGACCCGCGCCGGTCTCGGCCCCGCCGGCGAGCAGGCACGTGAGCGCATCGGCCGCCATCTCGACGAGCTGCGGACCAGGGCCGAGCGCTCCAGTCGTCTGTTCGACCGGATGAGGGCGGCCGCTCCTCCTGCCCTCATCCCTTGCCCGGCCCCATCCACTTCGTACGACGAGAGAGGCGGCCCGTGAACACCCGGACCGGCCAACGCCCTCGCACCGGTGCCACCGCTGCGGACATCCAGGCCCACTACGACATCAGCAAGGACTTCTACGCCCTGTGGCTCGATCCGGGCCTGACGTACTCCTGCGCCCTGTGGGACGGCATCACGGGCGCGCCCGGGAACACGGACCTGCTGGCGAAGGCGCAGCACGCCAAGCTCCGGTACCACCTCGACCAAGCGGGCGTCACGGCGGGCGGCCGGCTGCTGGACATCGGCTGCGGCTGGGGGAGCCTGCTGCGGACGGCCGTCGAGGAGGCCGGTGTCCGGCAGGCGGTCGGCCTGACCCTCAGCGCCGACCAGTACGCGCACGTGCGCTCGCTCGGGCTGGCCGGCGTCGACGTTGAGATCCAGGACTGGCGGGACCACGAGACGGCCGAGCCGTACGACGGCATCGTCTCGATCGGCGCGTTCGAGCACTTCACCCATCAGGACATGTCCCGTGACGAACGGATCGGGGCCTACCGCGCATTCTTCGCGCGCTGCGCCGGATGGCTGCCGCCGCTCGGTCGGCTCAGCCTCCAGACCATCGCGCTGACCGATCATGCGGAACACGAGGAGTCCGTACCCGACTTCTTCGCACGGGAGGTCTTCCCCGGATCGGCGCTGCCGCGGCTGTCCGAGATCGCCACCGCGTGCGAGCCGTATTTCGCGATCACCAGACTGCGCGAGGACGGCGCGGACTACGCCCGCACCCTGCGCGGCTGGTCCTCCCGGCTGTTTCAGGCCCGGGAGGAGGCTCAGCTGCTCGTCGGTCCCGACGCCTACCTGCGGTACCGCACCTACCTGCGGGCCAGTGAGATCGCCTTCATGCGCCAGGCCTCGACGCTTTACCGCATCACACTGCGCCGCTGGCCCGAACGGCGAACTCTCGCAGGAGCGTCAGGCGGTCAGTCGGTCCCCCAGTGACAGGAGGAACTTCCGCCGGCGCGGATCGGTGTTCTCAAGGGAGAGCAGGAGGTAGAGACTGACTTCGTCGTGTTGGGAATCGTAGGCGAACTCACTGCACACCCATGTGCCGGCAAGCAGGTATCCGCGGAGTTTGGGGGGCATCGGAAGGCCGGGGCGGTGGTCGTTCGCCGTGGGCTTCCAGGGGGTGTGAGGGCGTACGTGGTAGCGGTCAGGCGCGATGTGACCGCCGGCCGCCACATGTTCCCGGCAGGCTGCGGCTAGGGCGCCACCGTCGAAGAGGGGGAAGGTCATGCGTCCTGAGAGCCAGGCGTGGCCGCCGCGCGCCATGTATTGGATCGTTCCCGCCCACAGCATGGCGATGACAGGCCCGGTGCGGTGGTCCGGGTGAACGCACACCCGGGTGAGCTCGACGAGCGCCGGTCTCAACGCGTGATGCGGACTCAGATCGAACAGGGCTTCTGACGTCAGGCCGCCCGCCTGCGCGGCACCCCTGGGCGGGAGGAGGCGGTGCATGCCGACCATTTCACCGGTGTCAGCGCGGCGGACGACGAGATGATCGCAATACTGGTCAACTCCATCCATCTCCAGGCCATGCTCCGCGTGATATCTCGATTTGAGTTCCTGGTTGAATACTCGGAAGCGCAGCTGCTGGGCTTCGAGGATCGTATTTTCGTCACGAGCGACGGAAATCGTATAGTGCTGTTCTCCAGATTTTGCGCGACTGCCCGCGGCGTAGGTGTCGACCTTTGTCTTCATGTCTCTTTTCTATCGCAAGTGCGCGGGTATGCCCGGCAGGGGAACGTTCCTATAGGTAAAGTCGCCCCATGCTCACGGTGAAGTGGATTCGTGGAAATCCGTGGCGGGTACTGGCGTTGGTCTCGGTGCTGGGGCTGGCTCTCCTTCCGGCTGTGATCGGGTGTTCATCCCGGTTGACTCCGTCCGGGTTCACCGCCACCGGGACCGAGTCCGACCGGGCTGACCGTGTGATTGAAGAAGAATTCGACCAGCCGTCCGCCGATTTGATGTTCCTGGTCTCCGGCCGAACCTCGATGAAATATGGCGAGACGGCCGCCCAGGGCCGTGCCTTGGCCCGCGCGGCAGCCGATCAACCGGGCGTGGCACGGGTGTGGAGCTATTGGGACACGGCACTGCCCGCTCTGCTGTCTCGTGACGAGCATGCCGCCCTGATCGGTGTCGAGCTGACCGGAAGCGGGGTGCAGGCGGTCAACACGGCGCAGCGCATCGTCCCGCGCCTGGCGGGAACGCACGGGGGCGTCTCCGTGGCCGTGGCCGGACCCGTGTGGAGCAATGCGGAGGCAGTCCGGCTGAGCAGAGAGGACCTACGCCGTGCCGAGATGGCCGCCGCGCCCTTCGTGCTGGTCATCCTGATGGTGACCCTGCGTTCGGCCGCGCTGGCGTTGTTGCCGATGGTGATCGCGGTCGTCTCCATCACGGCGACGCTGGCGGTGCTGAACGGACTAACGCTCGTGATGCCCGTCTCCGTGTTCGCCGTCAACGTCACAGCGGCACTCGGATTCGGCCTCTCGGTGGACTACGGCCTCCTGGTTCTGATGCGTTGTCGTGAGGAGATGGCGCGAGGGGCGGAAGTAGCCGACGCCGTCGTCCTGGCGGTTCGGTCGGCCGGGCATGCCGTGCTGTTCTCAGCCGCCACGGTCATCGCCTGCCTGGCGGCACTGCTCGTCTTTCCGGTGCCGTTTCTGCGTTCACTGGCAGCCGGTGGGATCGCCGTGGTCGCCTTCGCCGCGGTGACCGCGGTCTTTGTCTACCCGGCGCTGTTGCGGGTCAGTATGCTTCCTGCCGCACGACTGGATCGATGGCTGTTCGACCGGGTGCGAAGGGTGCTGCCGTTTCAGGCGGACAAGACCTTGGACGCGCCCAAGGCGGTCCCGGCCGTTCCCGGGTACAGCAGGCTGTGGGCGCGGCTGGGAAGCGCCGCCACCAGGCGCCCTGTGCTGTGGGGTGTTTTGGCAGCGGTGCTCTTGCTGAGCTGCGCGATGCCGTTGAACAAGGCGCAGTTCGGTGTTGCCGACGAGCGCGTACTGCCGGAGTCCACGCAGGTGCGACAGACCAGTGAGCTCGTGAGGACCGAATTTCCGGAGGTTGGCGGGACCAGACTGCCCGTGGTGCTGAGTGTGGGCGATCCCTGGGTGGCAGCTGTCGCTGCGAGGGTGGACCGTTACGCTCGTCGGCTGTCGTCGATCGACGGCGTCTCCGGGGTGGACACGGTAACAGGCTCCTACCGTGACGGCAGCCGGATCGCCCCGCCGGCTCCGGCGCATCACCGGTTGGCACGCGACGGTGCTGTGCTCTTGACCGTACGCCTGCTCTCGGGTACGCAAGCGAGCTCGTCCGAAAGGGTGTTGGGGCAGATTCGTGCACTGCCTGCCTTCGTTCCTCGGGTCATCGGCGGAACCACTGCCCGTACGGCGGACACGAAGGCGGAGCTCGCCCGCCGAGTTCCGCTGGCCGCCCTCTTGGCCGGGGGCAGTGCGCTGCTCGTGGTGCTGTCCTTTACCGGCGGCCTGTTCGTCTCCATCAAGACGGTTGTCCTTGCCGTCCTCAGCCTGAGTGCGGGCATCGGCTGCATGGTCCCCGTCTTCCAAGAAGGACGCCTCGGGATGGGCGGTTTCACGGTCACCGGGCAGCTGGAGATCAGCATGCTCCTGCTGACGATCTGCATCGCCCTCGGCCTATCCGTGGACTACGAGGTCTTCCTGTTGTCGCGCATCAAGGAGCGGTACAGGGCGACCGGAGAGTGCCGTTCCTCGATCGTCTACGGCATGGCCTGCACCGGACGTCTCATCAGTGCCTCGTCTCTGGTGGTGGTGATCACTATGAGCGCCCTGGCCATGTCCCGCATCACCTCGCTGAAACTGCTGGGGACCGGACTGGCGGTGACCGTGCTGCTGGATGCGACCCTCGTCCGCGCGTTGCTGGTGCCGGCCGCCATGCAGCTTGCGGGTCGGGCGAATTGGTGGCTGCCGGAATGGTCGCGCCGCATCCGCCGGACCAGAGCCGAAGGCCGTGCGAGGAACGAGTGGGGTCTTCCGAAACAGCAGCGCTGACAGCGAGCTCAGGACGGGCCAGCGCGCGCTGTTTGCCGAAGGTGACGCCTCGGAATCTGCGCGCGGGCAGAGGGCAAGTGACTTCGGCGGTGTCGGAGAGGACCGCGGCGTCCCAGTGTTCGTGTCTGCTGAACCACCGGGCGCTCGGGGCGATAGCGTGGTTGCTAGGAGCAGTCGTGGTTGCAAGCCGCTGCTCGCCCATGATCGCAGTTAAAGGTCGTTTCGGCGTCCAGGACCGCGGCCGGGCGGCGCGGTGCGGGTATGGCGGTCGCGGTATGCGGGCGTCGGCGACTGCGTACGTTGAGGAGAGCAGCATGGCTACGGGTGTAGTGAAGTGGTTCAACGCCGAGAAGGGCTTCGGTTTCATCGAGCAGGACGGCGGCGGTGCTGACGTCTTCGCGCACTACTCGAACATCGCCGCCCAGGGCTTCCGTGAGCTGCAGGAAGGCCAGAAGGTCGAGTTCGACGTCGTGCAGGGCCCGAAGGGCCCGCAGGCGGAGAACATCCAGCCGGTCTGAGCCGTCCGCATAGATGCCCCGCCGGCGGCCCTCAGCCGCCAGTGGGGCGTCGCCATGTTCAGCCCGTGTCGGCTGTGGTGGCGCCTCGTTGGTCCGCAGAGCGGGAGTGACCGATGCCCCTGGCGAGCAGTTGCTCGCCAGGGGCAGTGCCAAAGTCCAGAGCTTCGCGGCTCGACGCCACCAGGAACTGATCTGCTGTCCCGGTACTGGGCCCTGACTGGCTCGGGCCGGGTACGGTGTGTGCGGCCAGTTGATTGATGGATCCTCGCGGACGTCAGGTCGCCCTGGGATCTCTGCGGCAAGAGTGAACGGTGCGGTGGAGCGGTGCTGCTTACCTCGGACCCGGCGTGAGCAGCCGCCTGAGCGCTTTGCACGCCGGGCGTGAAAGTGTGCCGCGTCCGTGAGGCTGAGGGGGATCCTCACACACCCCACAGCGGTGTCCGCCCATTGCCACGAGGCGGCGTATTCACACGTGTGGAGGAAGATCACGCGCCCGCTCACGTGACTCTCCCCACTGCACCCGTCTCCTCCGCACAGTTGGCGGTGTGACCCGATCCAGCTTCCGTGGCACCGGGTTCCTGGAGCAGCGAATCCCTGGTCGCGCAAGGCGCCGTGTCCTTGTTGTTCGTGGGCCTGTTCCCTCTTGTGTCCAGGACGTGCAGTGGCGAACCGAGCAGGTGGAGGGGGTTCAGGCCAATATTGCTGTGGCCCACGACGGCCGGCGGGAGATCGTCGCCGCGGCTCGGTCGCTGGCACAGAAGTTCCGCGAGCGTGGCCGCAGGAGCCGGCCGGAGACCTGTCGTGGTGGGAGGGGGAGTTCGCGTCGCATCTGGGCACGGCGGGGCTCGAGGACCCGGACCTGGTGATCCGAACCTCGGGCGAGCAGCGTCTGTCGGGGTATCTGACCTGGCGGACAATGCAGTCGGAGCTGTTCTTATGCGAGCGGCTGTGGCCCGACTTCACCCGCGAAGACCTTGGTGGCGTTGTGTCCCCGGTCCCGCTTCAGGGAGAAATAGAGGTGGCGTCCTCCGTCGAGGACAACATCCTTTCCGCCCATGACTCCCATGAGTGTTTCGTCGTCGACCTTCTTGAAGTGGTCGATCACAGCCACGTGGTCGTAGACCATGGCCGCGGTGACTTCGTTACGGAACTCCACCATCCACAGGCTTGCGTCGCTGGGTGCGGCCTCGATCATGGACATTCCTTCGAGACCGTGCAGGACGACAGGTTTCACGTTCTGGGCCGAGTGGAAGTTCTTGCCGCGCCAGCGGATGGCTTTCGTCGCGAGTGAGCCGCGATGGCCTGTGTCGAAGACGTCTCCGGTCCATTCTCCGAGGATCTCCTCGATGCGGACGGTGTCGAGAGCGGCCCAGATCGCATCGAGCTCCGCCGGGTCGACGGGGGACTTCTGCTCGCGCAGCTCGTGGAACCGCTGCCGCGGGAAGGGCATCGCGGCCGGCTTCCTGCCGCCCGTCCCGCTGGACGCCACCGTCGGCCCCGGGGTGCCTCCCCGTGATGGGCGGCCGGGGCTCGGGGCCGACTCGATGGCCCGTGGGAAGTCGAAGAGCCGGTGCGGGTCGTAGGCCGTCTTCACTTCGCGCAGGCGCGGATAGTTGTCCGCGTAGTAGGCCTCCTGCCAGTTGTCGAGCTCGGGGTCGATGCAGTTGACGTAGGCGCGGGTGCCGACGTGCTTTCCCACGGCGGTGTGTGTGGTGCGGAGCCATTCCCGGCGGCGGTTGATCTCGGTCGGGGTGTAGTCCTTCGACCAGGTGCTGAAGTACTGGATCTTCGCGATTGCCGTGCGATGCGGATAGGCCGACGCGTGGGGTTCGACCTCGGCCACCTTTCCGGCGAGGGTGTCCATCAGGACGGTGCCGGTGCCTCCGATGTCCCGCAGGAGCTCGAAGTTCGAGACCATGGCGTCGATCGCCGCGTTGGTCAAGGGCTCGTAGACGAGATGGGATTTCGCGGCGAAAGGGGGGAATCGCGTCGGCGATTCGGACTCGAGGGGGGCCGCCGTCTTGCTCAGGCCGAGCGGTTCGACGGTGTTCAGAATCCCGGCGCCGGTGGGGGTGGTGGGGGTGATCGTGCTGTACTCGAAGGGGTGTCCGACCTGGTCGGCAAGGCCTGTCAGGAGTTTCTCAGTCTGGTTCGGGGTGCCGATCAGGGTTCCGGAGACCGTTGAGGTCAGGTGCCCGGTGTCGGCGGCCAGGACGACGATGCTGAACAGTGCGTCCGGGGTGGCGGGGTCGGTGGCCCAGTTCTGCCATCCGCGGATGAGGTCCGCCGCGAGGTGGAACGGCCATTTCGCCACGAAGCTGGTGAACGCGAGTGATGAAATGTCGACGGTGGAGTACTCGAGCGCCGTGACGACGCCGAAGTTTCCGCCGCCGCCGCCCCGCAGTGCCCAGAAGAGGCCGGCGTCGGGGTCGTCGGGCGCGTTCGTGACGTGTCGGGCGGCGCCGTCGGCGGTGACGATGTCGACACCGACCAGGCGGTCGCACGAGAGCCCCCAGGCCCGGGAGAAGACGCTGACTCCTCCGCCGAGCGTCGAGCCGGCGATCCCGACGGTGGGGCTGCCGGCCAGCGGGACGGCGAGGCCTGCGGCCGACAGTGCTTGGTCGAGTTCCGCGGTCATCAGCCCGCTGCCTGCTCGTACCGTGCCCTCGCGCAGTTGCACCGTCTTGAGGCCGCGGACGTCGATGACCAGGCCGGGGTTGGTGGAGTAGCCGGCGTAACTGTGGCCGCCGCAGCGGGTGGTGAGGCTGATGCCGTTCTCGCGGGCGAAGTTGATGCAGGCCACGACGTCGTCCTGGTGGGCGACTCTGGCGACCGCCTGCGGCTGGATGTGGTCGAAGCGCGGGTTGAGCACGAGGCGGATCTCGTGGTAGCCGGGCTTGTCCGGTGTGATCAGCTCGCCCGTCAACGCGGCCGCCAGGGGCGACCAGTCGATGGCGGTGCCGGGGGCCTGCGTTGTTGCGGGAGCGGCCCGGGGCAGGTTCTTCGCCGGCAGGTGGAGGTCGAGGTCGGGCAGTGCCTCGGTTGCTGCGGTGAGGGCGCTGAGGGCGTAGATGTTGGCGTTCGCGGGGAAGTCGAAGGGGAGAGGCCTCGGGCCGACCTGGTCGGGGATCGAGGTGAAGCCCCCGTCGCTGTCCTGCCGGCTGAGCAGGTACTCGAGGGCGGCTCGTGCGGCCGGCGGGTTTCCGTGCCTGGCCACCACGGGAACGGCTTGCGCGGTCGACAGGATGTCGCTGTCCTCGCCGTCGCTGTGACCCCAGCCGCCGTCGGTGTTCTGGGTGGCTTCCAAGTGCGCTGTGGCGCGAGCGATGGCGTCGTCGATCCGCGCTCGCCGCACCGGGGGCGGGTCCGTCACCGTGCGCAGCGCGTCCACGGCGCGCAGGATCGCGCTGGATTCGCTGATGCACCAGCTCGGTTTGAAGCTGCCGTCCGGCTTCTGGGCGTCGAGGATGAAGTCGATGGCGGCATCGAGCATGTCGGGGTGCTGGTGCCGTGCGTGGGACATGGCGATGACGGCGCCGGCCGTCATGTCGAGGTCGGAGGTGTCGCCCCGGACCCAGGTGGGGAACCCCCCGTCCGAGCCCGCCATGCCGGCGAGGTAGACGACTGCGGAGGCGATGCTGGCCGAGTATTTCCGCGGGTCGCAGGCGCGCAGGAGCTCGACGCACCGCACCGTGGTGTCCAGGTCCGTCTGCTGCACGCCTGTGGCGTAGGGCCAGCCGCCGTCGACCGCCTGTTCACCGACGAGGAAGTCGCACATCCGCAGTGCGAGTGGGCGGGAGTCGGCATGGCCGAGAAAGGCCAGTCCGGCGACTCCCACCAGCCAGATGTCCTCGCTGTCCAGGGCAGGCATGCCGCCGTCGGGGTTCTGGACGGCGAGGGCCCCGACAATGCCTTCACCGATCACGGGATGCTTGGGGTTCTCGGAGAGGACGGCGTGCAGGGCCAGCACGTGGGTGCTGGTGCTCCCCTCGTACACCCGGCGTCCTTGGCCCGACCTCAGAAGGTTGACCAGCCGTGCACGGTCCTCGCCGGTGACCCAGTGGGGGCGTCCGGTCGCGCCGGCGTGCAGGATCTTCACCGACAGGAGATGGACGTCGGTGATGGTCGACCGTTCGCCCGACCACGCCTCGGCCGGAATGCCCTGGCTGGTCACCGGCGTACCACACAGGAGATGGAAGACGACCTCGACCATCAGCCGCTTGAGGTGCCCGCGCCGGCCGGTGAACTGGTCGAGCCCTTCGGAGAGACCGGCAAGCATGCCGGCGACCCGTCCCGCCATCCAGTCAGCAGACTGGAAGCAGGCGTCGATCAGCGTCGCCTCCAGAGGGTCCGCACCACCGCGCCGCTCGTGCAGGTAGCGGGCGAGATCGTCCTGGTGGCGCTCGTGGGATCCGTTCTTGCGCAGAAGCGCGAGCATGAGAACCGATTCCAGAACCCGGCTGCGGCACCGGTCCGGGAGATTTCCCGCCGCTGTCACCGAGGCGGCCAGCCGCCCTGCCAGACGATCGGCACCGCTGCGAACGCGGCTGCTCCCGGACGGCATCGCCGGAAGATCGTTGACCGCCTCGGACGGGTAACGGCCGCTCTCGCTCTGCCAGGCCAGCATCCCGTCCCGGACCGTGCGCAGCAGCTGGATTCTGGGCGCCAGTTCAGAGTGCGAGGGTGCGCCTCCGAGAAGTCGGGCAGATTCCCGGTCGAAGTCGTCCATCCGCTCGCTGATCATCGTCCGAGCAATGGCCAATGCCTCTCGTAGCGAGCACAGCCGCTCGCGTGCCAACACGGTGACCAGGTTCTCATGGCCGTCGTTCACGTCGCGGACGACCGACTGCAGATCGTTGGCCCAACCAATCGTGTCGGCGACAGCAGCACGCAATCCGTCAAGCTCGGGAAAATTGGCAGAGTAAGTGCGCTCCACCACGTCGAGCATCGGCAGAACGGTAATACCGTGGCGGCGCAGCTCCAGATATTCCGCGAGCGAGGGATACGTGCCGCTTTTGCGATATCCGAGCTCTCGGCAGGTGGCATCAGCGAACTGGCTGTAATGAAGAATGAAACGGTCCGCCCAATTCAGGGGTACGCCAACTGTCATCCTGGACCACAGGTCGATCATGGCGCGCACTGCAGGCGCGGACGGGTCGATCCCGACGGCGTCCGATCTCATCACTGCCAGCAGCCCATCGAGCTGGTCCCTGGCAAACTCCGGGTCCGCGGACTCGGAATTCCTGTCGAACATGTCATCGACTGAAAATGTCAGGATGCCCCACTGGGCAATCAGATCGAGCGTCGCCGGATCGGCCGTCGGAGAAATATATCCGGCCATCCGACCCGCCGCGATGCGTTCCAGCCGCTGGTCCGCCGCTGCACCTACAGCCAGTCCGAACTTTCCCGCCCAATCATGCGAGCTTCGTTCGACTCGAAGCCACAGTGGATTGCACAGGAGCCTCTTCTGCAGCAAGGACCTGCTCGGCACGTCGACGCCCCTTCCGGATTATCTGCTGACCAGCCACCCCTGTTTCATTGTGGTGACCGCCGCATGGATCACCAACACACGATGATTCCTGTCCACGAAGGGATGGAAAACGGCTGATGTGGCTGGACTCGCCAAGCCTCTCGTGCCTACAGCCTTCGTCAACCCAGGGCTGGCCGGACCGTGCCCCACCAGGCGCAGGTTGCTGCTGCCGGTGTCCCGTGCCATCGAGCGTGGGCTGATTGTCATCGAAGTTGGACCAAACGCAGTTTGTGCCAACGAAGATGGATCGCCGCAGTCAAGGTCGATGCCCCGCTGCTCTGAGGGATCGGGGGTGGTGCGGGTCCTACTGGCGATAGCTCTGGGGCGGAAGCCGAATAGCCAGCGCACCCTGTGCTCACTCCTTCAGGGCTACTCCGTGCGGCTTCTGCACAGCACGGGCCTGGGTACAGCATGCTCGGGTTGCCCGAGCATTCGGGCAACCGCACGCAGCCAACCGCTAAGGAGCCACGGCATGAGCACGATTGAAGATCGCGTAAAGAAGCTCGTCTCCGAGCAGCTCAAGGTCCCGGTGGAGCAGGTCACGAACGAGAAGTCCTTCGTGGACGACCTTGGGGCGAGTCAGGAGGACTTGATCGAGATCCGCATGGGCCTTGAGGAGGAGTTCGAGACGGAGATCCCCGACGAGGAGGGCGAAAAGATCACCACCGTCCAGTTGGCGATCGACTACGCCAATTCCCACAAGGCATGAAGTCCGCATCGGCAAGGCCGCCTGAGCCACCGTCGGAACCACGCCCCTCGGTCCTCCGGTCCCTGACCCGGGGTACGTCGTGGACTGACGTCCAACGGGCGCAGATCGAGCCGTGGTGCGCTCTCGCCAAGTCACCGTTCCGGTTCTCATCGAGGCGCCTCTGGTGTGACCACCGTCCCGCTCGGCCGCCAACCCTGGCCGAGCGGTCAAACTCACGCGGTCAAGATCTCTTGGCAGGGGACAGACGAGCACCGTCCAGGCAATCGCTTGAGGACCAGCAGGGCACCGGGCCGCGGGCTCCGGAGAGGCTCACGCAGCGCGCTGGCCTGCGGCGGGGTGGCTCATCGGCGGCTCAGTTCCGCGGCAGCGCGCGGTGCGGCACTTCGCCCGGCCGCGGTGCGGCCGGGCGGGGCCACGCGGCCCGACGGACCGGCCGGTGCGTTGAGGCCGTCGGCCCATACGGCCTGCGGCCGGTCGGGCTCCTTGGAGTAGGCGGTAGCCAGGGGCTCAGCCTCCAGAAGGTCGGCGGCCGTGCAGCTCCGCGAAGCCCGCGCCGCACGCTTCCCCGCGCTACGGCGGCCCACAGAGCCAACCGCGCCGATCCGGCCACGCTCGGTCGCCACCCTCCGGGTCAACCGGCTCCCACCCCGCTGCAAGCGCCACCCCGGCACCGACCGAACCCCGCAGCGCCGCGCGCACCCGCTCCGCGTCGGCGGCCTCGACCACGGCCCGCGACCACAGCCCCGGCCCCGCTTTCCGGGGTCGGCCAGGGCCTTCGGGGAGGATTTGAGCGGCCCGTAGCGGCTGAGGAGCGTGGCTTTGTTCGCCGGCACTGGGCAGCAGAACGCCCCGGTCTGGTCGAGACAGCAGGGTGTGGAAGGGGCGCCGTGAGCAGAGCCACGTAGCCGGGAGGCTCAGGGGAACGCCAGGGGCGTGAACGCGTATGCGTGCGCCTGACCGGTGTGCATGTCGGTGCCGGTGTGCGCCGGGTATGCGCTGGTGTGCTTCCGGTGAGCTGACTGAGTGCGGGTTGAGCTGGGAAGAGCATCGCAGGAGCCCTGATCGTCGAGCCATCCCGCTGCGGCTGTGCAGAGCATGTTGTTCGAAGGAGTGGCATGGTGGATGAGCCCGACGCCGAGCTCATTGTTCTTCTCGACGAGGACTGGAACATCGCGGGCACTGCGCCCAAGATGCAGGCGCACCATCCAGGACACACCCCTGCATCTGGCCTTCACCGTGTATGTGTTCGACGAGGATGAAGCGCCCCGCGGCCCTGCTCGACCTCGACGGCACCCTGCACCCGCGCACACTCGGAGCGCAGATGCTGCGCGAACTGCTGCGGGCCGGAGCCTCCCGCGACAGCGCGGCCGGCGCGGCGCTCACAGCCATTGACGTCATCGAGGGCCGCGCCGACGAGTCCGCAACCTTCCTCACCACGATCGACGAGGTATACACCAGCTACACGGCCACGGTCACGGGGCTGCCCCACTCGATGCTCACCCAGGCCGCCAAACAAGCCTGGCAGGCAGAACGGCACGCCGTGTTCGGCTTCGTCCCCGTGCTGCTCGCCGAGCTCACCGCCCGCGGCTTCGTCCTCGCACTCATCTCCGGCAGCCCCCAGGAGGTGGTCGAGGAGGCCGGCGCCGCTCTCGGGATCTCCCACTGCTACGGAGCCCAGGTAGCCGTTGTCGAAGGGCACTGCCAGGGACGGCTGGAGCGGGCTCCCGGATACCCGGGGGAGAAAACCCGCTGCCTGGCAGACCTCGCCGCCAAGGTACCCATCGACCTGTCACGCTCAGTGGCCCTGGGCAACAGCGCATCCGACATCGAGATCCTCAACGCCGTAGGGCACCCAGTCGCCTTCGAACCCGACCAGGAACTATCAACCGCAGCCCAGCGGCACGGCTGGCCCAGCGCAGACCGCGACACCGCGCTGCACATATGTGTCAACAGCATCGAATCAGCGTCGATGGACTCGCCGTCCCGACGTACCTGAAGTGCCCACGGGAAACCGAGCGCGTGTCGCTGTAGGGGCTGTGACTCGGCTCGGGGCCCGGGAACCATTGCGGCCTGGATGGCGGCGAAGCCGACGTGGGCCTGTTCGACGGCTTCGGGGTATACCTCCTTCTTCTCATGGTCGGCGAGCGCGCGGTAGATGCTCGCGACGCCAGGGGCCTGCCCTGTGCGCTCGCCGGTGGGGATGATCGGGTCGGGCTGGATCTGCTCGACGGACTCGCCGTTCGCCCGGCGCCGCAGCACGGTGTGCAGCATGCCCTCGGTGATGACGGGTGGCCCGCCGCCGTGCTTGCCCTTGCGGGCCGCCGCGTCGAGTCCCTCGAGGGTGGACTCACGGATCTGAACGGCGGCGGGCGGCGGCCGCCAGTTCGCTGCGAACCGCCCCGCCGTCAAGTTGGCGAGCTCCAACAAGCCCCGATGTGCGCTCCTCTGGGCGAGTGAACGCGGTGCCTGGACGAGGGTCGTCCGTGGCCGAATTGGATCAAGCAACGCTTCGTGCGTGTCGTCATATACAGATGGGATTCGCCCATGAGGGTCAGCACCGCGCTGCCCGACCGTACCGCCGTCGTCACGGTCCCGGCAGAGGGCCATGCCCGCCGGGTGGCCGCCCTGCGGGAGACGATCCACTCGATCACCGACGCGGTGATCGACAGCGGGAAGTTCCACTACGGCCCGCAGACCGAGCGGCTCGAGGAGACCCTTTCGCACGTCTGGGGCGGTCATGCGGTATCCACGACATCCTGCACGCAAGCGCTCATGCTGGCGCTCGAAGCAGCCGGGGTACGGCCCGGGGACGAGGTGATCGTGCCGGCCGCCACCTTCGCCGCGACCGCGTTCGCGGTGGCCGACCTCAGAGCCGTGCCGGTGATCGTGGACGTCGCCGAACCCACCCTCACCCTCTGCCCGAAAGCGATGGAAGCCGCGGTCACCGACCGGACCCGGGCGGTGATCCCGGTACACCTGCACGGGCACATGGCCGACATGCCCGCGATCAACCAGGTCGCCGCCCGGCACGGCCTGGCCGTCATCGAGGACTGCGCCCAGGCCCCCGGCGCCAGCCTGCAGGGCAGGGCCGCCGGGACATGGGGGGACTACGGCTGCTTCTCGTTCTGGGTGGGCAAGAACATCGGCGGCCTCGACGACGCCGGAGCGATCCTCACCACCACCCCCGAGCGCGCCGGGCGGCTGCGCCAGCTGACCGACATGGGGCGCGACCGCGGCGAGCGCCATCTGCATCACGTACGCGGCCACCGGGCCCGGCTGGGAGAGGTCAACGCCGGGATCCTCACCGCAGAGCTGGGTCTGCTGCCGTCGTGGACCCAGCGCCGCAACACCATCGCCCGCCGGTACACGGCCGCCTTCGCCGAACTACCCGTCGAGACACCGGTGGTCCAGGACGGGCACGTCCACGCCTTCTACAAGTACGCACTCGGCTGCGAGGACATCCCCGCCCTCACCGAGCACCTCGCGAACGCGGGCATCGAGGCCGAGCAGGTCTACCCCTACCTCCTCCCCAACCAGCCGGCCTTCGAGGAGATCGCCCACCGGAGCCATGTCACCGAGCGGTCGGACGCGGCCACCCGGCGGCTGTGCCTTCCGGCATACCCGGAGCTCACCGACACCGAAGTCGACCACGTCATTGCCGCAGTGACCGCCTTCTATGCCGGCAGGTGAACCGTGCCCGCAGGCCAGCGGGGGTCCGAGCCCCGGCGCGCGGCCGGAGCGCGGTAGGGGCGCCACCGAAAGGGGAACACCGCGCAGGGGCATGGCTGCCTTACGCAGCAGCCGTGTCCTGTCCCGGTTTCGGCTCATGTTGTTCGCAGCGGCGGACTCGTCGCAGCCAACGACGTAGTCCTGCCGGGCGCGGTAGTAGTCGGCGTGGGAGGTGAACCCGCCCTGCGAGATCCGATCGAAAGCGGCTGACGCGCTCGCCGGGGGCGTGACCGAAGCCTTGGTGGCGGCCACCGCGCCGGCGCGCGAGCGGCACGGCGAGCCCGGCGCGGCCGCACACCACGGGCACGGGTGTCGCTCGACGTCGTCGGCGTCGGCCGGGGCGGGTTCGTGAGGGCCCGTCATGGCCCGGATGTTCTCACAACCCAGTTCTCACAAGGGGGTGCGCCCCCAGTTTGCGTGAGAACGGGTTGTGCGAACCGATCCGGCGTTCCGGCGCCCGGTGCGGACCTCCGACGGGGCTCCTCTGAGAAAGGACCGATTGCGAGAACTGCCCGTCAAGTGGGCCAGGCGGGGCCGGGGGTTATACGAGGGGGAGGAATCTGGCGACCGGCCCGAACATGCCGGTGAGGAAGATGTCAGCGATGTCGACCTGCTCGGGGGTCGGCTCCGTGTAGGAAGCGATCGTCCACTTCTGGCCGGGGCCGCCCTTGGCCTTGCCGACCAGGCGGCCGTCGTCGTCGGTCCAGTACGTCCGCTCCGACGGCACGGTCTGGCTGTCCGAAGCGGTGATGTAGGTGCCGTCATAGCTCCACCGGTAGGTGCTGCCCCCGTACCGTTTGGCGCCGCAGCCGAACAGCTCCGTCCGAGCGCCGACCCTGCCCACCGGCTTGGTGATCCCGTCCTTGCCGGCTGCGTCGAGGTAGGCACGCATCGCCTCGACGAACTTCTTGTCGATGCCACCGAGCGCATCCGCCCCGTAGAACGCCAGACGAGCACAGCGGTCGTTCCACCTCGCCACGCCCTTGAGCGGGGCTCGACGCTGCCACGCCCGCACCGGCGCCTCCGCCTTGAGCGCCTTCACCAGGGCCCTCTCGGTCCTTTGCGCCTTATCGAATGCCTTCTGCAAGGTCGTCGGCAGTTCGAGGTGCTCCAGCATGCTCGCCAGGTCTACCGCTCCGGAGTTTTCCATCGCCTGGATCTGCTGCTCTAGCAGGTACTCCTGGTCCTGTGGCTCGGCCCGCTCCATCTCCTCCTCCAGCTCCTGCACCTCCTTCGTCCCCCACAGCAGCACCTCCTCAGCGGACTTCTGCAGCTGCTCCTTGGTCAGCGGCTTGCCGTCGTTCGTAATCGGGTCCTGGTGGGCCTTGTTCGCCTCCGTCAGGGCCTCGGCCTTCCCTCTGAACGTCTCCAGCAGCGCCCCGTGCTGGGACCGAAGCGCCTCCAGCAGGTCGGCCTGCCTGCCGTTGAGCTTCTCCAGCTTCCCTTCGAAGGACTTGCCCTGTCGCTTCCAGGACGCCAGCTCGTCTTCGTAGTCCTGCGTGGCTTGGGCCGTCCACTCCTCGGGGATCAGCGCGCCGAGCCGCTTCGCGACGTCCCCGGTCGCGTCGTTGAGCATGCTGGCGAACCACTCCCGCAGGGAGACCTTCTCGCTCTCCTCGGCGAGCGGGTTGCTGTACATTCACACGCCGTAGTCGCCGA
This sequence comes from Streptomyces sp. NPDC028419, assembly GCF_055565515.1. NCBI lineage: Bacteria > Bacillati > Actinomycetota > Actinomycetes > Kitasatosporales > Streptomycetaceae > Streptomyces > Streptomyces sp. NPDC028419. Next base: position 315,248 of record NZ_JBVHUE010000003.1, on the reverse strand, counting down.
TGTTCTGCAGATCGCTGACCGCGGAACTGGCGATCTGGTTGAACGGCCGACGCTCCAGCGAGTCTTGGTGGTACCGGTAGTACCAGGCGGTGGCCTTGGTGCCGTCGGCCGGCCCCAGCTCAAGGCTCGGAGGGTAAGTCCGGCTCAGCAGGTACGTGGTGCCCAGCCTGTAGTCGCGATGCTCCACGGTCTCGCCTAGCCGCACCCGCAAGCAGCGGCCGGACTCCTGGTTGACGATGGTGAAGGGTCCACTCGGGAATTTCGACATGATCAAAGTCTGGTGCCGCACCCCCGGCCTAGGCGGGTGTCCTTACCCGGGCGGCACCCGAAAGGCCGCACTTTCACGATCATCAACGTGCAACGACCCGGCCCCTCCAGCAACACCCGCCGCCGGGGCGTCGACAGTGGAGCCGGGGGTTGAGCGCTCTCCCAGCGCTCCCTGCTCAGGAACTTGGCCCGCTCCTCGCCCCACTGGCCACCGGGCCGGGCGTGGACGTCGCGGCGAGGAGCGGTGCAGATGCTCCCAGCACGCACAAGAAGTACGGGGCCTTGTCCGCCAGGCCGGCTTCGGACGTCGCTGCTTGTCGCTCCGATCCTCCTCAAGGGCCGGGACGTGGCCTGTCCGACCGCAGAATCGGACAGCCCGGGTTGCCGGCCTCAGGACCTTGATGCGGCCGTTACCGCTGAGACTGATCGCGAGCCGGTCCTCAACTCTCTGGGCCCGGACCTGCCCAAAGGGGCCGGGCGGGTGGTTTACGGAACCATGATCATCCGCAGGGGTGAATGCGGCTGGAACGCGGTGCGGCCCGCGGGAGGGAATGAGGTGTGCCCGGTTTCCCGCCGGGCCGTAACCTGCCCAGAAAGGGCATCATTCACATGCTTATGCGTACCAAGCTGGTCCTGGCCGGTCTCGGCGTCGCCACGGTCGCGGCCACCACCCTCGGCGGGATCGCGATGGCCGCCGACCCCACCACCAACACCGTGGCCCCCTACGCCCAGGCCGCGGCCACCGTCAACGCGAACGGCACCACCGCCCAGAAGACCGCCACCATCGCCTCGGTCACCAACCCCGACACCGGCTCCTACTGCATCGTGCTGACATCGCTTGTTCAGGCTTCCAAGTCCATCCCGATGGCCACCCTCGGCAACGACGCCCCCCGGGGCAGCGACGTCCGCGTCTCACGCAACGCCCCCTCCTGCCCGGGCAACTCCATCCGCGTGACCACCGGCACCGACGGGGTGGCCGTGAACCGGCCGTTCTACTTCATGGTCCCGTAACAGTCGGCTGCGCCGGTGTCCCGTCCGGGTTCTCCCCGGACGGGACACCGTCGTAGTGTCTGGCCCGCGCCTTTCCTGAGCGCGTTCACCCGGGCCTGCGGCCTCCGGCTCTCACAGGGCCCCGGGTCGGTTCCGGCTACTGGAACGCGTACTGATCGCGCATGCCACCGTCGCGCCGCACGAACGGGGACCGGCCGGGTCACGTCTTGGTCGCGGCCCCGAAGAGCGGTGCGGGCGGCGGCCCGCTCCGGGGCCGCGGGGCGTCAGCCGCCGACGGTGAAGGTGAGGGTGTGGCCCTTGAGGGCGACGGTGGTGTTGTACTTGCTGCTCCAGTAGCCGCCCGTCTTGACGGCGTCGGTCAGTGTGAGTGTGTAGGTGCCCAGTGGCAGGCCGGTGAGCGGGAACTCGCGCGTGAAGTCGATCGGGTAGGGCGGCTTGCCGCCCGTGACGGTGATCTCCTCGGTGCTGATCACGTTGCCGTCGGCGGCGGTCAGGGTCGGCGGACCGGTCAGCGTCAGCGTCCCCGTGATCTTCGGAATGGACTCTCCGGCCAGGCGGTACTTCTCCGACAGCCAGGTCACCGCCTCCCAGAAGGACAGCGTCGCGTGGAAGCGGGCGGTGGCCTTCTGGTAGGTGCCGTCCCAGCCGAGGTCCACGCTCAGGCGCGAGACCACACGGCTCACCCGCACCTCATCGGTCTGCTCGCCGTGGGCCGGGCTGTGGAAGCTCTGGTAGACGTCCGGGTCGGTCGCCTTCTCACCGGTGTTGATCCAGTCGGCCCCGCCCATCCCTCCCCGTCCCCAGCGGTGCACGTAGTAGTGGTCGCCCAGCTTCAGCCGGCGAAGGGTACCCACCGCAGGCTTGGACTGGGCCCTGCCGCCGCCGAGGTGGACCAAGGCGTCGAGGAAGGAATCGCTCGGGATGTCCACGTCCGTGGCGATGTCCAGCTTGCCCACGCTTTCGTATCCCGCCGGGAAGAACGTCAACCGGGCGGCGACCTCATCGTCGGCCTTGAGCATGACGCCGGTCAGGGTGCATCCGTTACTGCTCTGGTCGGTCACCACGAACTGGGTGTGAACCGGGTAGAAACCGGCGGCGTCCCCTTCCTCCTCCTCACAGGTGTAGGTGAACTTGGCATGGACCGCCTTGGCGAACGCCCGCTCGTCCCGGGCGTTCAGGGAGTCGATGAACGCCCGGACGGCGGGCTGCCTCAGGTTCTCGGTAGAGATCATGGACAGCAGCGTCCCGCAACGAAGCGGCCACGCACACGCCCACACACGACCCCCTCACCCCTTCGGCCGAGCAGACGAACCGGCCGGCGATCGCGGGTCTGCGCACCCTGGCGCACCACACGTAACACCCTCTGCGGCATCACCCACTGCCGGGGTGTCGACGGTGGGCCCGGCCCCGGTGGGGTCGGCCCCACCGTCATGCGGACGGATCGTCCTCTTCTACGCGCAGTGCTTGCCGGCCGGATCCCTGCGGGCGGAATAAGGCGTAGCGGCCGAGGAAGTCGATGTGCTCGAACTGGAGCGGTGAGAGACGGGCTAGGAGATCGTCGGTAACGGGGAAGCCGTCGGCGGCGAGCTGTTTCGCGGCCCTGTTTCCCTCCCCGGCCGGCCGGCTGCGCGCGGGTCCGCTCGCATGCCCGGGTGCGGGCGATCCGCTGGATCCCCGCGGCGTCCGCGGCGCGCACGCCCAGTGGTGCGGGGTAGCGGCCCAACGACGACGTCGCCGTGGCGACCGCGGTCGAAGACGGAACGGGCATGTCTGCCGAGTGGGAGCGGAGTCGCCAGGCACCGACCGGTCCCCTGCCGACTCCGCTCCGGGAGGGGGCGAGAGTTGTCCCGGTGTCAGCTGCCGAGGAAGCCGGCGATGGGTCCGAACAGGCCGGTGAGCGCGATGGCCTTCACCGGATCGGGCTGGGTCTGGCTGGGCTTCCAGGCGGCCAGGGTCCAGGTCTGGCCGGGGCCGCCCTTGGTCCTGCCGACCAGGGAGCCGCCCTCGTCGGTCCAGTAGGTCCGCTCCGAGGGCACCGTCTTGCTGTCCGCGGCGTAGATGTGGGTGCCGTCGTACGCCCACCGGTAGGTGCTGTCCTTCTCACGGAGCGCGCCGCAGCCGTACATCCTTGTCGATGTCCTGCCCGACTCGACCTCCGGCCGGTGGAACCCCGCCTCGGCCGCCGCGTCCATGTAGGACTGCGCGGCCTCAACCCCGTCGAGGTCCTCCTCGACATGGTGCTCGGGGAAGGTGACGGAGGCGCAGTAGACGTGCCAGAGTTCCAGCTTCTGCGACAGGCTCGCGCCGGCTCCCAGCTGCGCCTTCGCTTCCTCCCAGAACGCTTCGGGCGGCAGTACGGCGAGCTTCTCCTTGAGGTCCGGGGGCATGTCGTCCAGCGTGCGCCGGAACTGTTCGGCTGCGCGGTTGCGGTCCTCGGCCGTGGGGAACCAGTTGATGTCGAGCCACACGCAGTAGTCGCCGATGTTCTGGTATTCGCCCACGGCGTGGCTGACGATCTGGTTGAACGGCCGGCGCTCAACGCCGTCGTGGATGGTGCTGAACCACCAGGCGGTCGCCGCACTGCCGTCCGGCTCACCCAGCTTCAGATCCGGCTGATCGGTGACGGACTGGAGGTATTTGGTCCCCGCCTTCCACTTACTGACGTCCTCCGTCCCGCCCAGCCGTACGCGGACACAGCGGCCGGTCTCATTGTTGACGATCGTGAAGTTACCGTCGGGAAACGTTGACATGACCGCAGTATCGGCGGCCGAGCCCACCGGGTCAGGTGTCTTCCGTGATCTTCAGCCGAAGAGGCGAACGAAGAGCATCCCCAGGCGTGGCGGTCCGAACCGGCGACGACACGCCCGCCGGACAGCACCAACCCGGCTCGGGACCCCACAGCACTACCGGCCGCGCGTCGCCGCGCCCAGGCTTCCGCCACGAGCATGGCCGGCCCGCAACGACGGAACGCTGCGGCCGTGCCGTCGGGCGCAGAGATCTGGCGTCGTCCTACCCGAGATGGGCGTTGTGGCGGTCCAGGTGGGCGGCGGCCAGTTCCGCGAGGGCCGGCCCGCTCCCCTCGTAGGCCAGTGGGGCGAGTTCCGGCGGAGGGACGTATCCGTCGGGCATGGCCGCGTACGCGTTTTCCATCAGGACCTGGTACGAATCGGCCAGCATCCGGGGCCATGCACCGGTCAGGGGCGGGCGCATGCGGGCTTCGGCCGCGAGCGCAGCGTGGTGCATGGCGGCCTCGGTGGCTGCCTCTTTGGCGGTGAGATCCGTGATCAGTGGGCGAGAAGGCGTGAACGCGGCGAGTGGCCCGGGCAGGGCTGCGGCGGTTCCGGTGGGGGCCAGGAGGGCGTCGGCCAGGGCGGTCGCGATGAGGGGGGAGATGTGGAGGCCGTCGCGGTGGGTGCCCGAGGCCACCCACAGGCCGTCTTGGGGGGTGGGGCCGATGACGGGGTGGCCGTCCAGGGCGATGGGCCGGTTGCCGTGGTGGGTGTGCGTGATGGCGGCAGTGGCCAGGTGGTGGTCGAGCTGGCCGAGGGCGGCATCGAGGAGGAACCGCAGGGCGCCGGCCGTGGGGTGCGGGACGGGGGTCAGGCTGGGGTGGGCGCTGGCGCCGATGTAGCGGGAGCCGTCGGCCTGCGGAACGGTGTGCAAGCCGCAGGCGTAGGCCCGGTTGGGGGTGCGGATCACCGCGGGGAGAGGCTCTGGGCCGGTGGCGGTGAGGGAGGTGCCGGCCGCGGCCAGGACCGGTAGGACCGGCAGGTCCGGGTCCAGGGCGGCCAGGAGCGGTGTGGTCCAGGCGCCGGCCGCGACGACAGCGCGCGGGGCGCGGAAGGCGCCGGCGGGGGTGTCGAGGAGGTAGCCGGTCGCGGGCAGGGCGGTGAGGGTGCCGGCCGGTGTGCGGGTCACGTTCGGGAGGGTGGCCAGGGCGGCGTCGAGGGTAGTCAGCCAGGCCCGGGCGTCGAGGAATCCCTCCTCGGGGAGGTACCAGGCGCGCAGGGCGCGGTCGTTGTCCAGTGGGCGGTAGGCGGGGATGTCCGAAGGGTCCGTCGCCTGGCAGCCCAGCCCGTGTGCGGTTGCGGCTCGGGCGATCGCGGTGAAGGAGGCGTCGTCCAGCGGTGAGGAGACCGTGTTCAGGATGACGAACGTGCCGGTGCCGTATCCGTCCGCCCCCGGGGCACCGGTGCCCGCGCGGGCGCGTACCTGCTGCCGCCAGGCCGGCCACCGTGCGGCTGCCGTGACCGCAAGTTCGGTGCGCAGCCGCCCGTGCCGGGTCCGCGCAGCCAGGTCGGTGACCTCGCCGAGAGTGCCGAGCATCGCGCCCGCCGCACGCGATGCTCCCGCGGCGCCAGCCGCACCGGCCAGTACGACCCGCACGGACGGCTCCGCCGAGGCCAGCGCGAACGCGACCGAACGGCCCACCACCCCGGCCCCGACCACCAGCACGTCCACACTCTGCACCGCCACGATCACCCCATCCTGTCGGCCCTCGGCCCTGCGGCCGTTGCGCCGCTCCCGCCCCGGGCCAATCCCGCCATCCAGCCACCGCTCCCACCCGAGATCAAGACCACTCCAGGCCACCCTGCTGGGGGACATCTCAGTTCTGGCCGGCAGTCCGCACGCCACACTGCCCGCAACCTGACACCTGGTCGGGACAGCCGTTCCGTGAACGGACGAGGTCCAGATGGTCGAGGCCGGGTTTGTCCTTCGCGGGCCAGAGGGATGCATCGGCCGTGTTCTCACTACCTGAAGCCTCGCGGTGGGAATCCCTGCGCCGCCAGTTCACCGCCGACGGATACCTCCCCCTGCCCGAGCTCATCAGCCCCGCCGGGCTCGCCGACCTCACAAGCGAAGCACGCCGGCTAGAGACCGATGCCGTGCGGCGGGACTTTCGCATGCCCTGCATGGACGACAGCCCCCGGCACATGACCACCCTCGGCGGAGACCACATCGCCCGCACTTCACCCCTCGTCACGCAGTCCTACGAGGACCAGAACCTGATGGGGCTGCTCTCCTCACTCCTGGACGAGACCGTCGTCGCCGTCCACGACCCCATCGAGCGCCACGTCCTCAACGTCCTCCACCGCCCCGGCGACACCCACGGCGCCCACACCGACGACTACCCCCTCGCCCTGGTCCTCTTCCTCGAAGCCCCACCCCACCGCACCGACGGCGGACTCCTCGAATTCCACCCCGGCCGCAGTGATCTCGCCGCCCTCGCCGCACCAGGCACCCGTCGCGCGCACCACAGGGCGGCCGACGGATACCTCCTGCGCAGCGACCTCACCGCCCACCGCGTCACCCCACTCGAACGCCCGGGGGTACGGCGAACCGTCCTCAACTTCGCCTACACCACACCCGACCGACAACAGGCGACCACCGCCTCCGCTTCCCTTCTCTACGACTGAGCCGCTGGGGCCGGTTGGGGCGTCTGGCACACGAGGCGTCGCTCTTTCGGGGGCGAGGAGACGTTTCCGCTGTTGGGAGCGGTACGCGGCGCGGGACATGATCCCGGTGCCCCGCACACCCGGGGCTTCCCCTTGCTCCCCGGAGGTGTTCGTCCGTGGTCCTTGTCATCGTCGTCGCCGTACTCGCCCTGCTCGCCGGCCTCGCCGCCAACCGGTACCTGCGCCCCCGGCTCCTCAACGAGGACGACGACACCGGCATGGCCGTGAAGGATCTGGTCGGGCCGCTGCTGACACTGACCGTGCTGCTCCTCGCGTTCGTCCTGGTCACCGCCAACGGCTCCTACGGCAAGGCCGAGGTCGCCGCGCGCGGCGAAGCCCGCGCCGTCGACCAGCTCGTCGAATCCGCCGAGTACGCGCCTGCCGCGCAGCGGGCCGAGGTCCAGGCGGACGCCGTCTGCTACGCCCGTGCCGTACGCACCCAGGAGTGGCCCGCGATGGCCGACGGGCACGGCTCGGCGGCGCCCAGCGTGTGGTCCACCGACTTCCGCCGGGTCTTCCGTGAGGTGGAGGGCAAGCCGGTCTTCGGCATGCTGATCGGCGCCGACAACAAGCGGTCCGAGGAGCGGGAGGAACGGCTCACGCAGGCGACGGCCAGCATCCCCGGCGTCATCCTGTGGTTCCTCCTCGCCACCCTGGCCATCACCGTGATCGCCCTCGGCGTCTGTCTGCCCCGCCGCAACAACCGCGGCCAGCTCATCACCCTCGTCGTGATCACCGCGCTGCTGACGACGGCGCTGTGCATCATCCGGGACGTCGACCGGCCCTTCGGCGGCATCATCAACGTGGAGCCGACCGCGATGGCGGAGGTCGAACGCCAGGCCACCCGTGACTTCACCATGAACCACCCGGCCACCGACCTGCCCTGCGACGACCACGGCAACCGCAAGAACGCCTGACCGCAACCCCGTCCCACGGCGGCGGGCCGCCACGCCGTGCTCGGCATCGCCCGCCTGCACAACTTCGCCCTCGCCGGACAGGTGAACGGGCCACACGACCACCGGCCCCGATGGCGGCAGCATCGAATCCGGCGTCCACGGAACCATCACCCTCACCGGCACCGACGGATCGAAGCGCGTGGGGGACCGCGGCGGCCGGGCAGCCGGCGGCGCTGACGGCATCGGCCCGGGGGGTGAGTTCACGCTCCTCGACCCGTCGATCTCCTCCATCGATGAATTCACCATCGGCATCGACCTGTGGGACATGGGCGCGTCGAGTGGTGACGGCCACGTGGCACAGGGCGCATCACCTGGAAGCCCGCTGAAGGGGTGGGGCGTTTCAGCCGGACCCTTCACGGGGCGGACGGCGGCCAGGTGTCCCTCGCCTATCGCGTGTGATGACGGAGCCCCGCCCCGGCTCCGGCCGGCCTGTCTGGCCTTGCGGGGCGGGGGCGGGGAAGGACTCGCGGTTACCGGTCGGGGGCGGCCTCGTCGTGTACGCGTCGCAGCACGCGCCGAGCTCCGTTCCAGCTGCGGCACACGGCGAGGACCACGTCGTTGCCGGCGATGCAGCCCATGAGGTCGAGGTGCGGGGCCGCGTCGAGCAGGGTCGCCAGGTATCGGGCCCCGCCCGGCAGGGTGTGGAGGACCAGGGTCGGACCGGCCTGCTCCGTCCGGACGACCAGCCCGGCCGTCGCCGCGGAGTCCTGCGGCGACGGGAGGGGTGCGGTGAGCGTGCTGGTCATCCGCCGGCCACCGCACCGAGGAGCATGAAACCCATCGTGACCGTCAGGGTGAGCGCCATCAGGGGCCAGATGAAGCGCAGGTACCGGTCGTAGGGGACCTTGGCCAGGGCGAGGCCGCCCATGACCACGGCGGAGGTCGGCGTGATCAGGTTCACCCAGCCCGACGCCGACTGGTAGGCGGTGACCACGAGGCTGCGCCGCACTCCGGCGAAGTCGGCCAGGGGGGCCATGATCGGCATGGCCAGTGTGGCGTGTCCGGAGGACGAGGGGACGAAGAACGCCAGCGGGATGTTCACCAGGAAGGTCAGCGTGGCGAAGATCCCTGATCCGGTGCCCTCGACCGCCTTGTTGAGGACGTGCAGGATCGTGTCCGTGATCTGGGCGTTGTTCATGATCACCGTGACACCGCGCGCCAGCACGATGATGAGGGCGGCGCCGATGAAGTCGCCCGCGCCACTGACGATGGCGTCGACGGTGCCCTTCTCGCCGAGCCCCGCGATCAGGCCGGTGACCACCGCCGCGACGATGAACAGGCCGGCGAGTTCGGGGAAGTACCAGCCCAGGGTGGGTACCGCCGTGATGCCGAATTCGGACCAGGGGATCACGGAGAAGATCATCAGCGCGAAGGTGGCCGCGAAGACCGCGATGACTCCCTTGTGCCGGCCGGTCAACGGGGGGACGTCGTCGCTGTCCCGCCCCAGCCCGTCGTCGGCCCTCGGCTCCACGAGCGAGGCGGCCGGGTCCCGGGCGACCTTGCGGGCGTAGCGCAGGACGAAGGCGATGGCGATCGCGGTGAGCGCGGCCCACATCGCCAGGCGCAGCACGATGCCCTCGCCCGTGCCGATTCCGGCACCGGCCGATGCCACGCCCGTGGCGAAGGGATTCACGGTCGAGGCGAGCGTGCCGGTGCCCGCGCCCACCATGATCACCGCGGCCCCGGTCATCCGGTCGTAGCCGAGCCGCAGGGCCAGCGGGACGACGAGCGCGTAGAACCCCAGGGTCTCCTCGGCCATCCCGTACGTCGTGCCGCCCAGGGAGAACACGCACATCAGGACAACGATCAGGAGGGTCTTGCGGTGCGCCAGCCGCTGGGCGAGGCGCCCGATCGCCGCGTCGAGCGCCCCGGACTTCATGGCGACGGTGATGAACGCGCCGACCGCCAGGATGAAGAGGAAGACGGCGGCCGCTCCCATGAGGGTGCCGTCTCCGCCGGGCGAGGTGTGCCCACCGCTTCCGGTCACTCCGTACAGCCCGTTCGCCGGAGACAGGAAGAGGTCGCGGAGCCGGTCCAGGAAGGAAGCGGAGGAGTCGACCGTGTGGTACGAACCGGGGACGGGGCGGCCGTCTCCGTCCAGCCGGTAGGCGCCGGGCGGAATGGCGAAGGCCACCAGCCACACGCCGAGCGTCACGAGCCCGAGGACGGTGAAGGCGCTGGGGAAGCGGAAGGCGCGGCGGGGGCCTGCGGGCGCTGGAGCCGGTTCCGCCGTCGGCGGCGGCTCGGCGGTGGGTTCCCGCCGGTCTGGCGGATCCGTGGGGGAGGGGGAGGCCGCGTCCCGCACCCCTGGTTCCAGTGCCGGCCGGTGCGAGGACGCTGCGCTCATGACATTCCCTTGGCCGGGGCGCCGGAGTAGGCGCCGCTCGGGGTGACGATCGTCCCGGCCCGCCCCGCGAGGATCCCGACGACCTCGTCCAGCGAGCCGATCGCGGCCATGTCGCCCGTGAGCTCCACGAACCGGCACACGGCCTCCACCTTGGGGCCCATGGATCCGGCCGGGAATTCCTCGGCGCGCAAGGCCGCGGGCGTGCTGTTCCGGATCTCCCGCGCCCGCGGGGTTCCGTACCCCCGCATCACCCGGGGCACGTCGGTGAGGAGAAGCAGCGCGTCCGCTTCCAGGGCCTCGGCGAGCAGCGCGGCCGTGAGGTCCTTGTCGACGACGGCCTCCACACCGGTGAGCAGGCCCTGCTCGTCGCGGACGACGGGGACGCCGCCGCCGCCCGCGCACACCGCGATCGCTCCCTGATCCAGCAGCTGCCGGATCAGCCGTGTCTCCACGATCCGCTGCGGGAGCGGGGACGGGACGACCCGACGCCAGTGCTCGCCGTCCCGGCGTACGGTCCAGCCACGCTCCTGCGCCAGCCGCTTGGCGGTGGGCTCGTCGTACACCTGGCCGACGAACTTGGTGGGGTTGCCGAAGGCCGGGTCCGCGACCGACACCAGGGTCTGGTTGATCAAGGCGCACACTTGGCGGCCGGGCAGGCTGTTCTGCAAGGACTGGAGCAGCCAGTAACCGATCATGCCTTGGGTCTCCGCGCCCAGGACGTCGAACGGGTACGGACAGCTCAGCGCCGGATCGGCGGCGCTCTGCAGAGCGAGTACGCCTACCTGGGGGCCGTTTCCATGGGTGACGACGAGCTCGTGTTCCTCGGCCAAGGGGGCCAGGGCGGCGACGGCGCGCCGCACATTGGCCAGCTGGACCGACGCGTCGGGCCTGTCACCACGCTTCAGAAGGGCATTGCCGCCGAGGGCTACGACTACACGCACGGGGATCTCCGATCCGGGAAAGAGGAGAAGGGGAACGGGGTGCCGTGAGGCTCGGTCCGGCCGCGGGGCGCGGGCCCCACGGCCGGACGCTCCTCACGCACCGAGGGTGGCGACCATGACGGCCTTGATCGTGTGCATGCGGTTCTCGGCCTGGTCGAAGACCACGGACCGCGCCGACTCGAAGACCTCGTCCGTGACTTCGAGCGCTTCCAGCCCGTAGCGGGCATGGATGTCGCGACCCACGCCGGTGTGCCGGTCGTGGAACGCGGGCAGACAGTGCAGGAACTTGGCCCCCGGGTTGCCGGTGGCCTCCATCACCTCGGAAGTGACCTGATAGGGCGACAGGAGCTTGATCCGCTCGGACCAGGTCTCCGCGGGCTCGCCCATGGAGACCCACACGTCCGTGTAGACGAAGTCCGCGCCCGACACGCCCTGGAGGAGGTCCTCGGTGTGCGTGATCGACGCGCCGGTCGACGTGGCGATGACCGTCGCCTGGTCCACGACCGCCGTGTCGTTCCACAACTGCCGCGGAGCGACGATGCGGACGTCCGCCCCCAGCAAGGCACCCGTCACGAGCAGCGAGTTGGCGACGTTGTTGCGGGCATCGCCCACGTAGGCGAAGGACACCTCGCTCAGCGGCTTTCCGGCGTGCTCGCGCATGGTGAGGAAGTCGGCAAGCATCTGGGTCGGATGCCATTCGTCCGTGAGGCCGTTCCACACGGGCACCCCCGAGGATTCCGCCAGCTCCTCGACCAGCCGCTGCGAGGACCCCCGGTACTCGATCCCGTCGTACATCCTGCCGAGCACCCTCGCGGTGTCCCTCATCGATTCCTTGTGGCCTATCTGGGATCCGCCGGGGTCGAGGTAGGTGACGTGCGCGCCCTGGTCGTGCGCGGCCACTTCGAAGGCGCACCTGGTCCGGGTCGAGGTCTTCTCGAAGATGAGGGCGATGTTCTTCCCCGTCAGCCGAGGGCGTTCGGTGCCGATCCGCTTGGCCCTCTTCAGGTCGGCGGCGAGGTCGATGAGATGGGTGAACTCGGCCGGGGTGAAGTCGAGTTCCTTGACGAAGCTGCGATGGCGCAGGTTGAGGGCCACGGTGGGCGCCTTTCCGGGAGTCGTGGTGTGGAGTGGGCGGGAACGTGAGGTGTGGTCCGGTCCCGGTCCGTTCAGACCGCTTCGCGTTCGATCGGGCAGCTCATGCAGCGCGGTCCGCCCCGGCCGCGGCCGAGTTCGCCGCCGCGGACACGGATGACCTCGATGCCGTTGTCCTCCAAGTACCGGTTGGAGGCGGCGTTGCGGTCGTAGGCGATGACCACGCCCGGCGCGAGGGTGAGGACGTTGCAGCCGTCGTCCCACTGCTCCCGCTCGGCCGCGTGGGTGCCCTGGGCCGTGGTGAGGGTGGTGATGCGTTCGACGCCCAGGGCGTCCGCGATGACGCGGTGCATGTCCTCGGGATCGTGCCGGGTCACGAGCAGATCGTCCGGCGCGCCCTGCGGTTCGATGGTGTAGGACGCGAGCATGCCGAGGCCCGCGTACTTGGTGAAGGTCGACCCGTCGACCATGGTCATCACCGTGTCGAGGTGCATGAAGGCCCGCTGCTTCGGCATGTCGAGCGCGATGATCCGCCGCGCCGACCCGGCCTTGAACAGCTCGACGGCGAGCTGCTCGACGCCTTGGGGCGTGGTGCGCTCACTCATGCCGACCAGTACGGCCCCGTTGCCGATGACGAGGACGTCCCCGCCCTCCATGGTCGCGGGATAGGAGCTCTGCCCGTCGTTCCAGAGGTTGAACGCGTGGTCGGCGAAGAGCGGGTGGTACCGGTAGATGGCCTCGAAGTGCACCGACTCCCGTCGCCGGGCCTGCTTGCGCATGGCGTTGACCGCGACGCCGTCGTACACCCAGCACGAGGTGTCGCGCGTGAACAGGTGGTTGGGGAGGGGCGCGACGACGAAGTCGTCTTCGTGCATGACCTCCACCCGCACCGAGCGGGGCGGGCCCATCCTGGCGACGAGCTCGCGCTTGGTGATGCCGCCGACCAGATGCCGCGTGAGCTGCGCGGGATCGAACTCCTCGTAGACGTGACGGGCCCGGTCCGTGGCGATCGGGCCGAACTCCCGTGTGTCGAAGAGCCGGTCCATCACCATGGCCCGCGCCTCGGGAACGGCCAGGGTCTCCGCGAGCAGATCGGTGAAGAGGTGCACGGTGACCCCGCGCTCGCGGAGCGTCTGAGCGAAGAAGTCGTGCTCCTCCTGCGCGCGCTCCACCCACAGCACATCGTCGAAGAGGAGCTCGTCCTTGTTGCCCGGTGTCAGGCGTTCCAGCTCAAGGCCGGGACGGTGCAGGATCACCTGCCTGAGCCGGCCGGCTTCGGAATCGACGTGGAAAGGCATCGGCGTTCTCCCGGTTCCCAGGCCCCGGCTCCGTTGCCGCGGCCTCATGCATCGACCGTAGGCTCGACGAACCGGAGGAAGACGGCGCGAAAGGGCCCTTGTTTCCCAAGTGGGGTGGGCGGTTCCGACACCTGTACGGGATCAAAATGCCCTGCTCTTTCGTGCAGGCGGACGATCGGGTCCGGGACCTTCGGCCCCGGGCTGGTGGCAATCGGCCCTCCGGGGGGAGCCCGTGGCCGGACGTACGGTGGCCGAGCAGCACCGCGAGGGCAAAGGCCACGGTGGGCAAGGGTGTTAGGGAGGGGACGCATGCCGATTCGGGTGCTGATCGCTGACTCGGAGGAGATCGTCCGGATGGGCCTGAGGGCCATCCTCACGCGGGACGAGGGGTTCGACGTGGTCGCGGAGACGGGGGACGGCCGTGAGGCGGTGGACCTGGCCCACCGCACGATGCCCGACGTATGCGTTCTCGCCACCTCGCTCTCCGGTACACAACGGTGGGAGGCGGTGCGGCAGATGGCCGGGGCTCCGTGGCGGACGGTGGTCCTGACACGTTCCGCCTCTGAAGACGACTTGTGCGCGGCGATCAGGAACGGCGCTCACGGATTCCTCGCCAAGGGCCTCGCCCCCGTGGCACTGCGCCGGGGCATCCGCCTCGTGGCCTGCGGCCAGTACGCCCTCTCGGCCGCCGCCGTGGACAGCCTGCGCTCCGTCCTCAAGGACACGGGCCGTTGGCCGTACCCGGCCCTGCGGCACCCGGCGAGGACACCGGTTCATCCGCTCAGCCCGTGTGAGCTGAAGGTGACCGCCCTGGTCGCGACGGGACGCACGGATCAGGAGATCGCCGACCTCCGCGGTGTCTCGGTCTCCGCGGTGAAGAAAACGGTGGCCCGCTGCCGGAACAAGGTGATCGCGGGCAACCGTGTCGAACTCGCCCGCTGGGCGTGGCTGACGGGGATCGGAGAGGACGCGGCCTCGGAGACCCGGACCTGAGTCGAGCGTGCCCCCGGCCGGCTCCGGAGCCGCTCCCTCTACGCGGAGCCGGTCGCCGACGCGGACGAACCGGGGTGCAGGGAAGGGACCTTCGGCCCGGACGAGGTCCACAGGGACCCTCTCCTGTCGGGGTCCCCGGGTGCCAGCGTAGAGCCGTCCCCCAGCGGTATCGGCGAGGAGGAACCGTGGAAAGCAACAGGAGTGGTCCGGAACTGGGATCGGTCACCGTCGGCGTCGACGGATCCGAGGCGGGCCGGCGGGCGGCGCTCTGGGCCTCGGACGAGGCCGCACGGCGCCGGAGCCCGCTGCACATCGTGTACGGCTCCGACGTGGACGGCCGTGTCCTGTCCCTGTCGGCCGAGGACGCCGAGCGGATCCGTGCCGAAGGCAGGGAACTGCTGGACGGCACGGCCGAAGCCGTGCGCGACCGGCATCCCGCGCTCTCCGTCTCGACGGAGTTCAGCCGTGGCGGGTCCGTCATGAGCCTGCGCCGGGCAGCGAGTGGCCACGGCACCCTCGTCGTCGGCGACGGGGGTACGGGCGGCCTCGACTCCCTCAGGCCGGGCTCGGTCGGCCTCAAGGTCGCCGCGCAGGCCCGCACGCCGGTGATCGTCGTCCGGGGGAGCGCGGACGATGCCGGGCACGGGGTCGTACTGGCCGCCGTACGAGACGAGCGCGACCTCGACTCCGTCCGCCATGCCGCCCGCGAGGCGGAGCTGCGCAAGGCGGCATTGCGACTGCTGCACGTGCGGAACCTGTTCCAGTCCATCGGCTCGGCGACGAGGGCCTTCGACGGATCCGATGAGTTCTCCGACAGCCTGGAGCGGATCCTGACGGCTGTCGCGGAGCAGATCAGGGCCGAGTACCCCTCGCTGACCGTTCAGGCGGACGCCGTGAGGAGCGCCTCGGTCGTCGGCGTGCTGGTGGAGGCATCGCGCCACGCGGACCTGCTGGTCATGGGCGGCCGCCGATCGCCCGGCCACACGGGCCGCACCCTGGGGCGCGCGACCCATGGCCTGGTGCACCACGCCCACTGCCCCGTCGAACTCATCCCGCGCCACCACGACGAGCACAGGAACGAGGCGTCATGAACATCACCGAAGGCCGCGAGATCCTCGTCCGGATCGACCCGGCGAGGAACTGGTATGGCTCCCTGACCCGGGCGGCGCAAGAGGCCCGACGCCGCGGGCTGGGTCTGCGGATCGTGGCGTCCGTGACGCCGGTAGGCGAGAAGCCGCACGCCGAGGCGCGAGGCGGTGCCACGAGGAGCAGCGTGGACGCTCCGCAGGGGGCACACCACGCGGTTCGTGAGCCCGGGCACACCAACCAGTAGAAGCGGGCCGGAACCGGCTCGGAGGGATCTGACACAGATCCCTCCGAGCCGGTTCCGGTGACCGAGACAACGCGCCTCAGGGGTGAGGTACGACCGCGACCGGGGCGGCGGAGTGGTGGAGCACGGCATGGGCGACGGGGCCGAGGTGCGTGCCGATCGCCGAACGGCGGATCCGTCGGCCGACGACCACCAGCGAGGCGCCGACCGAGGACTCGACGAGGCGGACGGCGGCCTGGCCCACCGAGCATTCCTCTTCGACCTGGACCTCGGGGTACTTGCCCCGCCAGGGCCGCAGGGCGTCCCCGAGCGCGGTGGCCGTACCGGCCGCCATGCCGTCCCGTACCTCGGGGGCGAGCAGAGCCGGGTCGAAGCCGTAGGCGGGCGGCATGCTCCAGCCGTGGACCACGCGCAGCGGAGCCCGGCGGGCGGCCGCCGCGCCGAACGCGTAATCGATGAGCGCGTCACACGGGCGCGAGAGGTCCACCCCGAGGACGACCGGCCCACGGGCCTCGCTTTGTGCTCCGCTGCCGTCGGGCGGCGACAGGCGGTCGCTCTCCGTCCAGGAGCCGGGCCGCACGACGACCACCGGGCGTTCGGCGTGGGCGAGTACGGCCTGGGACACGGATCCGACGAGGAATCCCGTCAGCGAGCCCAGCCCGCGGGAACCGAGGACCAGTACCTCGGCCTCCTGCGCGGCGCCGGCCAGGACCGTCAGGGGTGGTCCGTCCCCCTGCTTCGCGGTGATCTCCAGGCCGGGGTGGCGCTCGGCCAGCTGCCCGGCGACCTCGTGCGTGAGGGGTTCGTCCTCGTCCTCGGGCGCGTCCGCGACCCCCGGAAGCAACGTGTACCCGTAGGACGGGACCCAGTCCTCCAGGGCGTGCAGCAAAGTGAGCGGGAGCCCGCGGAGCCGGGCCTCGCGGGCGCCCCACTCGGCGGCGGCCAGCGATGCGGGGGATCCGTCCAGGCCCACGATGACCGTACGTGACATGGTGTTCCTCCAGGAAGGTGTGCGAGAGGGCGACCGCCGTCGGCGGCGCGTGTCCCACCCTCCCGCCCGTGCGGTGGAGGGGCGATGGTCCGGGCGGCCCTGGGCGCGGGGCCGAACGTCCCTCCGGTACCCGGCCGGACGGTGCCCTACGGGTCTCCGCCGGGCCGGGGGGTGCGTACGGCACGGCACACCACGGCGCCCGGGGTGGTCAGTCGTGCGGGACGACGGCCACCGGGGTCCGTGAACGGTGCAGCACCGTGCGGGTCACGCCTCCGGTGTGCGGCCCGAGCCGGGAGCCCTGGTTGCGGCGGCCGATGACGACGAGGGCGGCCGCTTGGGACGCCTTCAGTAGATGCCGGGCCGGGTGGCCGGGGCGGATCTCCGCGGTGACGGGCAGCCCTGGAAACGCGTGCCGCCACTGGTCTACCACCCGGGCCAGGACACGCTCCGTCCCCGCCCCGGTCTCCGTCCCATCGGGCCCGAGCCGACCAGGGGCGCGCGGGCTGTGCACGACGCGCAGCGGCACGCCGAGCCGGTGGGCCTGGGAGCAGGCGAACTCCAGCACTTCGTCGCACGGGTGGGAGAGGTCCAGGCCGAGGACGACGTCGCCACCCGGCAGACCGGGACCCGGGACCAGGACGACCGGGTGCCGGGTACGGGCGACCACGGCCGGGGCCACCGAACCGACGACGTAGCCGGCGAACGCGCCCAGCCCCCGCGAGCCGAGCACCAGCAGCTCGGACTCCTCCGCGGCCTCGCACAGCACCGTGGCCGGCTCGCCGCAACGCTCCCGGGTGAGCACGTCCAGGCCCGGGTGGGCGAGACGAACCCGCTCTGCCGTCGTTCGCGGACCCGGCGCGTCGAGGTCCCTCCCGGTGTGGGAGCCGATGAGTGGTGAGTGCGCGTCCGGTTCCAGGTTCCACACGTGCAGGATCCGCAGGGCCAGGCCGCGCCGACACGCCTCGTCCGCCGCCCAGGCGACGGCGGCCAGGCCTTCCTGGGAACCGTCGAGACCGGCGGTGACCGTCCCGGGCCGGGTGCGTGACCTTGGGCTGGACTGGGGAGGGAACGAGGGCTGGGGCATGGAAGGACCTCCTGATCCGGGGCTGGAGCGGGGTTCGTGGGGTGCCGGGCCCTGGGGGCCGGGGCTCAGTCGAAGACCGCCTTGAGGGCCCGCAGGGCCGTCAAGGGGTCGGACAGCGCGTGGTACACGGCCGGGATCTCCTTCTGGATGCCCAGCAGCCCGTACACCGCGTGCATCGCCCCGCGGACGGAGTACTCGACGGTGAAGACGACGTCCTCGGGGACCTCGGTGAACTGCCCCAGGAACGCGAAGTTGACCGAGCCCCGGGGGATCACCAGCGGCCGGTCGTGGATGTTCCGGCGCTCGAACTGGCTGGTGATGTACGGCATCATCACGGTGGTCACCGTGGTGGTGGCACGCACCTCGTCGGCGATGTCGTCGAAGCCGAAGTGACCGAGCAGTTCGGTGAGGATCTCCTGGCCGGTGGCCTCCGACATCCTCTTGCCCGTGATCTCGCCGGGCTCGTCCACGAACAACGCGTACCCCCACAGGGTGTAGACGCCCTCGGGCTGGCCGTCGAAGTGCGGCTGGTGGGGCACGACCACCGACATCAGCCAGCGGGAGTCCTTGAACGTCATGAGCCCCCCGGTGCCGGGGGCGTTGCCGGAGAACTCCTCGATCCGCTTGAGCAGGGCCGGACCGTGCATCGTCAGGGTGAACGACTCCCACTTGGCCTCGTCCACATTGCCGTTGAAAGCACCGGGCCGGCCGAAGTCGGGGGCTTCGCGGGCCAGGGTCTCCCACAGGTTCCACGCACCGTCCCGCTTGTCGCGGACCAGCTCGGGGACGGTGTCGTCGCCCCCGTAGCGTGCGTCCGCGGTCATCGATCCGAGGGTGATGAACGCGTAGTCCCGGGAGGTGAGTTCGTATGTCCCGGTGGCGCCGTCCCGCTCGAAGCAGATCCGCTCGGCCCTGCGCCGCTCGCCACCTTCGTCGATGGTGAACTCCACGTCGGTGACCCGCACTCCGTACTCGACGCGGACTCCCTGCCGCTCCAGCCACGCCTGCACCGGCCGCACGATCGAGTCGTACTGGTTCAGTCGGGTGCGGCGCACCCCGGAGAGGGTGTGGATACGGGGGAGTTCCTGGAGGAAGCGCAGGAAGTAGCGCTTGAGTTCGATCGCGCTGTGCCAGTTCTGGAAGGCGAAGGTGGTGCGCCACATGGCCCAGAAGTTGGTGGTGAAGAAGTGCTCGGAGAAGAAGTCCTCGATCCGGCGTGCCCCGATGACGGATTCGGGCAGCGCGAGCAGGCGGGCCATCTCCACCCGGTCGGCGGTGGTGAAGCCCAGCTCGGAGGCGTCGAGGATGTGGCCGTCCGCGTCGATCAGACGAGCGGCCGCGTGCGACGGCCAGCGGTCGTTGAACTCCTCGGTCTCCCGGAGGACGGACGCCGATGCGTCGCCGAGCGTGGGAATCGTCTCCAGGAGGTTCCACAGGCAGACGTAGGCCTCGTCCTCCAGCATCCGTCCGCCGCGGGTGACGTAGCCGGTTCCCGGAGCGCCGCTGCCGTCGAGTGCGCCGCCCGCCCGGGGCAGTTCCTCCAGGATGTGGATGTTCTCGCCGGGCATCCCCGCGTCCCGTACGAGGAAGACCGCCGCGGCCAGCGAGGCGATTCCGCCGCCGACCAGATACGCCCGGGACCCCTGGGTTTCGTTCGTCATGGTCAAGCCCTTCGACGGGACGGGCGGGGTGTCTCCTCGCCGCTGCCTTCAGTCAACTTCCGTGCCGGGGCCGCGCGCAGGGGCCAACGGGCCCGGCTCCCGGGCCCGTTGGCCCCTGCGGCGAGTCCCCCTGGGGGGGCCTCGCGGCCGGTCCAGGAGGCGGGTCCGTGAGGCTGGTCTTCCCGGGCCCGTGACGGCCCGGGGGCGGATGCCTCAGGTGCTGCTGTCCGCGGACGACGGCGGGAGCGCGGCACGGCCGGCCTCCAGCCGGGCGACCGGCACGCGGAACGGAGAACAGGAGACGTAGTCCAGCCCAGCCGCGTGGAAGAAGTGCACGGACGCCGGGTCGCCGCCGTGCTCCCCGCAGACCCCGATCGTCAGGTCCGGCCGGCTCGCGCGGCCCTCCGCGACGGCGATCTCGACGAGCCGGCCCACGCCCTCGCGGTCGATCGTCTCGAACGGCGACCGTTCGAAGATGCCCCGGTCGAGGTAGGCCGGGAAGAACGCCGCCTCGGCGTCGTCGCGCGAGAAGCCCCACGTGGTCTGGGTCAGATCGTTCGTCCCGAACGAGAAGAACCGCGCCTCACGGGCGATCCGGCCCGCGGTCAGCGCCGCCCTGGGCAGCTCGATCATCGTGCCCACCGGGCAGTCGAGCACGATCCCGCTCTCCGCCGTGACATCGGCGAGCACCGCGTCGACCTCCTCCCGCACCAGGCGCAGCTCCCGGGCGTCGCCCACGAGCGGGACCATGATCTCCGCCCGGGGGTCGCCGCCGGCCCGCTTGCGGGCGACGACGGCCTCGGCGAGGGCCCGCACCTGCATCGCCACCAGCCCGGGAACCACCAGGCCCAGCCGTACGCCGCGCAGCCCGAGCATCGGGTTCTCCTCGTGCATGCGCTCCACGGCCGCCAGCAGTTCGCGGTCCCGTGCGGCGGGCGTCCGGCCGACGGCCTCCTCCCGGGCGATCCGGACGGCGAGTTCGTTCCGGTCGGGCAGGAACTCGTGCAACGGCGGATCGAGCAGCCGGACGGTGACCGGGAGCCCGTCCATCGCCTCCAGGATGCCGGTGAAGTCCTCTCGTTGCAGGGGCAGCAAGGCCGCGAGGGCCCGCGCCCGCCCGGCGTCGGTGTCGGCCAGGATCATGGCCTCGACCAGCGGGCGCCGTTCGCCGAGGAACATGTGCTCGGTCCGGCACAGGCCGATTCCCTGGGCGCCGAAGCGCCGGGCCCTGGCGGCGTCCTCGGGGGTGTCGGCGTTGGCCCGTACCTCCAGGCGACGCGCCGAGTCCGCCAGTGTCAGCAGCCGGTGCACGTCATGGACGATCCGCTGGTCTTCCGCGCCGGGTGCCCGTCCGCCGGCCTCGAAGTACCGCATGACCTCCGACTCGGCCAGGGGGGATGCGCCCAGTCGCACCACGCCTTCGGTCCCGTCCACGGAGACGACCGTGCCCTCGGCCACGCGCACGCCGTCCGTCGTGGTGAAGCACCGCCGCGCCAGGTCGACGGTGATGCCCTCGGCTCCGCACACACAGACCTTGCCCATGCCGCGCGCGACGACGGCCGCGTGACTGGTCTTCCCGCCCCGGGCGGTCAGCACGGCCTGGGCGGCGATCATGCCGGGCAGGTCGTCGGGGGTGGTCTCCTGCCGGACGAGGACCACGCGCTCACCGGATCCGGCCCGGCGGACCGCATCGGCCGAGTCGAACACCGCGGCTCCCACGGCCGCTCCCGGTGACGCGGGAACCCCCCGCGCGACCACCTCGCCCACGCCCGGGCCCGAGGTGGCGAAGCGCGGGAACATCAGGTGGGCCAGGGCGTCGCCGTCGACCCGGGCCAGCGCCTCCTGCGGCGAGACGAGGCCCTCCTCGGCCAGCTGGGCGGCGATGCCGAACGCCGCCTGTGCGGTGCGTTTGCCGACGCGGGTCTGGAGCATCCACAGCTTCCCGCGCTCGACGGTGAACTCGATGTCGCACATGTCCCGGTAGCGACCTTCCAGACGGTCCATGGAGGCACGCAGCTCCTTGTACGAACCGGGGTCGAGGTCCGCGAGCCGCTGGAGGGGCACGGTGTTGCGGATGCCGGCCACGACGTCCTCGCCCTGGGCGTTGGGCAGGTAATCGCCGTAGACCCCCGGCCGCCCGGTGGCCGGGTCGCGGGTGAAGGCGACGCCGCTGCCGGAGTCGGGTCCGAGGTTGCCGAAGACCATGGTCTGGATGCTGACGGCGGTACCCAGGTCGTCGGGGATGTGCTCGCGGCGGCGATAGATCCGGGCCCGCTCGCCGTTCCAGGAGGAGAAGACGGCGAGGACCGCGCGCCGCAGCTGTTCGGCCGGGTCCTGGGGGAACTCCTCGCCGGTCTCCTTCGCGATCAGGTCCTTGAAGGACTCGACCAGCCGGATGAGGTCCACGGTGTCGAGCCGGCTGTCGTCAGCCACCTCGTGCTGCCGCTCCAGGCTGCCGATCCGGGCCTCGAACAGCGCGCTGTCCACCCCCATGACCGTACTGCCGAACATCTGCACGAGTCGCCGGTACGAGTCCCAGGCGAACCGCTCGCGCTCGGGCGTCTTCCCGAGCCCCAGGACCGCGAGGTCGTTCAGCCCGATGTCCAGGATCGTGTCCATCATTCCGGGCATCGAGAACCGGGCCCCGGACCGTACGGACAGCAGCAGCGGGTCGTCGGCCTGCCCGAGCCGCTTGCCCGCCGCCCGTTCCAGGGCCGCCAGATGCCGGGCGATCTGGCCGTCGAGCTCCTCCGGTGGCGCACCGGTGGCGAGGAAGACGCGGCAGGCGTCGGTGGTGATCGTGAAACCCGGCGGTACGGGCAGTCCCATGCGCACCATCTCGGCGAGATTGGCGCCCTTGCCGCCCAGCAGCCCGGCCATCTCCCGGCTGCCCTCGCTGAAGTCGTACACGTAGATCGTCATGGCGCCTGCCCGTCCGTTCGGGGGTGCGGATCGTCACCTCCAGCCTGAACGCGGGGGCGCTCACCGCAGTAGGGCCCACTGGTCCCCACCCCGGCCCGACCGGCCCGCCGCCTTCGTGACGGCTCGGCCGGCCGGGCGGGTCCCGGGAGCCGAGGGTGCGCTACAGCGCGGGCGAGATCAGGCCGTAGTGTCCGTCGTGGCGCTGGTAGAGCACGCATCCCCGGCCGGTGGCCGAGTTGACGAAGAAGACGAACGCGAGCCCGGCGAGGCGCAAGCGTTCGACCGCCTCGTCGACACCGCACTCGGGGGCACGGGCCGGACTCACGCTCAAGAGAGGGCCGGCTTCCCACTCCTGGCCGTCTCCGCCGGACGAGGCCACCCGGTGGCCCGGGCCGTGGCGGTAGACGACGCAGTCGGATCCGGACGTCATGTCGGTGAACAGCCAGAAGGCGTAGTCCATGGCCTCCAGGTCGATGACGGCGTCCTCGGGAGTCTGCCGTCCCAGACCGAACGACTTGTGCCGCACGATACGACGCTCCGCGACCGGCGGCCGGTGTCGGTCCGGTCGGTGCCCGTGACCGCCGTTCTCCCAGGCGGGGCCCCTGCCGTCCGCGGTGACGCGGTGTGCCTGTCCGGCGCGCTGCCGGGTGCCGGCCAGCCGGGCGGCCAGCCGGTCCTGCAGCAGATCGACGGCCTCGAACATCGTGTCCGCGGCGCAGTGAGCACGCACCGGAAATCCGTTCACGTCCACCATGGCCTGAGCCGTGGCGGGACGGCGCGCCGACGGGTTGGCCGCCTGGGTGAGCTGTGCACGGATCGCCAGGACCGGTGACCCCACGTGTGCGACGGCCGCGAGCATCTTCTCGCGGGCGTACTCGGAGGCACCCTCGGGCACCGGGCCCCGCTTGTTCACCAGGACATCGATGGCCGGACCGGACGTGAGACGGTTCATGGAAACTCCTCCTTGGTCGGCTCCAGCCTGGCCGCGGCTCGCGCTCCCGGGAGAGTGCCGTTGGGCCCCCGTCGCGTGGCCCGCCCGTCCTCAGGAGCAAGGGACACGGAGGCTGTTCGCCGACCTCCGAGGGCCGTTCGGCCCGGAGCGAGGAGGCTCTCGTGGGCTCTCATCGGCTTTCATGAGCTCTCCTCGGCCTGTTGGCGCCGAGGGACCCTTGGCCGTGCGGTGAGGGCCGTTCGCCCCCGTGGCCCACGCCCGCAGCCCAGGGACATTGACTCATGGGCAGGCACACGGCCTGCCCATGAGGAGAGGTTCCCACGACATGACCCTGCATCAGCACCGTCAGCCGGGAACGCCTTTCGCCGGATGGCGCAAGGCCGTTTCGACCAGGGCGGCCGGTACCGAGGCCGAGGAACTCACCGCGCCCCTGACCGTCGTACGCGTCGCGGCGGTGACCCGCCTGCTGACCGCGTTCACCTTCCTCTGGGCCTTCGGCGACAAGGTCTTCGGCTGGGGGTACGCGACCCAGGCAGGCAAGGGATGGATCGACGGCGGTTCCCCCACCAAGGGCTTTCTGAGCCACGTCTCCGCCGGGCCGCTGGAGGGGACCTTCCACGCGTGGGCCGGGTCGGCCTGGGCCGACTGGGCCTTCATGCTGGGACTGCTCGGCATCGGCATCGCCCTGGCGAGCGGCGTCGCCCTGCGGGTCACGGCTGCCGCGGGCACCGTGATGATGGCGCTCATGTGGGCCGCCGAGTGGCCTCCCGCACAGCACCTGTCGAACGGAAGCCCGAGCATGTCCTCGAACCCGCTGGTGGATTACCACGTCCTGTACGCGGCCGTTCTGGTGACCCTCGCAGCGCTCGGAGCGGGGCGCGCCTGGGGGCTGGGGAACCTGTGGCAGAGCCTGCCCCTCGTTCGCCGCAACCGCTGGCTCCTGTGACGGAGCCCCCACCCCGCTCCTCGCGCGCTGTTTCCAGGTCGAAGCCGACCGCCAGTAAGTCGTCCTGCACGCTCCACCCCTCCCATACCGCGGCCATGACCCAACTCCCGGGCATCTATGGCCAGGGGGCATCAGAACCGGGTGGTGTACGGGTTGGGCTCGGTACGGGCCTGAAGGAGGAGAAGCGTGACGTCGGACGGGAACCGATGGGAACACCACGTCGTCAAGCTCCGTCACCTGGCCGTGGCCGCCGTCGTCAACGACCGCCAAGAGGTCCTGATGATGTGGCGTCACCGCTTCATCACGGATGCGTGGGCCTGGGAGCTGCCCATGGGCTTGGTCGAGGCGCCACCTGTTCCGCGCCGACGGCGCCACATACGACGGGCCGCCGACCGAGAAGAACGAGTCGGACCGGTTCGAGTGGATCCCACTGGCGAACATCCGGGGCATGATCGATCGCCGCGAGATCGTCAGCAGCGGCTCCCTCGTCGGCCTCCTCTACGTCCTGATGGACGAAGGGGTTCGCTGACCCTGCGGGCGAAGCATCGCTCGTAGGCCTGCCGCGCAGGCGACTGCGGCTGGCACCTCTCGATATGGCGCAAGCTGCTCGTAGAACTCGCGAAGGTGCCCGGTCACGGTGTGCCCCGGCAGCGTGAGCTTGGCGTCCACCCAGCGGCTCGCGATGTAGGTGGCGAGCAGGGAGAACGTGCCGCTGTGTGGGATCGCTGTCCCATTGACGGCGCGGCCCCGGGCCAGCAGGTCGACTTCGCTGTGGGCCCAGTCCAGGGGCACGGCTTGCATGACGAGGGTGGGCCAGTCGACGTCCTCCCGGTGTGGCGCGACATGTGTGGTGATCCAGAATTCCAGCGCGAGTTGTAGCGGGAGTTCCTTGTGGGGCTGGTGAAGAGCGTGCGGCCAAGGACCGTCTTCCAGGCGGCTTTCGACCGCGAGGACGGCCGGCTCGACCTGCTCCACCAGCTCGCGCAGGGCGTAGGACCCGGCCTCCCGCACCCCCCGCACCTCCCGCACCGATCACGGCCTGGACGCGGGCCGGGGTCCGGCGCTGATCCTCGGACCCGTGTGCGGTGGGTCCTCTGCCCAACTCCTGCTCCGACAAGGCGAACCGGTCGTCCGAACGCTTCGGCGCACTCGCTGGACCCGATGAGCGCATCGCGTTCTCGCCGCCAGGCCCGCCACGCCCGCCGTACGACGGACGGTCCAGCCTCGCCGACCCGGCCCTGAAACCGCCCGCACACAGGATGAGGAACCCCGGCCGATGCGCGGCTGGGGTTCCTCGGTGCGGTGAGTGTCGGTCAGCAGGTGGAGTTGCCCGCCCCGTAGACAGCTCGTCCACGCGTCGGCGGACCGCACCCCATCGAGATCACCGTGGGATCGGGCGGGTCAGCGCTGCAGGGTGAGCAGGCCGGGCCGGTACGGCAGGCTCGTGTAGTCGGTGCCCGGCGGTATGTTAGTGGGGAGGCCCTGGTAGAGGAACTGCAGGTTGCAGGGGTCGATGGTCTTGGTCTGGTCGGGGTTGTTGCGGACCAGGTCACCGTGGCTGACGCCCTGGGCCCAGGTGGAACCGCTGTTGGCCTGGCCCGCGAAGGGGCTGCTCTCGCTGCCGGCCTGGACGGTCCACGGACCGTTGAGGCTGGAGGCGGTGAACGAGCGGAAGTAGCGGTTCGTACCCTGCGCCTCAACGATCATGAGGTACTGGTTCTGGCCCTGGACCTTGTATACCTCCGGCGCCTCGAACAGAAGGTCCGTCGTGTCGCTCATGACCGTCGTGTACGAGGAGCCGAAGCTGCTGGGGAAGTTCCCGATCGGCATGCTGGCCCGGTAGATCTTGCCGTTGTCGGCGGCGAAGAACAGGTACATGTTCTGGTCGTCGGCGATCATGGTCGGGTCGATCGGGGCGTCCTTCTGCCCCTGGGGGCCGACGGGGAGGCTGCCGGTGAACAGCGGCTGCGAGGCGGACCAGCCGTTGGGGTTGGTGG
Source organism: Streptomyces sp. NPDC028419 (assembly GCF_055565515.1). NCBI lineage: Bacteria > Bacillati > Actinomycetota > Actinomycetes > Kitasatosporales > Streptomycetaceae > Streptomyces > Streptomyces sp. NPDC028419. The sequence goes on along the minus strand of NZ_JBVHUE010000003.1, from coordinate 289,004 downwards.
GGTCGCTGGACGTGCGGTAGTAGAGCGGCCACTGGCTCCACTGGGACACCATCACCCAGACGTTCTTGGGCGCGAAGTAGAACACTTCGGGCGCCACCGCGGGATCGTTCATCTTGGTCTGGGTGGCCGTCGCCATGTCCGACCAGTTCGTGAAGGGACTGAACCCCGTCGAGCCCCACGACGTTCCGTTGGAGGTCGTCCCGTAGACCAGGTGCTTGCCGTTGTACGTGGTGGTGCTGAAGTCCTTCAACGCGACCTGCCCGTTCGCCGGCTCCGCCAGCGGACCCGTCGAGGTCCAGCGGTAGGTCGACGGAAGGGCGCACGTGCCGGTGCCGGTGCCGACGTCGGCGACGGGGGCGAGCTGCCACTGCTGGTTGCTGCCGCCCCAGTCGGCGTACTGGACGATCTTGCCGCCGTCGGCGGTGGAGGCGCTCTGGACCTCGAGGGCCTTGCTGCTGTGGCGGTTCAGGAGGCGGACGTAGCCGCCGGCGGAGTCGGCGAGGCGGAACTGCTGGTTGGTCGCGTTGAGGTCGCTCCACTGGACGACGTCGGTGCCGTCGGCCGAGGACCAGTTGTAGTCGTCCAGGACCTTGCCGGAGTTGCGGTTCTGCAGGCGGTAGTAGCCGCTGCCGGAGTCCAGGAAGCGCCACTGCTGAGCTTCGTTGCTGGAGCGGGTCCACTGGACGACGGGCGAACCGTCGGCGGTGGCGAAGTTGTAGTCGTCCAGCGCCTTACCGCTGTTGCGGTTCACCAGCACGTACCACTTGCCGGTGTCGACCGAGGCGGCCGAGGCGGACGACGGGTTCACCATCGCCAGGACGCCGGCCACGAAGACCATCGAGAGCAGGGCGGCCATCCGTGGTCGCCATCCTCGCCGTGTCGAGGTTCGTGGAGCTGTACCGAGAGCGTTCATCTGCACCCTCCTAGGGGCGACTTGGGCAGGGTCGGTCCTTCTCGGCGCGTGCGGACCGGGCACGGCACGTCCGAGGCGACGGCAAGACGTGACCCCAGCGGGGTGGGGGGATCGGATCTCCGAGGCATTGTTAGCGCTAACAATTTGAAGATCGAACATCTGGTGTGTTCACGGAGAAGACCATGAGGCGTGAAGGGTCGTCAAGTACCGTGCCGCAATCAGTCTGTTACTGAAGCGTCATCAGAACTTCTTACCCAGTAGGGTTGTTGACGGGGGTTGGTGTGAGCGCTCACAATCTTCGGCGCGGGCGGCGGTTACTAACTGATCGTTTCAAAATGGGTCGAGCTGGTCTCCTTGTGCTTGCCGATCTTGGTCGGCAGGCTGTCCGGATGCGTGTCGATCTTGTTCCGGATGGTCTCTGGGAGCGGTTGGCTCCGCTGCTGCCGCCCGCTCCTGAACGGCGTCACCGCCATCCCGGGCGGCTGCGTGTTCCGGACCGGGCGGCCCTGGCCGGGATCGTCTACGTGCTGCGGACTGGTGTCGCCTGGCGCGATGTCCCCGCGCAGGCCGTGGGCTGCTCCGGAGTGACGGCCTGGCGCAGGCTGAGGGACTGGACCAAGGCCGGCGTCTGGCCCCGCCTGTACACCGCGCTGCTGACCGAACTGCGCCGCGCGAACCTGCTGGACCTGGACGACTGTGCCGTGGACGGCTCGCGCGTCCGGGCCCTCAAAGGGGGGAATCATGTCGGTCCCTCGCCCGTCGATCGCGCCCGGTAGAAGCACACCAGTTGCCCCGTACCGCCGTACCCACGCCGGCGCCAGTACTCCGGCGGTTGCTCGGCCACGTGTACTTCGCGCCCTGATTCCAGGTCGAAGCCCACCACCAGTAGGTCGTCCCGCACAATCCACTCCCCCCTGTCGTGGCCATGATCCAACTCCCGGGCAGCTATGACCAGGTGGCGTCAGGGCCGGGTGGGTACGGGGCGGACTCGGGACGGGCCCGTCCGCGCGTCAGGCGGGGGCGCAGACGGGTAGTCCGGGGTCGTCGTGGGTGCGTACCGCCGGCAGCCAGGCGGTGGCCTCGGGGATGTCCGTCAGGTGCACACGGAACCAGTTGGGGGTTCCCACGCCGTGCTCGTCCTCGATGCGGATGCCGTTGACCACCATGCAGTCGGCCATCAGGACGTCGCCGTGCCAGACCCGGTGCGAGACGACGTTGTTCAGGTCGTAGGTGACGTACGGGTTCCGGGCCAGGCTGAGTCGGCACGCGGGAAGGCGGTCGGTCTGGATCTTGCAGTCGCCGTCGATGTTGAACACCCGGATGGGCTCCAGCTTCCCGGCCGGGCCCGTCGGCGCGGGCCGCGCCTGGCCGGACGCCTGGCCGGACGGCGGGGCGGACGGCGGGCCGGACGGGCCTCGACCGGTGGGGCCGGCGGCGACCGCCCCGGTACCCGGGTCCTCGCGGTCGTGGAGCATGAACCCGATGGCGGCGGCCACGGCGGCGGCGACGGCTGCCGCCGCCAGCCCCAGCCGGATCCGGCGGCCCCACGGCCCGCGCACGCCCGCCGCTGCGGCGGGTCCCTCCGAGGGCACCACGGGAAGGTCGTCGTCCGCGGGGTGCTCGCCGCGCCACGGACGCGCGGACCCCGAACTGGCAACGGCCGGACCGGTCCGGGGAGTCGCCACGGACGGCGCGGTCGTGGCCAGTTCGGGGTCGGCGCGCAGGATCGCCGCGTGGATGGCGGAGAGCTCGGGCCCGGGGTCGAGGCCGAGTTCCTCGGCGAGGAAGCGCCGGGTGTCGGCGAAGCGCTGGGTCGCCTCGGCCTGCCGGCCGGTGCGGTACAGCGCGATCAGCAGCTGCCCGACGAGCTGCTCGCGCTGCGGGTTGGCCTCGACGAGTTCCGTCAGCGTCGGCACCAGTTCGGCTTCCCGCCCGAGGGCGAGTTCGCAGGCCGCCAGCTGCTGGCAGGCGTCCAGCCGCTCCTCGTCCAGCCGCGCCCGCGCCGGCTCCACGAACGCGGCGCTGACCCCGGCCAACGGGGCGCCGCGCCACATCGCGAGCGCCTCGCGCAGGGTTTGCGATGCCCGCTCCTCCTCCCGGCCCGCCATCTGCTCGGCGGCCCGCCGGACCCGGGCGCGAAAGTCCAGCAGATCGAGTTCCGTGTCGTCGACGGCGCAGATGTAGCCGTCGGCCGTGGTCCGGATCCGGTCCGCCAGGTCGGTTCCGCGCAGGGTCCGGCGCAGCGAGGAGACCGCGCTGTGGACCTGGGTCCGCGCGCTGCTCGGCGCCTCCTCGGCCCAGACGGCGTCCATGAGCCGTTCGAGGGTGACCGGCCGCCCCGCGTTCAGGAGCAGATAGGCCAACACCGCGCGCCGCTGTGGGCGTTGGACCTCGATCACCCCGTCGACGCCCTGTGCCCCTACCTGTCCCAGAACCGTGAACCGCATGTTCGTCTCCCCCCAGAAACACAAGTGCCGGGCGATCTTAAAGCCGCGCGCTCCGGCGGGGTAACGCCCTCCCCGCCCCGCCTGGCGCGAATGCGGACTACAGACATTGCGGTCGGCGCGGTCGGTTCACCGGAGTTCTTCCTGTTCGGGACGGTTAGCGGCGCCGTATAGCGGGGAGTTGGCGGACGCATAGCGAGCCCCCGCACAGTGAGGACGTCGGCCAGTCGGCGCGGAATCGATGCCGAGTCAGACGACCCCTGCCCGTGGCGGGGGGCGAGCGGCGCGAGCGCGAACACGGGGGGCTGGCCGACCCCATACCGGAGCAGAAGGGATCGACGTGCGCAGACTTGTGCACAGGCTGACCACGTTCGCGTTGGCGGCCTTGCTGGCCGTGCTGGGGGGCGTCGTGACGTCGACGGCACTCGCCGCACCGGCTCACGCCGCCGGGTTGTGCCAGCCCCGCGAACACGAGGACGACATTTCGGAGATCGCCGCGGCGACCGTCCGGGCCGCGTGCGCCGTGGCCGACTCCGACATCTGGTACGTCTGGACCGGCGGGCACGGCGCGAAGCCGGGCATGACCAAGGGAGCGATCGACCGGTCCGATCCCGTCCGCTCCAAGAACGATCCGTTCCGGACCGGATTCGACTGCTCGGGTCTGGTGCGCTGGGCCCTGGCGCAGGCCTACGACTACGACATCGCCGGCTCTCCCGGCTTGACGAACAACCTCTACGGCCTCTACCCGCCGGGCTCGACCCGCTTCGGCGCGGCCGCGGGCACCGCCCCGCTGCTGCCGGGGGACATCCTCTTCTGGGGCAAGCCCGGAGCGATCCACCACGTCGCCATCTACCTCGGAGCGGGACTGATGGTCGAGGCGAAGGAGTCCGACACCAAGGTCATGGTCTCGGAGTTCCGATGGGGCTCCAAGAACGACTACGCGGGCGCCCTGCGGATGCAGTCCAAGGCTCCCGATCCCGGCGGCGGGGGCGGGGACACCGGCCAGATCCAGCACGCCACCTGGGGCGACACGCTGAACGTCCGGGCCCAGCCGAACACCGGCGCGGCCGTGGTGACCACCATCGCGGGCGGCACCAGCGTCTTCATCGGCTGCCAGGCGCACGCCCAGTCGATCACGACGGAGGGAGTCACCAACGACGCCTGGTCCTACCTCCCGGCCCTGCACGGGTGGATCACCAACATCTACCTCAGAGGTCCGGCCTGGATGACCGACGTGCCGTCCTGTCGTGACGTACCCGTTCCGGACGCGGGGGGTGGAGGAAGCGGCATCGGGCACGCCACCTGGGGCGATTCGCTCAACGTCCGGGCCCAGCCGAACACCGGCGCGGCCGTGGTGACCACCATCGCGGGCGGCACCAGCGTGGTCATCTCCTGCCAGATGCACGCGCAGTCGCTCACCGCCGAAGGCGTCACCAACGACGCCTGGTCCTACCTCCCCGAACTGGGCGGCTGGATCACCAACATCTACCTCAAGGGGCCGGCCTGGATGACCGGCGTCCCCACCTGCGGGGACTCCGGAGGCTCGACCGGCGGCAGCATCGGACACGCCACCTGGGGCGGCACCCTGAACATCCGGGCCCAGCCGAACACCGGCGCGGCCGTGGTCACCGCGATCACCGGCGGCACCAGCGTGCTGATCTCCTGCCAGATGCACGCGCAGTCGCTCACCGCCGAGGGCGTCACCAACGACGCCTGGTCCTACCTGCCCGACCTGGGCGGCTGGATCACCAACATCTACCTCAAGGGAGACGCCTGGATGGCCGGCGTCCCCACCTGCGCCACCGCCTGAACCCCGATCCGTTCGAGGGAGTCACCATGAAGTTCCGAAGCACCCGCACCGCGGTCGCGCTGGCCGCGGCGGCACTCGCGCTGATGACCACCGGGCTGACCGGGTCGGCCTCCGCCACCGCGACCGGCGACAACTCCAACGCCAGCGTCTGGGGGCCGCAGGAGGGCTGGCTGCCGCTCCAGCCCTCGGACCGCCCCTGTGCCGTGGGCGCGATCTGCCTCTGGCCGTCGTCGGTCGGCGGCGGCTATTTCGAGCTGCCGCACTGCACCACCTACAACATGTACAACTGGAACGGGATCGGCGCGTGGTACAGCCGCCAGACCGGTGACACCTGGGCCCGGTTCACGCGCAGCAACGGCTCGACCATCTACCCGTTGGCCGGGCCCGAGCAGTCCAACTGGAACTACGACTACAACCCCGTCTACCACGTCCGGCCGTGCTGACGCCGGCGGCCGGAGTCTGAGCGCCCGACTGACGGAGAAGGCCCCCCGAGCCTTCTCCGTCAGGCGTCGCCGCCCTTGCGGAGCGGCACCTCGCACCTCAGGAGCAGATCGCCCCGTTGAGGGTGTACCGCGTCGGTACCGCGTTCGTTCCCGAGTACGTCGCCTGGAACCCGAAGCTCGCGCCGGCGCCGGGCGCCAGTGAGCCGTTCCAGCCGGCGTCCCGGGCGGTCACCGCGCTGCCCGCCTGGGTCACCGTGGCGTTCCACGCGTTGCCGATCCGTTGATCGCCCGCGAAGGCGAACCCGAGGGTCCAGCCCGCGATCGTCGACGTCCCGGTGTTCTTCACGGTCACCGTCGCCGTGAACCCGTCGGCCCAGGCGTTGTCGATCCGGTACGTCACCGCACAGGAGGCCGCCGGTGACGTGTCGTCGTCCACCTCCGTGGCCGTGAACGTCGCCGCGCGCACCCCCGCCCCGCCGACCGTGAAGATCGCGCTGCCCGATACCGCGTCGGAATCCTGGGCGGCGGACATCGAAACCTGCTGCGCGGTAGCCCAGTTGGCCGGAGTGAACACCAGGGTCGTCCCCGCCGTCACGGCCAGGTCCGGGTCACCGGAGCTACGGGCGACCGTCACGGTGACGTTCTGCGCCGGCGCGATCGAGAGCCGGACCCCCACCGTGGCCGTGCCGCCCTCCGCGACGGCCAACGCCGCCGGTGCCACCTGCACCACGGGCACCGCCGGGGCGCCGCGCCGCTCCGCGGCGAAGGCGGCCAGCCATGCCAGCGAGGCGTTCCAGTTGATCGCCACCTCGTTGGTGGAGTACGAGCCGATGTCGTCCACGTAGCACGCCGCCGGTGCGCAGCCCGCGAGCTTCTCCTTGGCCACCGGGTCCTCCAGTCCCGCGTTGGGCCCGCCGGCGAAGGAACCGGCCGGCGGGTGCGGCAGCGAGGCGTCGTTCTGGTGCGCCCAGAAGCGGTGGTGCTGGTTCTCGGAGGCACGCTCGCCGTAGCCGGTGATGTAGGAGAGGTCGAGCGCGTTGCGCCCGAGCAGGTAGTCCATCGATTCCAACGCGCCGGCCCGGTAGGCCTGTCGGCCGGTCAGTTCGTACGCGACGGCCAGCACCATCGCCGCGTTGGTGACGGAGCTGTTGGAGCCCCACACGTAGGCGGTGGGGGAAAGCGGCACCGCGTAGCCCTGGCCGGACATGGTGGACAGGTGGGTGTCGGCGGCCGCGGTCAGCAGACCGCGCACCCGGGCCAGGTCGTCCGCGGTCAGGGCCACGCCCGGGACCGTGGCGAGGGTGATCCGGCCGAGCGTCGCGGTGCCTCCCCACCAGAACCCGTCGGCTGGCTTGGCGTGCAGCGGGGAGGAGGTGACGGCGTCGCGGTACTGCGACTCCCCGGTAGTGGCCAGCAGTTCGGCCGCCGCCCAGTAGAACTCGTCGGACACGTCGGCGTCCTCGTACGCCCCGCCGCCGGTGTTGTCGGTCGTCGGGGCGAGCACGTTCGGGTTGGCCTTCGCGGCCGCCCAGGCGCGGCGGGCCGCGTCCAGGCAGCGCGCGGCGAACGCGTTGTCGTACGCTGCGTACACCCGGGCGCACTGCGCGGCCACGGCTGCCAGATTGAGCGTCGCGGCCGTCGACGGCGGATGCAACTCCCGCTGCGCGTCGTCGAGTTCGGGGCGGGTCGGCAGGGCGGTCCACTGGGCGTCGTGCATCTTGTGGAAAGCCATGCCGGCCATCGGTCGTCCCGTCGGGACCTGCATCCGCAGCAGGAAGTCCAGCTCCCAGCGGGCCTCGTCCAGAACGTCCGGCGTCCCGTTCCCGCGCTCCGGTACGCGCAGCGTCGCATCGCCGAGCGCCGCCGCTCCGCCCGAACGGGAAGCCCGCTCGAAGGAGTTGACGACCTCCCAGACGGCTATGCCGCCGTTGACCACGTACTTGCCCTGGTCGCCGGCGTCGTACCAGCCACCGCGCGCGTCCAGCCGGTAGTCGCACACCCCGGCCTGACAGGGGACGCTGGTGTCGCCCTTGTTGGGTGCCACGCCGAGGTGCCCGGCGGGGCGGGCGTAGCCGCTGCCCGCCAGCGCGGGGTCGATCGCGATGCCGCTGCGCTGCTGGTAGAAGAACGACATGCTGTCGGCGCGCAGTCCGTCGTACAGCGACGCCGAGATGTCGAAGGGGTGGCTGGCCCGGCCGTCGACGACCAGGGTGAATCCGGCGCCGGTACCGGTGTACGCGCCGAAGTCCACCAGGTGCGTCGACTCGCCGGACGCCTGGTCGGCGCCGCGCACCGAGGTGCTGCCCGACGCGACCACCGCCCCGGAGGTGTCGCGCAACTGCCAGGTCAGAGGTGCGGTGGCGGAGCTGACCACGGTGGCCCGCTTGGGGCCGTCGGGCAGATAGCCGAGCTGGTTGACCCGGACGGTCGTGGCGGCGGGCGCCACGAGGGCGCGCGCGGCGGGCGTGCCCGCCGCGAGGGCGGACGGCGTCGTGAACGCGGTGGCGGTCAGGGCGCTCGCCGCCAGGGCGAGCCCGGCGAGAGCGGCGGCCGCGCGGCGCGGCACACCGCGAGCGGAGAGGGAAGGAGGCACGGGTGGGAAGCCTTCCTCGTGCGTGGGGGAGGGGGCAGGGGGTGGGGGAGCGGAGATTGGGAGCGCTCCCACTCCTCACATGAAGCCGCCTTGAAGCGGTCACGTCAAGGGGGCGTCGCGATGCCGGTGCCGAAGGTCGCCGACGGCGCGGCGCGGGGGTCCGCAGGCCCTATGCGTCGCCCGGGGCGCGCAGTTCGCCGGTCCGTGCCACGGCCGCGTACCAGTGCGCGCTCGATTTGGGGGTGCGCTCGAGGGTGTCGTAGTCGACGTGGATGGCGCCGAAGCGCTTGGCGTAGCCGTAGGCCCACTCGAAGTTGTCGAGCAGCGACCAGAGGAAGTAACCGCGCACGTCCGCCCCGGCGGAGATCGCGCGGTGCACGGCGTCGAGGTGGGCGTGGACGTAGGCGGCGCGCTCGGGATCGTGGACCGTGCCGTCCGGGCCGATCTCGTCCTCGTACGCCGCTCCGTTCTCGCTGACGACGAGGGGCAGGCCGGGGTAGCGGGCGGCGGTCCGGGTCAGCAGGTCGTAGAGCGCGCTCGGGTCGACCGGCCAACCCATCGCCGTGCGCTCGCCCGGCGCCCGGTGGAAAGCCACCTCGTCCGCACCCGGCCAGGGCGAGTGCTCACTGTTCCCGTGGCCGTCGTCCTGCGGTTTGCGGTGGCCCGGCGCGACGCGCGAGACGACCGTCGGGGTGTAGTAGTTGACGGCGAGGAGGTCCAGGGGCTGGTGGATCGTGGCGGTGTCGCCGTCCTGGACGAAGGCCCAGTCGGTCAGGTGGGCGGTGTCGGCGAGGAGGTCGTCCGGGTACGCGCCCTCCAGCATCGGGCCGAGCCAGATCCGGTTGCCGACGGCGTCGATGCGGCGGGCCGCGTCCCGGTCCTCGGCGGAGGGGGTCAGGGGGCGGATCTCGTGGAGGTTGAGGGAGACCGCGAGCCGCGCGTCCCCGGGGAGCGCGGCCCGCAGGGACCGCGCCGCGAGGCCGTGGCCGAGGTTGAGGTGGTGGGCCGCGCGCAGTGCGTCGACCGGGTCGGTGCGCCCGGGGGCGTGGACGCCGGAGCCGTAGCCGAGGAAGGCGCTGCACCAGGGCTCGTTGAGGGTGATCCAGTGCTTCACCCGGTCGCCGAGGGCGTCCGCGACGTGCCCCGCGTACGCGGCGAACCGTTCGGCGGTCGCGCGCTGCGGCCAGCCGCCGGCGTCCTCCAACTCCTGCGGCAGGTCCCAGTGGTAGAGGGTGAGGGCGGGTGTGATGCCGGCGGCCAGCAGCTCGTCGACGAGCCGGCGGTAGAAGTCGAGGCCCCGCTGGTCGGCGGGGCCCCGGCCGGTCGGTTGGACCCGGGACCAGGAGACGGAGAACCGGTAGGCGCCCAGGCCGAGTTCGGACATCATCCGGACGTCGTCGCGGAAGCGGTGGTAGTGGTCGACGGCCACGTCGCCGGTGTGGCCCTCGAAGACCCTGCCCGGGGTGTGGGAGAAGGTGTCCCAGATGGACGGGGTACGGCCGTCCTCGCGGGCGGCGCCCTCGATCTGGTAGGCCGCGGTGGCCGTGCCCCAGAGGAAGCCGGGCGGGAAGGTGCGGGCGGCGGTCAGTGGCCGGGTTTCGGACGCGGTCATAGGAGGGCGCTCCCAACGCGAGGGCGGGTGAGGGTGTGGTGGGGGCAGGTCAGTTCTTCACGGCGCCGGCCGTGATGCCGCCCACGATGTGTTTGCCGAGCAGGGCGAAGACCAGCAGCAGCGGCACGGTGGATATGAGCGCGCCGGTCAGTACGACGGCCTGGTCGACGGTGTGGTTGCCGGCGCCGAGGCCGGCCAGGGCGACCTGGAGGGTCGGGTTCCCGTCGGGGGTCAGGGCGATGAAGGGCCAGAAGAAGTCGTTCCAGGACTGGACGAAGACGAGCATTCCCAGGACGGCCATCGCGGGCCGGGCCACCGGGAAGACCACGTGCCAGATGATGCGCAGGCTGTGCGCGCCATCCATCCGGGCGGCTTCCACGAGCTCGACGGGCAGGGCCTCGATGAGGTACTGGCGCATGAAGAAGACGCCGAAGGCGGCGACGAGCGAGGGCAGGACGACCGACTGGAGCTGGTCGACCCAGCCGAGGTCGGTGATGATCTGGTAGAGCGGGATCACGCTGAGCTGGGGCGGGATCGTCATGGTCGCCACCACCAGGCTCAGCAGGGCGCTCCTGCCCCGGAAGGGCAGTTTGGCGAAGGCGAAGCCGGCCAGGGTGGAGAACACGACGGTGGACAGGGCCACGAGCCCGGCCACGATCGTGGTGTTGATCAGTGCCCGGCCCATGTCGACCTGGTTCCAGGCGAAGGCGAGGTTGTCGAAGAGCCGGGGGCCCGGCAGGAGCGGGGCCGGGGCCTCGACCACGCGCTCGCCCGAGTGTGAGGCGGCGACCAGGTTCCAGTAGAGCGGGAAGAGCGAGACCAGCGCGGCCAGGCCCAGCAGGACGTACGTCAGCGGTCCCGCGTGGTGCTGACGCCCCGCTCCCCGGCGCGCGCGCCGGGGGCGCGGTGTCGTGGTCGTGGTCGTGGTCGTGGTCGTGGCGATGGTCGGGTCAGCGGCGACGGTCGTGTCAGATGCGTGGGCCATGGGTTCAGCTCCCCGCCTTCCTGCGCTTGTGGTGCGAGCGGGAAACCAGCGCCTGGACGCCACCGATGAGCAGGAGGAGCAGCAGCATGACCCAGGCGATCGCGGATGCCTGGCCCAGTGCGCCGGTGACCCACCCCTTCTCGTACATGAGCAGGCTCAGCGTCTGGAACTGGTTCCCGCTGCCCCCGCTGATGCCGACGCTGCCGCCGAAGAGCATCGGTTCGCCGAAGAGCTGGGTGGCGCCGATGGTGGACACGATCACCGTGAACAGGATCGTCGGCCGGATGGACGGGATGGTGACGCTGACGAACTGACGCCAGCGGGACGCACCGTCCAACGCCGCGGCCTCGTAGAGGTCCTGCGGTACGGCCTGCATCGCCGCCAGGTAGATGAGCGCGTTGTAGCCCGTCCAACGCCACGTCACGATGGCCGAAATGGCGATCTGGGCAGGCCACTTGGAGGACTCCCAGGCGACCGGGTCGAAGCCGACCCAGCCCAGCGCCGTGTTGATCAGGCCGTAGTCGGTGTTGAACAGCTGGGCGAAGACGAGCGTCGCCGCCGCGATCGAGGTGGCGTAGGGGGCGAGGACCGCGACGCGGAAGAAGCCCCGGCCGCGGAGCCGGTAGTTGAGCAGGTGGGCCAGGCCGAGGGCCATGAGGAGTTGCGGGACGGTGGAGATCACGCCGATGGTGAAGGTGTTGGCGAGGGCGTTCCAGAAGAACTCGCTCGTGGCCAGCGCCCGGTAGTTGTCCAGGCCCCTCCACTGGGCGGTGCCGCCGAGCTCGACCCGGTGGAGCGAGAGCCAGCCCGTGTAGATCAGGGGGAAGAGCCCGAAGGCGGCGAAGGCGAGGAAGAAGGGGGCGACGAAGACGTAGGGCACCGCCTTCAGATCGAAGCGGTAGAGCGCGCTGCGCAGTCCGCTCGCCCCGGAGGGCCGCTGCTCGCGGGAACCGGCGCGGGGGCCCGGGGGCTGTGCGGCGGGCGGCGGCGAGCCGCCACTGGTCGCCCGTACGGAGGTGGCCACGGGGGCGTCCTTCCAGGTCGATGAGTGCTGTGGTGCTGTGGTGCCGTGGTGCCGTGGTGCTGTGGTGCCGTGGTGCTGTGCTGTGCTGCGGTTTGCTGTGGCGAGGCGAAGGCGACGGCCCGTGGCCACCCGCGGGGCGGTGGCGGGTGGCCACGGGGTGGCGACGGGCCGTCGAGGGCCCCGCTACTTGTCGATCTTGTCGTCGACCAGCTTCTTGACGTTGTCCCAGGCCTTCGCCGGGTCGGTGCCGCGCTGCTCGATGTCGAGGATGCCGTTGTCGGTGAGGAAGGTCTTCACCTGGCCGTCCCAGCGGCTGATCGGGGCGGGCGTGATGCCGGCCGCGGCCTGCGAGTAGATCTTGCCGACCGGGGTGTCACCGAAGTACGGCAGCTTGGCGTCCTGGACCGTCGGCGAGCTGAGGGTGTCCTTGGAGGAGGGGATGTTGCCGTTCACGCCGAAGACCTTGGCGTGCTGCGCCGGCGCGGTGAGCCAGGCCGCCAACTCGGCCGCCTCCTTGGCGTGCTTGCCGGACTTCGGCACGGCGAGGAAGGAGCCGCCCCAGTTCCCGGCGACGGGCGGTGCGGCGATGTCCCACTTCCCCTGGTTCTCGGGGCCCGCCTGCTCCTTGATGATGCCCGTCATCCAGCTCGGGCAGGCGACGGTGGCGAACTTCGCGTTCTTGAAGGCCGCGTTCCAGGTGCCCTTCTCGTCGAACTGGCGCAACTTCGCCGTCAGACCGCCCTGGGCGGCCGTCACGGCGGTGTCCCACGCCTTCTTCACGCCCGGGCTGTTCGCGTAGTCCAGCTCGCCCTTGGCGTTGGCGTACTGCACCGGTTCGCTGGCGACCACGGCGTTGAACAGGCCGCTCGCGGAGTCGTGGAACGCGGTTCCGGCCGGGGCGTTCTTCTTGTAGGTCTCGCCGGTCTGGAGGAACTTCGCCCAGTCGCCGGCCCAGAGCTTGCCGACCTCGGTGCGCTCGGTCGGCAGCCCGGCCTTGGCGAAGAGGTCCTTGTTGTAGCAGATGGCCATGGGGCCGATGTCGGTGCCGAGCCCGATGACCTTGCCGTCACCCGTCGTGGCCTGCTTGACCTTCCAGTCCAGGAACGCGCCGAGGTCGGCGCCGCCCGTGGTGCGCAGGTCGGTCCACTTGTCGGCCATCGCCGACCCGGTCGCCTCCGCGATGTAGCCGACCTCCAGGGCCTGGATGTCCGCGAGGCCGCTGTTGCGGGAGAGGCGCAGCTTGAGCGTGTCCCAGTACTTCTGGCCGTCCGCGACGTTCGATTCCTCGATCTTGATGTTCGGGTGGGCCTTCTCGTACTCGGCGTAGAGCTTGGCCCCGGTGGTGTTGTCGTAGCCGAAGGAGCCGAAGGTCCCGATCCGCAGCGTGATCTGCTCCTTGCCCGCCTTGTCGCTCTTGCCCTCGTCCTTTCCGGCGCCGTCGTCGCCGCAACCGGTGAGCAGGGCCGCACCGGCCGCGACGGCGACGGCTACGGAGACCGCCTTGATCGTGGCGCGGCGTCCGCGTCTGCTGCTGGAAGTGCGCATTGAACTCTCCTCGTCCCAGGTGGTGCTCGTTGTGCGCCAGGGGGTCCGGCGGGTTGTTCGCGGCTCGGCGAGGAGCCCGCCCGGACCGATGTGAAGGCCGCTGTCGCTCCCCTTGGATGGGAGCGCTCCCACGTCGTGCCGGAAGGTTGCTGCCTAACGGGGGTGGGTGTCAAGAGGTGAACGCGGATTCGCCGCCGCGGGGTTGCGGGCATGTCGTCGGCCCCGATTTCGGGCGTGGGCCGCCGAATTGGGGATGTGGTCGTGGCGCGATGAGGGAATCGAGGTTAGTGTGGGAGCGCTCCCATGCGCTGCGTCGGCGATACGTGGGCCGCGGCGACGGGGGAGTTCGAAGAGCATGAGCGGATGGCGGAACGACAGGCCCACCCTGGAAGAGGTCGCGGCCCTGGCCGGCGTCGGCCGGGGCACGGTCTCCCGGGTCATCAACGGCTCGCCCCGGGTGAGCGAGCAGGCCAGGCGGGCCGTCACCCGCGCCGTGGCCGAGCTGGGGTACGTACCCAACCAGGCGGCCAGGGCGCTGGCCGGCAGCCGGACGGACGCGGTCGCCCTGGTGATTCCGGAGACCGAGGCCAGGCTCTTCGCGGAGCCGTACTTCCTCGACCTGATCCGCGGGGTCAGCGCCGAACTCGCCGAAGCCGACAAGCAACTGCTGCTCACCCTGGTCCGGACCGAGGCCGAACGCCAGCGGTTCGAGCACTACTTGGCCGCCCAGCGCGTCGACGGCGTGCTGCTGGCGTCCGTCCACGGCGACGACCCGCTGCCCGACCGGATCGCGAAGCTCGGCCTGCCGGTGGTCATGAACGGACGGCGCGCCGAGGCCGAACCGGTCGACTACGTGGACTCCGACAACATCGGCGCGGGACGCGCGGCCGTCGCCCACCTCGTCGGCCGGGGTCGCGGCCGGATCGCGACCATCAGCGGCCCCCTCGACATGTACGTGGCCCGGGCGCGCCTCGGTGGCTATCGCGCCGGGCTCGCCGAGGCCGGGATCGCACCCGACGAGTCCCTCGTGGCGGTCGGGGACTTCACCGAGGAGGGCGGCCGGCGGGCGATGCGCGCGCTCCTGGAGCGCGGCCCCGACCTGGACGCGGTCTTCGTCGCCTCCGACGTGATGGCGGCGGGCGCGCGCGGGGTGCTGCGCGAGGCCGGTCGGGAGGTCCCCGAAGACGTTGCCCTGGTCGGCGTGGACGATTCGATGGTGGCCCGGCTGATGGACCCGCCGCTGACGAGCGTGCGCCAGCCGATCGAGGAGATGGGGCGCACGATGACCCGGCGGTTGCTCGACAAGATCGCGGAAGGGTCCCGGGACGGGGACGCCCCGGGGCGGGGGAGGGGCGAGGGGCCGCGCCGGGTGCTCCCCACGGAACTGGTCGTGCGGGCTTCCTCCTGATGGGTCCCATGCGAACTCCCCCGCCCGCGGGCGGTCGTCGGCCGGCGCCGCCCGGGCGCGGCGAAGCCCGGAGCGGTGCGGAAACCGGGTTCCGTACCGCTCCGGGATTCTCACCAGCGGTGGGTCACAGCGCCGGGTAGGCGTTCTTCATGAGCTCCTGGAACTGGGCCGAGAACCACTGGCCCGCGAGCGGCGAGTTCGGGAGGGCGCCCGACATGCTGTTGCCGTTGCGCACGTTGCCCGTGTACGTCGGGTCGCACATCCGGTCGAAGCCCTTGCCCTCGTTGTTCGGGATCTCCTTGCTCGCGCCGTCCGACTCGCCCGGCGGCTTCATCCACACGTACGCGTCGATGCCCGCCGCGGGAGCGGCCTGCGGGCGTTCGCCGAGCCCGGCGCCCGCCTGGTTGCACCAGTTGCCGAGGTGGATGCGCCGGTCGTAGCGGCCCCCGTTGACGTAGGTGTCCACGGTGGTCAGCGGTCCGGCCGCGGTCGGGCGGGCCGCGCCGCCCCATCCGTTGCGGGAGGTGTCGATCAACATGCCGATGTGCGAGTCGAAGCCCAGGGACGCCAGTTTGGTGCGCATGGCCTGGGCGTAGGACAGCTCGTCGGTGTACCGGTTCCAGTCGACCCACTTCGACTGGCGCACGGAGGTGCCGCCCACGGAGTCGTCGATCGAGAAGTGGTCCTCCTTCAGGGCACTGAAGTTGGCCGTGTTCACGATGAAGCCCTGCACGTTGGCGACCGTGGAGCCCTCGGCGGTGGCCGCCTGCTTGAGGATCTCGGCGGAGGCGCCGAAGTTGTCGTCCCAGCCGAGCCAGCCGTGGTGGCCGGCGTCCAGGTAGTTGTAGACGTTGGCGATCGATCCCAGCTTGTTCAGCGCGTAGCCGACGCCCTTGACGTAGTTGCCGTTGGCCTTCATCACGTCGCAGTTGGGCGTGGCCGTCGGACGCCCGGAGACGTTGGTGACCAGGTTCGGCAGGGAGTCGAGCTCGACCGTGTTGACGATCCGCAGCCCCGCGTACTTGGGGTCGGCGAGGATGGCGGCGATGGGGTCGATGTACTGGGTCTTGTACTTGTCGATGTCGGTGGGGCCCAACTCGCCGTTGGAGGCGAGCGCGGAGCAGTCCCGCCCGGGCAGGTTGTAGATCACCAGTTGGACGACGAGCTCGCCGCTGCCCTTCTGCGCGAGCGCCGCGTCGAGGTGCGCGCGCAGACCCATGCCGCCGTTCACACCCGCGATGGCCGCGGTGCGGTCCAGCCAGACGCCGGTGGGCTGGTTCGACACCCTGGTGCCGCCCGGTTCGGCGGCGGCCTTGGCGGACCACTCGGGGTTCACGTACACCTTGGCGCCGGCGTAGGGGTTGTCGGCCTTGCCGCCGGTCGGAGGCGGTGTGGTGGGGGGTGTGGTGGGCGGAGTCGTGGGGGGCGTGGTCGGGTCGGTGGCGCCGTTGCAGGTGACGCCGTTGAGCTTGAAGGTCGCGGGGACGGCGTTCGTGCCGTCGTGCGAACCGTTGAAGCCGAAGGACGTCGAACCGCCCGTGGCCAACGACCCGTTGTAGGAGAGGCTCTTGGCGCTCACGGCGGCCCCGGACTGGGTGATGGCGGCGTTCCAGCCCTGGGTGACCTGCTGCCCGTTCGCGTAGGACCACTCCACGTTCCAGGAGGCGACCGGGTCCCCGGTGTTGGTGACGATCACGTTGGCGCCGAAGCCGTTGTTCCACTGGTTCGTGATCTGGTACTCGACCTTGCAACCGGCGGTGGCGGCGCCGGCGCTGGTGCCGAAGACGGTGGCGGTGGCGCCGGCGGCCGTGACGAGGCTGAGGGCGGCCAGTAAAGCGGTGCGTGGGATCGTGCGGCTCATGTCGTGGGGTGCCTTTCAGTTCTGGGTGCGCGGGCGGTCGCGCGGCCCGGTGCCGAATGCGGGTCGTATACGAGCAGGGCTGCGCTGGAGGGGTGGTGCCGGGTGCTCTCGCCGTACCGTCCCCGCGACCGGGGGCGACCCGGGCCGGGGGGCGGGACGATGAGTGGAGCCCGACAGGCCCGTCTCGATCGAGGGGCGTGTCGCAGGTGTGGGCGGGTCAGGCCGTAGCCGGATGTCCGTCGGTGCGCTGTCGCGCGAGGTCGGCGCGGCTCCGCCGAGCGGTGCCGACAGGTGCGGGGCCGTCGCAGGCGAGGGCCCTTGGAGCAAGGTCGCGCCGTGACGGCGTACCGATCGTGGAAGCGCTCCCACTCGCTGGGCCCAGACCGTAGCGCCAACTGCCGCCATGCAAAAGAGGGGTTGGGTAAATTCCTCGCGGATCCCTTCCAACTCTTCGCGTCCCTTGACGGCGCCGCGTCCCGTCTGCACAGTGGGAGCGCTCCCACTCGTTCGGAGGTTGTGCGCACCCGTTCTTCCCCTTCGTCTCCCCGAGCCGCGAGGAGAACCATCCGCATGTCGGTACACCCCCCTCCCGGACCACGCGTCCGACGCAGAATGCTGACCGCGTCGGCCGCGGCCCTCTCGCTGTCCCTCCCCCTCGGCCTCACCGCCGTCGGCGCCACCACCGCCGCGGCCGCCGGGGTCCAGTGCAGCGTCGACTACAAGACCAACGACTGGGGTTCGGGCTTCACCGCCGAGCTCACCCTCACCAACCGCTCCGCCACCACGCTCGACGGCTGGACCCTCACCTACGACCACTCCGGCAACCAGCAGCTCACCAACGGCTGGAACGGCATCTGGAGCCAGTCCGGCAGAACGGTCCGCGTGGCGGCCCCGGACTGGAGCAGGACGGTCGCCGCGGGCGCGGCCGTCACCGCGGGCGCCCAGTTCACCTACAGCGGGACCAACGCCGCCCCCACCGCGTTCGCGGTCAACGGCACCGCGTGCACCGGCGCCCATCAGCCTCCGGTCGCCGTCCTGACCAGCCCCACCGCCGGCGCCGTCTACACCGCGGGCGACCCCGTACCGCTCGCCGCCACCGCCGCGGCGGCGGACGGAGCCAGTGTCGGCAAGGTCGAGTTCTACAGCGGCACCACGCTCCTGGGCACGGACACCACGGCGCCCTTCACCTTCGCCGCCGCCGGCCTCGCCGCCGGTTCCCACTCCCTCTACGCCAAGGCGTACGACAGCCTCGGCGCCTCCGCCGAGTCGGCCCCCGTCGGCATCACCGTCGCGGCCGGCCCCGCCCTCGTCGCCACCCCCGCGCAGCTCCCCGTGCGCCGGGGGGATTCGGGCACCTTCGATCTGAAGCTCTCCGCCCAGCCGGCCGCCGACGTCAAGGTGGGCGTGGCCCGCACCTCGGGCAACACCGACCTCACGGCGACGCCCGCCCAGCTGACCTTCACCCGGGGGAACTGGAACACCGCCCAGAAGGTGACGGTCACCGCCGGGACCACCGGCAGCGGCTCCGCCGTCTTCACCGCGACCGCCCCCGGCCACGCCAAGGCCGAGGTGACGGCCGTCGAGACGGCCGCCGACTCCACGTACGACGCCCGCTTCCTCGACCTCTACGGGAAGATCACCAACCCGGCCAACGGCTACTTCTCCCCGGAGGGCGTCCCGTACCACTCCGTCGAGACACTGATCGTGGAGGCCCCGGACCACGGGCACGAGACGACCTCGGAGGCGTACAGCTACCTGATCTGGCTCCAGGCGATGTACGGGAAGATCACCGGGGACTGGGCCAAGTTCAACGGCGCGTGGGAGACCATGGAGAAGTTCATGATCCCCACCCACGCCGACCAGCCCACGACCGGTTCCTACAACGCCTCCAAGCCCGCCACCTACGCCCCCGAGCACGACCTTCCCTCGCAGTACCCGGCCAAGCTCGACGGGGGAGTCGCGGCCGGCGCCGACCCGATCGCCGCCGAGCTGAAGGGCGCGTACGGCACGGACGACATCTACGGAATGCACTGGCTCCAGGACGTCGACAACGTCTACGGCTACGGCAACGGGCCCGGAAAGTGCTCCGCGGGACCGACCGCCACCGGACCCTCCTACATCAACACCTTCCAGCGCGGGCCCCAGGAGTCGGTCTGGGAGACCGTGCCGCACCCCACCTGCGACAACTTCGGCTACGGCGGCAAGAACGGCTACCTCGACCTCTTCACCGGGGACTCCTCCTACGCCAAGCAGTGGAAGTTCACGGACGCCCCGGACGCCGACGCGCGCGCGGTGCAGGCCGCCTACTGGGCCGATGTCTGGGCCAAGGAGCAGGGCAAGGGGAGCCAGGTCACCGCGACCGTCTCCAAGGCCGCCAAGATGGGCGACTACCTGCGGTACGCCATGTTCGACAAGTACTTCAAGAAGACCGGGAACTGCGTCGGACCGACGGTCTGCCCGGCCGGTACCGGCAAGGACAGCGCGCACTACCTCATGTCCTGGTACTACGCCTGGGGCGGCGCCACGGACACCTCGGCCGGCTGGTCCTGGCGGATCGGCTCCAGCCACACCCACAGCGGCTACCAGAACCCGCTCACCGCCTACGCGCTCAGCGAGTACGCCCCGCTCAAGCCCAAGTCGGCGACGGGCGCGGCGGACTGGGCGACCAGCCTGGACCGGCAGCTGGAGTTCTACCGCTGGCTCCAGTCGGACGAGGGCGCCATCGCGGGCGGCGCCACCAACAGCTGGCAGGGGCGGTACGCGCAGCCGCCCGCCGGGACCCCCACCTTCCACGGCCTCTTCTACGACGAGCAGCCCGTCTACCACGACCCGGCGTCCAACCAGTGGTTCGGCTTCCAGGCCTGGTCCATGGAGCGGGTCGCCGAGTACTACCGGCAGACGGGCGACGCCGCGGCCAAGACCGTCCTCGACAAGTGGGTCGGCTGGGCGCTGTCGAAGACCACCGTCAACCCCGACGGCACCTACCGGATCCCCTCCACCCTCCAGTGGTCGGGCGCCCCCGACACCTGGAACGCCTCCGCTCCCGGCGCCAACGCGGGCCTGCACGTCACCGTCGCCGACTACACCGACGACGTGGGGGTGGCGGCCGCCTACGCCAAGACCCTCACCTACTACGCGGCGAAGTCCGGGAACACCGAGGCCAAGCGCGTGGCCAAGGCCCTGCTCGACGGCATGTGGGCCCACCACCAGGACGCGCTCGGCGTCGCCGTCCAGGAAACCCGCACCGACTACAAGCGCTTCAACGACCCGGTGTACGTGCCCAGTACGTGGACCGGCGTGATGCCGAACGGCGACAAGGTGAACTCCGCGTCCACCTTCGCCTCCATCCGTTCCTTCTACAAGAACGACCCGGCCTGGCCGAAGATCGAGTCCTACCTGGCGGGCGGCGCCGCACCCGTCTTCACCTACCACCGGTTCTGGGCCCAGGCGGACATCGCCCTGGCCATGGGCTCGTACGCGGACCTGCTCGAATAACAGCCCGCCCCGCCCGGAGGGCTCCGCGTGCGCAGTGGCCGGGCAGACCTGCTCCCCAGGTCTGCCCGGCCTTCGAGGTCCCTGCCCGGCAAGCGTGCGGGCGGTGCCGCAGCGTTGCCCCGCCCGGCGACCGCACCCGACCGTCAGCGTCCAGGACTGGTGGAGGAGAGCGGATCACCGGGCCGGCCTCCCGGGGCGAATCCGCCCCAGACCGCGGCGGAGCCGCCCGAGGTCCGCGCGTCGACGCGGTAGTCGTCGTCCCCGGCATCGCGCACGCCGGCGGCGTGGTTGTACTGGCCGGCGAACATGTGCTCGCCGGTCGGTACGGTACGGCCCGGTTTGAGGACCCAGCGGTAGACCAGCGCTCCACCGGCTTCCTGAACGGTGAAGGTGAATTCGTCGCTCGGGAGGGTGCGCCAGTTGCCGGTGTTGCGCACGTCGCCGGTTTGGGCGATGCGCAGTTCGACGGTGAGCGAGGTGAGCGGCTGCGTGGTCCTCAGCGTGAGGTCGCTCTGGGCCCAGTAGCGGGTGTTGTGCGGACCCAGCGTGCCGTTCGACCACAGGGGGCCGTTCTGGATGCGGCTGTCGGGCGGCGGAGTGGGGCGCGGGGTGGTGTGCGGGGCGGCCGGCGCCTTGGTGGGCGGGGCCTGGCCTGCGGGGGGCGAAGGCGTCGGCGAGGCGGGAAGCGTCGGGGACGGGGACGGGGTCGTGGGCGCGGTGGGGGGTTTCGACGGGGGCGGAGTCTGGACGATGCCCGCGACCGCGAGACCGCCGGTGGCCAGCATGCCGACGATGGCGCAGCCGGCGAGCGCGGCCTTGGGCCAGTTTCGCGCGAGGGAGCGCGTGCGGTGACGGACGGTACGGTCGGCCGTACCGCGTTCCACGCGGGCCAGCATCCTCGCGCGGTCGGGCTGGTGGGCCCCCGCGGCCTCGCGCAGGCGACGGGTGATGTCCTCGTTCACCGGTTCCTCCTCCCTGTCACCAGATCGCCGGCCGCTCGTGCGCCAAGTATGCGTTCCAGCTCTGCCATTCCCTTCGAGGTCTGGCTCTTGACCGTACCGACCGATATGCCCAGCGCCGCCGCCGTGTCCTTCTCCGACAGGTCGAAGGCGTGGCGCAGCACCACGCACGACCGCTTGCGGAAGGGCAGCCGGGCGAGCGCCGTGCGTACGTCCACCACGGCCGCCACGTCGGGCCCCTCCGCCCGCTCCGGAGCGCGGGACCAGAACAGCGCGATCCGGCGCCGCTCGCGCACCGCGCTGCGGATCCGTTCCCGCGCCATGTTGGTGACCACGCCGCGCGCGTAGGCGAGCGGGTGGTCGGCATCACGGAGCCGGTCCCAGCGCTGCCACAGGGCGACCAGGGCATCCGCGGCGAGGTCGTCGGCCGTGTCCGTCTCGCCGGTCAGGAGATGGGCGAGTCGGGCCAGCTCGGCGTAGTGGCGTTCGAAGAAGTCGTGGAACTCCACGGACGCGTCATGAAGGAGCATCTCCCCCGGTCGCCCTCTCCCTACGATGTGTGCGTTAACAACCGGCCGGAGCGTAACAGTGCCCGCCACCGCGGCCGGACGGCGGCCCACCCCGCGGGGGGCGTCGTGACGGCATGTGGACGACACGGTCAATGCCGGGCGAACTGGACGTCGGTCCGTTGTGCGACGTCCGGTGCGAGTGCGATCCCCTCGACGGTCAGTCGTTCTCCGTAGAGGTCGGTGACCCTGATCGCTCCACCACAACCGCCGCCGTCGGTGGAGAGGAAGTAGTTGTATTCGGTGCGGGGCAGCGTCCGCCAGCCGTTGGAGGTGCGGAGTTCGAGCACCGCCACCGGGTTGCGGTGCCCGATCACCTGCACGCCGCACCAGGAGCGGCTGGACCCGGTCTTGTACCGGAGGGAGATCGCGTCGGGCGCGGCGGGGCTCAGCAGCGTCCAGGTGACCGGGATCCGGCCGACCGAGCGCTCGGCGAGCTTGGCGAAGGCCTCCTGGCTGAGGTCGAGCTGCCCGGGCGCGCAGGGCAGGGGGCACTCGTTGACGATCCGCACCGTGATGGAGGCCCCGCCCGCGGCGCGGACCTGGACGTACGCGCCGCAGGCGGCGGACGACTCGTAGTCGGTGTGGTTCATCGCCGCGACCATGAGATCGGCGGACGGCCCGTAGAGGCAGGCGCCGTTGCCGTCGCCCGCCTCGTAGGCGGTCGCCACTCCCCGGTAACTGACCGACGGCTTGATCCGTCCCGCCGAGGCGGCCGCCGACCGCGTGCGGGCCGGGCTGGCGGCCGAGGGCGTCGGGACGCCGGAGGCGGACGGCGGGGGCGGGCTCGTGACCGGCGGCGGCGTCGACGGGGCCGCGGCGCCGGCCGTCGTCGCCGCGGGGCCGGCCGCCGACGATCCGGAACCGGAGGCGGCGTTCGTCGGGGCGGCCGCGACGGACGCGTCCGCGGGACGCCCGGCACCGGTCCCGCTTCCGGGGAGGAGCGTGACGGCCAGGCAGACCAGCACGCTGGTGGCCAGCACCGCCAACGGTATGCCGATGGCCGCCCCCCGGCCGCCCCGTCTGCGCGGAGCGCCGTGTTTCGTCGTCCTCATGCCCGTCCGTTCGGTAGATCGATTCGAGGTTGCCTTCTGGTGTTGCCGCCGAAGGCCAAAAGGTTGCCGGTCAGGTCAGGTCAGATCCGGTTCGGTGCTGGTGTCGTTGTCGCCGGGACCGGGGCGGGCGGCGCGCACGGCCGCCCGCCCGCGGCCCCGGAACGATCAGGACGCGTCGCCGTACACCACGCCGCGGCCGTAGGCGCCCAGGTAGATCCGGCCGTACACGTCCGGGTCGCCGATGACGACGGAGATGACGTTCCCGCCGAACTGGTGCTGGTCGTCGTTGATCCGGACCCAGGTCGAGCCGCCGTCGACGGAGCGGAACAATCCCGCGATGCCCTTCACCGTCCCGCTGAGGTAGAGGGCCTGGTAGCTGGCGCCCGGGGCGGGCTTGCCGAAGCCGACTCCGTGCGCCAGCTGCACGCCGGCGAGCTTGGCGAAGTGCGCCCCGCCATCGGTGGAGTGCAGGAGTCCGTTGCCCGCGCCCGTGATCCACAGGTCACCGGCGACGCCCGGGGTCGCCTTGAGCTGCCCGTCACCCAGGCCGGTGGCCCGGCCGGTGAAGCTCTTGCCGCCATCGGTGCTGGCGTACAGGGTGCCGCCCTTGAGGGCGTAGAAGGTGTTCGCCGCGGAACGGTCGGCCACCACGGCCGCGTCCGTGGGCAGCCCGGAGGCGACCGTCCAGGTCGAACCCCGGTCGGTCGAGCGGAACGGCCGCTGGCCCGCGGGGGTCCAGAGCACCGCGGCGCCGTCCGCCGAGACGGCCACGGCGCCGCCGCCCGCTCCGGCCACGGGTTCCCCCGCGAACGGCGTCCAGCCGGCGCCGCCGTCGGTCGAATAGGCGCCGTGCTGCGCGCCCCCGAGACCGACCCGGACCACGAACCCCGGCTTCGCCTGGGCGAAGTCGATGCCGGTGGTGTTGGTGAACAGCGGTCCGGAGAGCGCCTTGGCGGGCACCTTGGTCAGGTCCTCGTGCCGGAATCCGCTG
The DNA here is from genome assembly GCF_055565515.1 of Streptomyces sp. NPDC028419. Taxonomy (NCBI): domain Bacteria; kingdom Bacillati; phylum Actinomycetota; class Actinomycetes; order Kitasatosporales; family Streptomycetaceae; genus Streptomyces; species Streptomyces sp. NPDC028419. Next base: position 265,300 of record NZ_JBVHUE010000003.1, on the reverse strand, counting down.
ACATCGCCGAGTGCGCTGATCAGCGGCTGGCCCGGAGGCTTGATCAGCCCGAGGACCGCGGTCTCCTCCAGACCCTTGGCCGGGACCCTCCAGTGCGTGGCGCCTCCCTTGTCCGCCGCCGTCACGTCGTCGCTTCCCCACATCCCCGATCCGGTGCCGTACAGCACGCGTCCGGAGGCGAAGGGGTCGATGGCCAACGCGCCCATCCAGTGGCCGATGCCCGTGCCCACGTACGGCGCGGCGGAGGCGTCGCGCACCGAGGTGGCGCCGAGCGCCTTCCATGAGGCGCCTGCGTCGGTCGACCGGTAGATCTCGTCGGAGGGCCACCAGCGGTCCAGGGTGGTGACCATCACCGTGGAGGGGTGCTGCGGATCGACGGCCAGCCCGGCGAATCCGTAACTGCCGCTGGACGGCGAGACGTTCCGCCAGGCCCCGGTGGACGGCGTGTACTTCCACACCGAACCGGCCGTCACCCCGTTCGGGCCCGGGGCGTTGGTGTAGGTCAGGTACAGCGAGCCGTCGCCGGACAGCACACCGTGCTGCGGCAACTGCCCCGTCGGCTGGCCGCCCACGGCCTGCCAGGTGGTGCCGCCGTCGGTGGAGCGGTACAGCGAGGTGGTCCTGTCGGCCACCCCCACGTAGATCGTCCGACTGCCGGCCGGGCCGAAGGTGACGAAGGACAGGCCGACTCCGCTGCTCGCACCGTCCTTGACCGGGAAGGCGGAGACCTGGCTCCAGGTCACGCCGTAGTCGGTGCTGCGCCAGAGCCCGTTCTTGCGGGTACCCAGGTAGAGCGTGTTGTGGTGATCGGGATCCACCACCAGTCGCTCTCCCATGGACCGGCCGTCCTCGTTGCCGCCGAGTTTGAACGGCAGGTCGGTGCGCTGGAACGTCGCGCCCTGGTCCGTGGAGCGGAGGATCGCGCCGTTGCCCGCCCAGTCGTTGGTGTAGGTGCCGCTGGCGAGGTACAAGCGGTTCGGATCGACCGGGTCGGTCGCCAGGCTCTCGATCCCCAGCAGGTTCCAGTCGGATCCGCCGATCCAGTCGGTCAAGGAGGTCCACCGGGCGGCGGCCGCGTCCCAGCGGTACGCGCCACCGATGTCGGTCCGGGCGTACAGCAGGTCCTTGCGGGAGGGGTTGAAGACCAGCCCGGTGACGAAGCCGCCGCCGACGATCTGCGCGTTGCGCCAGGTGTAACCGCCCGAGCCGGCCACCTTCCCCAGCTTCCACTGCTGGTTGGTGCTCCCCTTGTCGGCGTACTGGATGAGCGGCACACCGTCGCCCATGGAGCCGCCCCACACGTCCAACACCATGCCGTTGCTCCGGGAGACGAACTTGACCGCCCCGTCGCCCACGTCCTGCACCTTCCACTGCTGCGCGGCCACGCCGTGGTCGCTCTGCTGCTCGACGGCCGCGGCCGACGTCGTGGCAGCGCCGCGCACGCCGAGGACCTTGTGGCTGGCGCGGTTCTCCAGCTCGTAGAAACCGTCCCCCGCCGGCCTCAGTCGCCACTGCTGACCCGCGGCGCCGGCCACGCGAGTCGCCTGCCGTATCCAGATGCCGTCCGACGTGTCCGCGCCGGGCACCTCGACGACCTTGTCGCTGCGCACGGACGTCAGCGTGTAGTAGGCGTCGCCGTCCACCGTCGCGGCGTCCGAATCCGCCTGCACGAACAGGAGGTAGGGGCCGAGGACGGCGGGCACGCCCAGCATCAGGCTGATCGTCACCCCGCGCCGGCGGTGGCGCCCCCGGGTACGGGGCTCGTCACCGGCCGTGGTCCGGTGCCGGCCGCGGCCGGCCGCCGTGGGTTCCGACTCGTTCATGGGCGGTTGCTCCTCGCGTGGGCCCCGCGGCGTGCACGCGCTCAGGTCACTCCTGTGCGCCGGCCTGCGGCGGGGGATCGGACGACCCGTGGGTCTGATCGCCTTCTGGTCTGCCCGTCAGTTGCCGCCGCTCCGGAAATGGTTGCCGGACCATCGCAGGTCTCCCCGGCCGATCCCGCTCCTCTTCGGGGCGGCCGTGCATCCATATGTGATCGCGAACAAATACACTCGCGCGAGCGCTCATGAGAGAGTCGGCGTGTCGGCGAAGCCCTGCGACCCCGGCCCCGATCCACCAGACACCGCCCAGAGGTGGCTGTGATCCGCACGGGTACGACCGATGAGGGGGCCTTGAGTGGGAACTGCGAGCACCGAGCCGGAGCCCCGCCAGCCCGTGATGGCGGATGTGGCGCGGGTCGCCGGCGTGTCCCACCAGACCGTGTCCCGGGTGTTGAACGGCGCACCGCACGTCCGGCCCGACACCCGGGACCGGGTCCTCGCCGCCATCCGGGAGCTCGACTACCGCCCCAACTCGGCGGCCCGCGCGCTGGTCACCCGCCGCTCCCAGACCCTCGGTGTGGTGAGTTTCGGCAGCGCGCTCTACGGCCCCGCCTCGATGCTGGACGGGATCGAGCAGGCCGCACGCGGTGCGGGGTACTTCGTCAGCGTCGCGAGCCTGCGTTCGCTGGACGGCCGGTCCGTACAGGAGGCGGTGGACCGGCTCCGCGACCAGGGCGTGGAGGGCATCGTCGTCATCGCGCCGCAGATCTCAGCGGTGAGCGCGGTGGCGAAGCCGTCCAGCGCCGTGCCGGTGGTCGCGGTCGGGTCGGGCAGCCGGTCCACCGTGCCGGTGGTCGCCGTCGACAACGCGGCGGGCGCGCTGGCGGCCACCCGGCACCTGCTCGACCTCGGGCACGCCACGGTCCACCACGTCTCGGGTCCCTCCGGCTGGCTGGAGACCGAGACCCGGCAGGACGGATGGCGCAAGGCCCTCGAGGCCCGCGGCGCCGAAGTGCCGCCGGTGCGGAGCGGCGACTGGAGCGCGAGGTCCGGGTACGAGGCCGGACTGCGGATCGCCGAGGACCCCCTGGTCACCGCGGTCTTCTGCGCCAACGACCACATGGCGCTCGGCCTGCTCCGCGCCTTCCACGAGGCGGGCCGGGCGGTTCCCGGCGACATCAGCGTGGTCGGTTTCGACGACATTCCCGAAGCGGCGTACTTCTCCCCGCCGCTGACCACGGTCCGGCAGGACTTCGGCGAACTGGGACGCAGGGCCCTCGAACTGCTGGTGGAGGAGCTGACCGGCGTCGCCCGTGCCCGCAGCCAGGTGCTGGTCCCCCCGGAGCTGGTGCAGCGCCGCAGCGCGGGCCCGGTGGCCCGGCGCCGGCCGCCCGGGACCACCCCCGAATAGCCCGGCGGGCGACCGCGCCCCTTGAGGCGCCGGTGGGCCTGGTCAAGATTGGGTAACGGGACGTCAGGCCCCTTGTTCGGTCAATTGTTAACGCTAACAATCTCACTCAAGCCAAAGGCGGTGCGGTCCGTCCCGTCCCCACGGGCGACGCGGACCGCACCGCCGCCCGCACCACGCCGTACCAGGCGCACCTCGCCCCTGACGGTGTTCCCACCACTCCCGCGCCGGTCGGTCCGCCCCGTGGATCCGCCCGCGGTCGATCCGTACGTGCGGGGAGATCCGTACGTACGGGGAGTGGTCTCCCCACCCGAGAGGAATTCCAAGATGTCCAAGAGAGCTGCGGCGGCCCTGGTCGCCGGCGCGATGGTCGCCCTTCTGTCCGCCTGCGGTACCGGAGGCGGCGGCTCGGCCGACGGCAAGGGCTCCGGCGGCCACCTCACCGTGGGCTTCTCCCAGGTCGGCGCCGAGAGCGGGTGGCGCACGGCCAACACCAAGTCCGTCCAGGACGCGGCCAAGAAGGCCGGGATCACGCTGAAGTTCTCCGACGCCCAGCAGAAGCAGGAGAACCAGATCAAGGCCATCCGCTCGTTCATCCAGCAGAAGGTGGACGTCATCGCCTTCTCGCCGGTGGTCGAGTCGGGCTGGGACACCGTGCTGAAGGAGGCCAAGGCCGCCCACATCCCGGTCGTCCTGACGGACCGCGCGGTGGACTCCAAGGACGAGTCGCTCCATGCCACCTTCCTCGGTTCGGACTTCGTCGAGGAGGGCAAGAAGGCCGGCGACTGGCTGGTGAAGGAGTACCAGGGCAAGAGCGACGCGGTGAACATCGTGGAGTTGCAGGGCACCACCGGCTCCGCCCCGGCCAACGACCGCAAGGCGGGCTTCGCCGACGTCATCAAGGCGGACCCCAAGTTCAAGATCACGGCCTCGCAGACCGGTGACTTCACGCGCGCCAAGGGCAAGGAGGTCATGCAGGCCTTCCTGAAGTCCCAGCCGAAGATCGACGTGCTCTACGCGCACAACGACGACATGGCCCTCGGCGCCATCCAGGCCATCGAGGAGGCCGGCAAGAAGCCCGGCACCGACATCAAGATCATCTCGGTCGACGGCGTCAAGGACGCCTTCACCGCGATGAGCCAGGGCAAGATCAACGTCGTCGTCGAGTGCAACCCCCTCCTGGGCGACCAGCTGATGGATCTGATCAAGAAGGTCAAGGCCGGCGAGCAGGTGCCGCGCCGGATCAAGACCGAAGAGGGCGTCTTCACCCAGGACCAGGCCGCGGCGGCCCTGCCGACCCGCCAGTACTGACCGGATCGGTGGCCCGGGGGCGCCCGGCCCGAGGCGTGCGCCCCCGAACCGCTGGGGCCCGTACCGGCGGCCGGGCCCGTACCGGCGGCCTGTGCCGTACCGGCTGGGCCCGTATCGGCCGGTCCCGTATCGGCCGGTCCCGTATCGGCCGGTCCTGTACCGGCCGGGCCCGTACCGGCCGGGCCCGGTCCCGGTCCGGATTTCGACCATGAGAGGAGGGACGGATGGCTGCGCACCCCGCACGGCAACCGGTCCTGGAAGTACAGGGGATCCGCAAGGAGTTCCCCGGAGTCGTGGCGCTGGACGGGGTCGACTTCCGACTCTTCCCCGGCGAGGTGCACGCCCTGATGGGTGAGAACGGCGCCGGCAAGTCCACGCTGATCAAGGTCCTCACCGGCGTCTACGCGTCGGACGGCGGCGAGGTCGTGCTCGGTGGCCGGCCCGTGCGCATCGCCGGCCCGCTCCAGGCACAGCAGTCCGGCATCAGTACGGTGTACCAGGAGGTCAACCTCTGCCTGAACCTGTCGGTCGCGGAGAACATCTTCATCGGCCGTGAGCCGCGCCGCCTCGGACTCGTCCACTGGTCGGCCCTGCGGCGCCGAGCCGCGGAGCTGGTCGCCGACCTCGACCTGGACATCGACGTGACCGCCCCGCTGGGCAGTTACTCGATCGCGGTCCAACAGCTGGTCGCGATCGTCCGGGCGGTGGACGTCTCGGCCAAGGTGCTGATCCTGGACGAGCCGACCTCCAGCCTGGACCGCGACGAGGTGCGTCAACTGTTCGCGGTGATGCGCCGGTTGCGCGACCAGGGCGTGGCGATCCTGTTCGTCTCGCACTTCCTGGACCAGATCTACGAGATCTGCGACCGGATGACCATCCTGCGCAACGGCAGGCTGGAAGGCGAGTACGCGATCAGCGAAGTGAGCCAGGTCGAACTGGTCGCCCGCATGATCGGCGGTGAACTGGTGGGTCTGGAGGAGCTGTCGGACACCACCCGGCACGAGCCCGCCGCCGCGGCCGGAAGCGCGCCGTTCCTGCGCGCCGAGGGCCTGGGTCGCACCGGCGCGATCGAGCCGTACGACCTCAGCATCCACCCGGGTGAAGTCATCGGCCTGGCCGGCTTGTTGGGGTCCGGCCGCACCGAGGTGGCCCGCCTGCTGTTCGGCGCCGACCGCAGTACCCAGGGTTCGGTGCGGATCAAGGGCGCCGACGTCGCCCTGCGCACGCCGCGCGCCGCCATCTCGCACGGAATCGCCTTCTGCTCGGAGGACCGCAAGAACGAGGGTCTGGTCGCGGAGTTGACGGTGCGCGAGAACATCATCCTCGCCCTGCAGGCGGCCCGCGGCTGGACGCGCCCGCTATCCCGCGCCGAGCAGGACGAACTCGCGGTGCGCTGGATCCGGTCACTGGACATCCGCCCGGACAACCCCGAGGCGCTGGTGCGCCATCTCAGCGGCGGCAATCAGCAGAAGGTGTTGCTGGCCCGCTGGTTGATCACCGACCCCGAGCTGTTGATCCTCGACGAGCCGACCCGGGGCATCGACATCGGGGCCAAGGCCGAAATCCAGAAGTTGGTGGCCTCGTTGGCCCGGGAGGGCATGTCGGTGCTGTTCATCTCGGCCGAGCTGGAGGAAGTGCTGCGGCTCAGTCACCGGGTGGGCGTCCTGCGCGACCGCAGCCTGGTCGCGGAGCTGGCGAACGACGGATCGCTCACTCCCGAGCGCGTCATGGCGACGATCGCGAGCGGGGCCCGGTCATGACCAAGCACCGGCTCTTCTGGCCCGCCGCCGTGCTCGTGGCCCTGCTGCTGGCCAATGTGGCGTTCACCCCGGACTTCTTCGCGATCCGGATCAAGGACGGTCACCTGTACGGGAGTCTGATCGACATCCTGCACTTCGGTGCCCCGCTGATCCTGGTGGCGCTGGGCATGACGCTCGTCATCGCGACTAGCGGAATCGACCTCTCGGTCGGCTCCACCGTGGCCATCGCGGGCGCGCTGGCCTGCCTGCACATCAGCGGTGCCGCCGATCCGGCGAGCCCCGGTACCGTGTTCGGCGCCATCGCCATCGCCTTGGCGGTGGCCCTCGTCCTGGGAGCGGTCAACGGGGTACTGGTGGCCGGGGTCGGCGTCCAGCCGATCATCGCCACCCTCATCCTGATGGTGGCCGGACGCGGAGTGGCCCAGCTGGTGACGGACGGCCAGATCATCACCGTCACCAGCGAGCCCTACAAGCTGATCGGCGGCGGCTACTGGCTCACCATGCCGTTCGCGATCCTGCTCGCGGCCGCGGTCGTGGTGCTGACCTCACTCCTGACCCGGCGTACGGCGCTGGGACTGCTGCTGGAGTCGGTCGGCGGCAACCCGGTCGCCAGCCGGCTCGTCGGCATCCGGGCGATGGGCCTCATCTGCCTGGTGTACGTCTTCAGCGCGCTGTGCGCCGCAGTCGCGGGACTCATGATCAGCTCGAACGTCTCCAGCGCGGACGGCAACAACGCCGGGCTCTGGATCGAGCTGGACGCGATCCTCGCGGTGGTGGTCGGCGGTACCGCGCTGACCGGCGGGCGGTTCTCGCTCGGCGGGACGGTGATCGGGGCGCTCATCATCCAGACCCTGTCCACCACCGTCTACACCATCGGCATCCCGCCGGAGACCACCCTGGTCTTCAAGGCCGTCGTGGTGATCGCGGTCTGCCTGATCCAGTCACCCGCCTTCCGGGCCAAGGCCGCACGCCGGCGGGCCGGGACCGGGCGCGGCGCGAGGCCGCGTCCCTCGACGGAAACGAACACGGCGCAGAACACGGAGGTGGGGGCATGAGCGCGAGCGTCGTGGCCCGTGGTCGCGGGTACATCCCGCTGCTGGTCACATCGGCCCTGCTGGTATCGATGTTCGGCGCGGGATCCGTCCAGTACGAGGGCTTCTTCTCCGGGCAGGTACTGCTCAACCTGCTCATCGACAACGCCTTCCTGCTGGTGGTCGCCATCGGGATGACCTTCGTGGTGCTGACCGGCGGGATCGACCTGTCGGTCGGCGCGATGGTGGCGCTGTCGACGATGATCTCCGCCTGGCTGGTGGAACAGCACGGCTGGCCGCCGCTGCTGGTGATCCCGCTGGTCCTGGCGGTGGGGACGGGGGGCGGACTCGCCATGGGGTGGGTGATCCACTCCTTCGAGATCCAGCCCTTCATCGTGACGCTGGCGGGCATGTTCCTGGCGCGCGGCCTGTGCTACACGATCAGCATCGACTCGATCTCCCTCACGAATCCGACCTACGTGGCCTTCGCCCAGACCAGGATCGCCCTGCCCGGTGAGCTGTTCGTCTCGCCCAGCGCGCTGATCGCGGTGGGTGTCCTGGCGATCGCCTTCGTGGTGCTGCACTACACGCGGCTGGGGCGGAACGTGTACGCGCTCGGCGGCAGCGAGCAGTCGGCCCGGCTGATGGGGCTGCCGGTCGGGCGGACGAAGATCACCGTGTACGCCGTCAGCGGCTTCTGCTCGGCGCTCGGGGGAGTGCTGCTGACCTTCTACATGCTCTCCGGCTACGGGCTGCACGCGGTGGGACTGGAGCTGGACGCGATCGCCGCCGTGGTGATCGGCGGGACGCTCCTGACCGGCGGCTCGGGGTACCTGCTCGGTACCGCGCTGGGGGTGCTCGTGCTGGGCCTGATCCAGACCGTCATCAGCTTCCAGGGCACGCTCAGCTCGTGGTGGACCAGGATCGTGGTCGGCGGCCTGCTGTTCGTCTTCATCCTGCTCCAGCGGCTGATCTCCGGTCGCCGCGAGGCCTGATCGCCGACGGGGGCATGCCCTTGACAGGCCAATTGTTAACGCTAACAATCACGGCGGTGCTCCGAGCGGCGCCCGTGTGCCCCCTCAGGGCTCGTACGAAGGAAGTGAAGTGTCCGTGAACCCTCCCACCCAGACCATGGAGAGCCATGTCGTGGGTGTCGACTTCGGCACGCTCTCCGGCCGCGCCGTGGTGGTCCGCGTCCGCGACGGCGAGGAGGTCGGCTCAGCCGTCCACGTGTACCCGCACGGTGTCATCGAGCGCGAACTCCCCACCACCGGGCGGCTCCTGCCGCCCGACTGGGCCCTTCAGCACCCCGAGGACTGGCGGGAGGTGTTGCGCACCGCCGTCCCCGCCGCGGTGGCCGCGAGCGGCGTGGACCCGGCCACCGTCATCGGCATAGCCACCGACTTCACCGCCTGCACCGTCCTGCCCGTGCGGGCCGACGGCACCCCCCTCGCCGAGACCGAGCTGGGCGTGCGCCCGCACGCCTGGCCCAAGCTGTGGAAGCATCACGCCGCCCAGAGCCAGGCCGACCGGATCAACCGCCTCGCCCACCAGCGCGCCGAGAAGTGGATCTCCCGCTACGGCGGCAAGATCTCCGCCGAGTGGCAGTACGCCAAGGCGCTCCAGGTGCTGGAGGAGGACCCGGACACCTACGCCGCCACCGAGCGCTGGATCGAGGCCGCGGACTGGATCGTCTGGCAGCTCGCGGGCGTGGAGACCCGCAACACCTGCACGGCCGGGTACAAGGGCATCCACCAGGACGGCCAGTACCCCACCGAGGACTACCTCGCCGCCCTCCACCCCGATTTCGCCGACTTCGCGCGGACCCGGCTGGAGCATCCGCTCTCGCCGCTGGGCTCCCGGGCGGGCTCCCTCACCGCCGAGGCTGCCGCCTGGACCGGGCTGCCCGAGGGCATCGCCGTCGCCACCGGCAACGTCGACGCCCATGTCGCGGCCCCCGCCGCCCAGGCCGTCGAGAACGGGCAGCTCCTCGCCATCATGGGCACCTCCACCTGCCACGTCGTCAACGGCCCCGCCCTCGCCGACGTCCCCGGGATCTGCGGAGTCGTCGACGGCGGCATCGTGGAGGGCGCCTACGGCTACGAGGCCGGGCAGAGCGCGGTCGGCGACATCTTCGCCTGGTGGCTGCGCCAAGGCGTGCCGACCCACTACCGCGCGGAGGCCGAAGCCACCGGCGAGGACCTGCACCAACTGCTGTCCCGCAAGATCGCCGACCAGCCCGTCGGCGGCCACGGCCTGGTCGCCCTCGACTGGATGAACGGCAACCGCTCCACCCTGGTGGACCACCACCTCTCCGGCGTCATCGTCGGCCTCACCCTGGCCACCCGCCCCGAGGAGGTCTACCGCGCCCTGCTGGAGGCCACCGCCTTCGGCACCCGCACCATCATCGACGCCCTGGAGCGGGGCGGTGTCCCCGTCACCGAGTTCATCGTGACCGGCGGGCTGAAGCAGAACCCGCTGCTCATGCAGATCTACGCCGACGTACTGCGCCGCCCCGTCTCCCTCGCCGAGTCCGCCCAGGGACCGGCCCTCGGCTCCGCCATCCACGCAGCCGTCGCCGCCGGCGCGCACCCGGACGTGCGTAGCGCGGCCGCCGCCATGGGCCGGGTGCGGCGCGGGGTCCACCAACCGGACCCCGGGCGCGCCGACACCTACGACCGCCTCTACGCCGAGTACCGCGCCCTGCACGACCACTTCGGTACGGGCCCCGACAAGCTCCTGCACCGCCTCCGTGCCCTGCGCAACGAGGCGCTCACCGCCCCGCGAACCGCCCCCGAGGCCACCCCGGCCGCCGCCCAGAAGAGCGAGGTCCGACCATGAGCTCACCGATCGATCTGCTGCGCCGTCAGGTCAGCGACCTGCACCAGGAGTTGGTCCGCTACGGCCTCGTCGTCTGGACGGCCGGCAACGTCTCCGCCCGCGTCCCCGGCGAGGACCTGATGGTGATCAAGCCGAGCGGCGTCGCGTACGACGAGCTGACGCCCTGGAACATGATCCTCTGCGATCTGGACGGCAAGGTCGTCGAGGGCGACCAGTCCCCGTCCTCGGACACCGCCGCGCACGCCTACGTCTACCGTCACATGCCCGAGGTGGGCGGCGTGGTGCACACCCACTCGACCTACGCGAGCGCCTGGGCCGCCCGCGGCGAGTCGGTGCCCTGCGTACTGACCGCCATGGCGGACGAGTTCGGCGCCGAGATCCCCGTCGGCCCCTTCGCGCTGATCGGCGACGACTCCATCGGCCGCGGCATTGTCGAGACCCTGCGGGGCCACCGCTCACCCGCCGTCCTGATGAAGAGCCACGGCGTCTTCACCATCGGCAAGGACGCCAAGGCCGCCGTCAAGGCCGCCGTGATGTGCGAGGACGTCGCCCGCACCGTCCACATCTCCCGCCAGCTCGGTGAACCCCTGCCGATAGCGCAGGACGACATCGACCGCCTCAACGACCGCTACCAGAACGTGTACGGCCAGCAGCGCGCTGCCCGCTAAGGAGACCCACGCCCCGATGAAGGTACAGAAGGCAATCCAGGGCCGCGAAGTCTGGTTCCTGACCGGCAGCCAAGGGCTGTACGGCGACGACACCCTGCGTCAGGTCGCGGAGCAGTCCCGCCGGATCGCCGACGCACTCGGCGACAGCGGCATCCCGGTCGACATCGTCTGGAAGCCCGTCCTCACCGACGCCGAAGCGATCCGGCGGGTCTGCCTGGACGCCAACGCGGACGACACCTGCGTCGGCCTCATCGCCTGGATGCACACCTTCTCCCCGGCGAAGATGTGGATCGCGGGCCTGGACGCGCTGCGCAAACCGCTGCTCCACCTGCACACCCAGGCCGACGCCGCACTGCCCTGGGCGTCGATCGACATGGACTTCATGAACCTGAACCAAGCCGCCCACGGAGACCGCGAGTTCGGCTACATCCAGTCCCGGCTGGGCGTCGCCCGCAAGACCGTCGCCGGACACGTCAGCGACCCCTCGGTCGCGGCCCGGATCGCTTCCTGGGCCCGGGCCGCGGGCGGCCGCTCCGAGCTGCAGAGCCTCAAGCTGGCGCGGTTCGGCGACAACATGCGCGACGTCGCCGTTACCGAGGGCGACAAGGTCGAGGCCCAACGCCGTTTCGGCGTCTCGGTCAACACCTACGGCGTCAACGACCTGGTCGCAGCCGTCGACGCGGCCCGCGACGCCGACGTGAGCGCACTGGTCAAGGAATACGAGGACACCTACCGCCTCGCGCCCGAGCTCCGCGCGGACGGGGACCGGCACGCCTCACTGCGCTACGCCGCGCGGATCGAACTCGGCCTGCGGGGATTCCTGACGGAGGGCGGCTTCCACGCCTTCACCACCAACTTCGAAGACCTCGGCGGCCTTCGCCAGCTACCCGGCCTGGCCGTGCAGCGGCTGATGTCAGACGGCTACGGATTCGGCGGCGAGGGCGACTGGAAGACCTCCGTCCTGCTGCGCACGCTCAAGGTGATGTCCACCGGGCTGCCGGGCGGCACGTCCTTCATGGAGGACTACACCTACCACCTGGAACCGGGAAGGGAGTTGATCCTCGGCGCGCACATGCTGGAGGTCTGCCCGACCATCGCGTCGCACGTACCGTCCTGCGAGATCCACCCCTTGGGCATCGGCGGCCGCGAGGACCCGGTCCGTCTCGTCTTCGACGCCCGGAGCGGGCCCGCCGTCGTGGTCGGACTGGCGGACATGGGCGACCGGTTCCGCCTCGTGGCCAATGAGATCGACGTGGTCGAGCCCCTCGAACCGCTGCCGAACCTCCCCGTCGCCCGCGCGGTCTGGCAGCCGCGCCCCAACCTGCGCACCTCGACCGAGGCGTGGCTGACCGCCGGCGCGCCCCACCACACCGTGCTGTCCAGCGCGATCGGTACCGAGGAGCTGGGTGACCTCGCCGACATCCTCGGCACCGAACTGCTGGTCATCGACGCGGACACCACGATCCGCCAGTTCACCAAGGAGATCCGCTGGAACCAGGCGTACCACCGCCTGGCCCAGGGCTTCTGACGCGGACGGCGCGGGGCGGACCGACGACCTACTGGACGCGGCCCGCCCGCAGCCGGAGTTCCTCCCCGCCGAATCCGGCGCGGAAGCCGGGGTCGTGCGAGACCGCCACGACCGTTCCCGGGTAGTGGGCCAGGGCCTGTTCCAGTTCCTCGACCAGGGACAGGGTCACGTGGTTGGTGGGCTCGTCCAGGACCAGGAGGTCCACCGGACGCGTCACCAACCTGGCCAGTGCCAGGCGTCGTTGCTGCCCCGCGGAGAGGGCGGGCACGGGCACGGCGAGATCGTCCTCGCGAAAGAGGCCCAGGGCCAGGAGCTCCTCGGCGTACTCCTCGACCGCGCCGGGCCGGCCGGCCGCGAAGGCGTCGAGCAGGGGGCGCCGGCCGGGCGCGGTGGGCAGTTCCTGCGGGAGGTACCCGACGCGGTCCGGGAGCCGCACCTTCCCGGTGTCGGGCTCCAGGGCGCCGGCCAGTACCCGCAACAGGGTGCTCTTGCCGGCCCCGTTGGGGCCGGTGACCAGCACGCGCCCGCCCGGGGCGACCGCCAGCTCCTCGATGTGGAGCCGGTCCCCGACGGTGACGCCGGCCAGGAGGGCGGCTTCGGCCTCGGGGTCCGCGGTCGTCAGGGTCGCGGTGAAGCGCAGCGGCCGCGGCGGCGCGGGCACGGGCGACCGCCGAAGGCTCCATAGCCGCTCGCGGGCCGCACGTACCCGGCCCCCGAGCTTGGCCTCGTGGGAACGGCGGAACTTGCCGAAGCCCTCCCGCGGGTCCTTTCCGCTCACGGCCATCCGCTCGCCGGCGGCGGCGACCAGCCTTTCGGCCCGGGCCAGTTCGGCCGCCCATTCCTGGTGGCGCTGCTCCCAGCGGGCCCGGGCGGCGGCTTTGGCGGTGCGGTAGCCGGACCAGCCGTCGCCGTACCGGGTGATCGAGCGGGTGTCGCGGTCGACCTCCAGGATCGTGGTGCTGACCCGCTCCAGGAAGTCGCGGTCGTGGGTGACAGCGACCAGGGTGCCGCGATGGGAGCGCAGTTGCCCGGCCAGCCAGTCCACGGCCTCACGGTCGAGGTGGTTGGTCGGCTCGTCCAGCAGCAACAGCTCCGGCCGCGCGGCCAGTACGCAGGCCAGCGCCAGCCGGGAGCGCTCCCCGCCCGAGAGGGTGCCCAGGACCCGGTCGACGGTGATGTGCGCGAGGCCCAGCCCGGACATCGAGGCCTCGACGCGCGCGTCGGCCTCGTAGCCGCCGCGTTCCTCGAAGGCGGTGCTCAGCTCTCCGTACGCGGCCAGCGCCGCGGCGTCGGTCAGCTCCCGCTCGGCCGCGCGCATGCGCCGTTCCAGCTCGCGCAGATCGGCGAGCGCGTCGTCGATCGCGTGCTGGACGGTGAGGGCGGGGTCCAGGTCGAGGCTCTGCGCCAGGTGGCCGATGCCGCCGGGGAAGGCGACGGTGACCTCGCCGGTGTCGGGGCGTTCGAGTCCGGCGAGCAGGCGCAGGAAGGTGGACTTGCCCGATCCGTTCTCTCCGATCACCCCCGCCCGCTCGCCGGGGCGGACGGTGAGGGTGACCTGGTCCAGGACGGAGCGGTCACCGAAGGTCTTGGAGACGTCTTTCATCGCCAGTTGGGCGCGTGCGTGCATGATTCGTTTCCCCGGGTGGGTGCGAACAGGGGGGCGGCAGGAAACGCCGGGCCGCCGCAGCTCATCGGAGTGCGGTCTGCGCGGGCGTGGCGCCCTGAATCAGCGGAAGTCGTAGTGCGAACCCATGCCGCGACCATAACAAGACGAATCGGCTCGCAGCACCTGGATTTCTCCGGGACCGACCGAGGTGGTCCAGGCCCGTGTCACCCGCGCCTCCGCCGGATTCGCCTTGATCGCGGGGCGGGCTTTGACCAGTATGGTTCCCGGGGCAGGGCGCGATCGGGGGGTACGGGTGAGGTTCGGTGTGCTGGGGCCGTTGACGGTGCACGACGACGGCGGCAGCCGAGTCGTCCTCGGCGCGCCGAAACTGCGGGCCCTGCTCGCCGTGCTGCTGCTTGAGGCCAACCGGCCCGTGCCGCCGCACGCCGTCATGGCGGCGCTCTGGGGCGAGGACCCTCCCCCCACGGCCACCGCCTCGCTGCACAACCACCTCGGTCGCCTGCGCCGGGCCCTCGGCCCCCGCGCGGACCGGCTGGACTCGCGGCGCGAGGGCGTCGAGCTCCGGGTCGAAGCGGGCGAGCTCGACCGGGACGGCTTCGACGACCTGGCGCGCCTCGCCCGCGGCGCCATGGCCGAGGGCGACTGGGAGGCGGCCGAGCGGGACGCCCGCGCGGCCCTCGCGCTCTGGCGCGGGCTGCCGCTCGCCGACGTGCCCGGATTCGCCGACCACCCCTCCACCATCCGACTCCGGGAACACCGCCTGGACGTGCTCGACTGCCGCTTCGAGGCGCTCCTGCACCTCGATCGACTCGACGGTCTGTCGGCCGAGTTGCGCACGCTGGTCGGGGAGCACCCCTTCCACGAGCCGCTGGCCCGCCAGCTCATGCTGGTCCTCGCCCGGACGGAACGTCAGGCCGAGGCCCTCGCCGTCTTCCGTTCGCTGCGCCGCACCCTGGTGGAGGAACTCGGTGTGGAGCCGGGGCCGGCGTTGCAGGAGGCCCACCAGGAGGTGCTGCGGGTGGGGGAGGGCCGGAGCGGCCCGGTACGCCCCGGACGGGCCGGGATCCGGCCGGCCGAACCCCGTACGCCGATCGCCCAACTGCCCCCTCCGCCGGCCGTGTTCGTCGGTAGGACCACCCAGATCGCCCAGGTGCGCGGGGCACTGGACGGCTGCCGTGCGCAGGCCGCCCTGGTGGTCATCAGCGGCATGCCGGGCATCGGCAAGACCGGCCTGGCGCTGCACCTCGCGGGAGAGCTGCGCGAGGACTTTCCCGACGGCCAGCTGTACCTCAACCTCCACGGCGGGACCCCGGGGGCGGTGCCCGTGGCGCCGGCCGAAGCGGTGACCCAGCTCCTCCTCGGCCTCGGCCTGGACGCCTGCCGGATTCCGGAGGACATCGCCGCCGCCACCGCACTGCTCCGCTCGAAGCTCGCCCCCACCCGCACGCTGCTCCTGTTGGACGACGCGGCCTCCGTCGCCCAGGTCCTCCCGCTGCTGCCGGCCGGAGCGGGCTGCGCGGTCCTCCTGACCAGCAGGACCACCCTGGCCACCCTGGAAGCCACGGTCCACCTCCCGCTGGACCCCCTGCCCGACGCGGACGGCGCCGCCCTCCTGGCCCGGGTCTCCGGCCGGGAGTGGGCGGACGGCGACGGTGACGCGGTCACCCGGATCGTCGCGCTGTGCGGCCGGCTGCCCCTGGCGCTGCGCGTGTCGGCGGCCCGGCTGCGCAGCCGGCGCACGCTCACCGTCGGGAACCTGGCGGAACGCCTGGCCCGGCCGCAGGAGCGGTTGGACCACCTGGAGCTCGAAGACCTCAGCGTGCGGCGCTCCCTGCAAGCGGCCCACGACGCGCTGCTCGGCCCCGGCGACCGCCACGACCACGCCGCGGCGGCGGCCCTCGTCCAGGTGGGCGCCCTGGACCTGCCCGAGTACCCGGCCGCGCTGCTGGCCCGCACCATGGACACCTCCGAGCGGGACGCCGAGCGGGCGCTGGAGCGGCTGGCGGACCTCGCCCTGCTGCAGGAGTCCGCCCACGGCCGCTACGTCCCGCACGACCTGGTCCGCGAGTTCGCCCGGGAGCTCGCCGCGCGACCCGACAGCGCCGCCGGGTCCGCGCGGGCGGTCGCCCGGATGCTGCGCTGGTACGTGGACGGCGCCGCCCTGTGCGCCGTCGCGCTCCGCCCGCGGTCCCGGCTGATCACCGCCCCGCACCCGGCGAGGCCGCCCTTCGACGACGCGGGCGCCGCGCTCGCCTGGGCGGACGACGAGGCGCGGAACCTGTTGTTCCTGGCCGCCCGCGGCGCGGAGCGCCACGGCCTCGACCCCGTGACCAACGTGGAGCTCGTCCAGGGCCTGTTCCCCTACCTCCAGGACCGCGGCCGGGTCCACGACCTGAGGCGGATCACCCGGCACGCGGTCGAGATCACCCGCAGCTCCGGCAACACGACCGCGGAAGGACGCGCCCTCTTCCAACTCGCCAGCGCCCACTACTCCGCGGGGCACGTGCGGGAGGCGGCGGACCTGCTGCGGGAGGCCGCCGACCTCAGCCTGTGCCTCGGGGACGACCTGGCCCGGATGCTCCACCTGGGCAATCTCGCCACCCTCCTGAAGGTACTCGGCCGCGCGGACGAGGCCAGGACCGTCCTGGCCGAGTGCCTCGCGCTGCGCCCGGACTCCCTGGACCCGAACCAGGAGGCCATCCTGCTGTCGCACCAGGGCCACATCGCCGAACTCGCCGATCCCCGGACCGCGCTCGTCCACCACCGCAGGAGCGTCGAGGTCGCCCACGGGGCGGATCTGGTGGTCCTGCGGCAGATGGGGCTGTGCAATCTGGGACTGCTCCACCTCGTGCTCGACGAGCCGACCGAGGCACTGGAGCGGTTCCAGGACGCCCTGGAGTCCGTGCCCGCCGGATCCGGTCACTGGAACGCCGAGCGCGAGGCGCGGCTGGGCAAGGTGAAGGCGTTCCTCGCGCTGGGGCGGGCCGACCGGGCCGAGCGGGAGTGCGCGCGGCTGCTCGACGAGGTCGTGGCCCGCGGGGACACCTACGGACGCGGACTCCTCGCGTACGAGCACGGCCACGTACGGGCGGCCCTGGGGGACCCGGCCGGTGCCCGGGTGCTGTGGCGCGCCGCGCTCGCGGCCCTGAAGGGCACGGACACCGGGGTCCTCGGCGAACTGCGCTCCCTGCTGGGGGTCCGGGCGGACGGCCCGGCACCGCAACAGGCCGTGGCGTGCGGTCAGTGGACGGGCGTGCGGTGACGGCCCCGCCCGCCGGCGGTGGAGGAGGCCGCAACGGCTCCCTCCACCAGGTCCGTTACCGCCGCGGGTCGCCGATCATCGACGCGAGCACCGCGCGCAGCTCCTCGCCCGGCTCCGGACGCAGCGCCGGCGCGAGGCGGTCCGCGCGGTAGTGCCAGCGGTGGTCGAGGTCGCGGTGCACCTCGTCGGTGAAGGTGACGGCGCTGTCGCTGCCGAGCAGCGCGATGAGCTCCGCCGTCAGGTCGGACCAGGCCACGTGCCCGCTCACCGCGTTGGCCACGCCGTGCACCGGTGCGTCCAGGCAGGAGGTGACCGCGCGCGCCAGCGCCGCGGCGTGCACCCAGGGCGCCCCGTACCAGTCGTGGCCACCGGTACCGGGAGCGGGCAGCGTCACGGGGTCGCCCGCGAGGGCCGCCTGGTACAGCAACCCGGTCGCGCCCCAACGGAGTTGGTCCCGGAGCCGGTCGTGGGCGCCCCAGACGATGGGCGAGCGGACGGCGCTGGCGCCGCCGCGTCCCCCGGTGCCCGCCGCGGCCAGTAGGATCCGCTCGCAGTCGATCTTGGCCCGGCCGTAGGCGCTGAGCTCCTCCCGCGACGGCGATTCCTCCGCGACGAGGGCCCCGGCCGGCTGGCCGTAGGCGTCCACGCTGCTGACGAAGACGAACGGGCCGCCGTTCCAGGCGTCGACCATGGCCTCCATGGCGGCCACGTCCACCTCGGGACGGGTGAAGGTGCACGCGGCGTGGATCACGGCGTCCGCGCTCGCGACGGCGGCGCGCAGGCCGTCCAGGTCGCCGAGGTCGCCCTCGACCACCTCGACGCCGTCGCCGCTGACGAGGTGCGCGGACTCGGGGCGGGCCAGCGCGAGCACCGGCCGTCCCCGCGCCGCCAGTTCGCGCAGGACGAACGCCCCGACGCCGCCCGTGCCACCGGTCACCAGGACCGTGCCCTCGCGCACCCGGCGCGGTCGTGCGCTGGCGGAGGCCGTGGCGACGGCCGTGGCCCGGTCGGCCGCGCGCCCGTCGAGCAGGGCCGCGACGGCCCGCGGCGTGCGGGTCTGCATGATGTCCAGGCCGACCAGCGGCAGGGTGAGCGCGGACCGCAGGCGCTCGGCGAGTTGCACCGCGGCCAGGGAGTGCCCGCCGAGCGCGAAGAAGTCGTCGTCCGGAGCGGGCCGCCGACCGAGCAGGCCGGCGAACGCCTCGGTCACCGCTTCGAGACGGGGACTCTTGGGGGCCGCGGGGACCGGAGCCGCGGGCAGCCGGGCGGTGTCCACCGCCCCCTCGGTCGTGCGCGGCATCGCGTCGAGCAACATGACGGCGGCCGGCACCAGTTCGGCCGCGAGCACATCGCGCAGGTGGGCGCGGAGCTGTACGGGCGAAGGCCCGCCGGTGCGGTTCAGTACGGCATAGGCCAGCACGGGACCGCCCACCGGGGCCGCCACGTAGGCGTCGGCCACGTCGGGGTGGGACGCGAGGCGGGCCTGCGCCGGGTGTCCGCTCGCCCCGGGCCGGGCGGGCCGACCGGGCAGCGCCGAGAGCCGCAGCGAGGGGTCCTCGGCCACGGCGGTCAGCAGCGCGGCGAAGGACGTGTCGAGCTCCCGGCCGGCCTCCTCGTCGAGGGCGGCCCGGCCGTACTGGACCAGGCTCCGCGGGGCCTCGGCGTCGAGCAGGCCGAAGGTCAGGTCGAACTTGGCCTCGGCGATGCCGACGTCGACGGCGCGCGCCCGTAGGCCCGGCAGCCGCAGGGCCGTCTGCTCGCCGACGAGGTCCCAGCTGACCCGCACCAGGGAGGAGCCGTCCTCGCCGCGGGCCGCCGACCCGAGCTGCTCCAGCACCAGGTCGAAGGGCACCTCGCGGTGCTGTTGGGCCTCCAGGAGCGCGTCGCGCACGCGCTCGACGAGGGTGGCGAACTCGGGGTCCCCGGACAGGTCGACGCGGATCGGCAGCGTGTTGACGCACAGGCCCACCAGGCCGCGCATCGCCTGACCCTCGCGGTGGGTGGCGGCGCAGCCGATGACGAGGTCCAGCTCGCCGGTGAGGCGGTGCAGCGCGGCGAAGGCGGCGGCCAGGCCCACGGTGAACACCGTGGCCCGGCGCTCCCGACCCAGCTCGCGCAGGGCCGTCAGGACCTGCGCGTCGATCGCGCTCGCCCCGGTGGCCGCCGGGCGTTCGCCCACGTCGGCCGGCGCCGTGGCGGGCCGGGGGAGCGGCGGCGGGGTGGCTCCGGTGAGCCGGCGGGTCCAGTGGGCGAGGCCGTCCGACGCCCCGGCCGCGGCGGCGTGCTCGCGGCGGGCGAAGTCCGCGTACTGCGGCGGCGCGGGCAGCGCGGGGGCGCAGCCGTCCACCGCGGCGCCGTACAGCGCGGCCAGCTCGTCCGCCACGGTCTGCAACGAGGCCCCGTCGATGGCGATGTGATGGAACGTCACGAGAACGGTGTGGTCCTCGGGGCCGTGGCGCAGGACGAGCGCGCGCGGCACCGTGCCGGCCGCCAGGTCGAAGGGGCGGCGGGCCTCCTCGGTCAGCGCGTCGTCGCCGTCGTCCGGGCACTCGACCAGCTCCACCGTGACGGCGGCGGGCGCGGGCAGCGCCACCTGGTGGGGCTCCTCGCCCTCGCGGCCGTACCGGGTGCGCAGGATCTCGTGCCGGCCCACCAGAGAGGTGAGCGCGGCGCCCAGCGCGTCCAGGTCGAGCGGCCCGTGGAGCCGGGTCGCGAACGGCACGCTGTACTGGGCGCCGCCCTGCCCGAGCCGGTCCATCAGCCACATGCGGCGCTGGGCGCGGGTCAGCGGGGCGGGCCCGGTCGGCCGGTCGGCCCGCGGCCGCGGGGTCGCGGCGCGGTCGGCGGCGCGGGCGCGGGCCCTGCGCAACAGCTCTTCCTGCAGGGCGGCGTGGGTGTCAGTGGCCATCGGTGTCCTCGTGCGCTTCGGGGTGCGGATCGGGGTGGGCGGCGAGCAGGGCGGCCTCGACCAGGGCGGCGTGTCCGGCCACCGTGGGGGCGGCGAAGAAGTCGGCGAGCGACAGCTCGACACCGAGCTCCTCTCGCAGGTCCTCCGCGACGACGAGGGCGAGCAGCGAGTGGCCGCCCAAGCCGATGAAGTCGGCGTCGGGGCGCGTGACCTCGTGTTCGAGATGGCGGCCCCACACATCGGCGACGGCCTGCTGGAGCGGGGTCAGCGGCTCGGCCGCGCCGATGTCCTCGGCGGCCGGAGCGAGGTCCGCGAGGGCGTGCCGGTCGACCTTGCCCGAGGTGGTGAGCGGCAGCCGCTCGACCACGGTCAGCTCGTCCGGAACCATGTGCGCGGGCAGGAACGCGGTGAGCCGGGCCAGCAGCGCCTCGGCCCGCGGCACGGGCCCGGGGGCGGCCACCACGAAGGCGACCAGGCGCGCGTCGTCGGGGGTGGCGCGGCGCACGGTCACGGCCGCGTCGTCGACGTCCGACTGCTCGCGCAGTACGTGCTCGATCTCGCCCGGTTCGATCCGGAAGCCGCGCACCTTGACCTGGTCGTCGGCGCGGCCGTGGAAGGCGAGGAGCCCGTCCGGGCCGGCGGAGGCGAGGTCCCCGGTGCGGTAGAGGCGGCCGAAGTCCGGGTGCTCCACGAAGCGTTCGGCGGTCAGCTCGGGACGGCGGGTGTACCCGAGGGCCAACCGGCTGCCGCCGATCCACAGTTCGCCGCGCGTGCCCTCGGTGACGGGCCGCTGGGCCTCGTCGAGGACGTGGGCCGTGGCGCCGGCCAGGGGGCGGCCGATGGGGACGGGCCCGTCGCAGTCGGCGTCGCTGACGCGGTGGGCGGTGGCGAAGGTGGTCGTCTCGGTCGGGCCGTAGCCGTTGACCAGCTCGATCCAGGGGAAGGCGCGCAGCACGGCCCGGGCGTGCTGCGCGGCCATCGCCTCGCCGCCGACGACCACCGTGCGCAGCAGCGAGAAGACGCGGGAGCGGCGGACGGCGAGCTGGTGGAACAGGGCCGTGGTGAAGAAGGCGACGGTGACGCCGTGCCGCTCCATCTCCTTGGCCAGGTCCTCGAAGGAGGGCCGCGCGGTCGTGCACACCACGACGGCGGCGCCGTTGGCGAGCGCCGACCACACCTCGAAGGTGGAGCCGTCGAAGGTGGCCGGGGAGTGCAGCAGCACCCGGTCGCGCGGGGTGACGCTCAGGTAGTCCGGGTCGGTGACCAGCTCGGCTATGGCGCCGTGGCGGATCGCGACGCCCTTGGGGCGGCCGGTGGACCCGGAGGTGAACATGACGAAGGCGGTGTCGTCCCCACCCGGGCCCTCGCCGCCCCACTCCGCGCCGGTGAGCAGCTCGTCGTCGGGCAGGGCGAGGACCGCGCCGGCCGGCCCCGCCGCCTCCAGCAGCTTGCCGTCGCCGACGGTCAAGGTGGCGCCGGAGTCCTCCAGCATGGCCGCGGTGCGGAGCGGGGGGTGCGCCGGGTCGAGGGGGACGCAGGAGGCGCCGGCCCACCACAGGGCGAGCTGGGCGACGACGGTCCGGGCCGAGCGCGGCATGAGCAGCGCCACGGAGTCGCCGGGGCGTACGCCGTGGTCGCGCAGGTGGGTGGCGAGCCGGCGGGCGGCGCGGGCGAGCTGCGCGTAGGTCAGGGTGGTGTCGCCGTCCGCGACCGCGAGGGCGTTCGGGGTGTTCGCGGCGTGCCGTGCCACCAGGGCGGGCAGGCCGGTCCGTGTCACGCTCACTTCGTCTTCTTCCGGTCGGTCGGGCAGGGTCCACGAGGTCGTCACGTCAGGACCCCGGGGTCGGGGCGGTGGCGCGGCGCCGGTCGATCACGGCGGCGATCGCGCGCAGGTCGGGCTGGCGCAACAACTCGGGTGCGCGCAGGTGCACCCGGGTCTCCCGCTCCAGTACTTCGAGGAGCCGGGCCACGAGGATGGAGGTGCCTCCGGCGTCGCTGAAGTTGTCCTCCAGCGTGATGTCGGGGCGGCCGATCAGGTCGCGGACCGCGGCGAGCACGAGCAGCTCGTCGGCGCTCGCGTCCTCGGGCAGGGCGACCCCGGCGGCGGCGTGCACCCGGGCCTCCTCGGCCCACTCGCGCAGCACGGCCCGGTCCACCTTGCCGTTGGCGTCCAGCGGGAAGGAGTCCACGACCCGTACCGCCGAGGGCACCGCCTGCTCGGGCAGCCAGGCCCGTACGGCGGCGAGGAGCTCGTCGGGGGAGGGCGCGGCCCCGGCGGCGGGCAGGACGTGCGCCACGAGGCGGGCCCGCCCCTCGGCGTCGCGCGGCGCGGTGACCACGGCGCTGCGCACGGCCGGGTCCTGCTCGAAGGCGGCCTCGACCTCGGCGGGCTCGATCCGTACGCCGCTGATCTTGACCTGGTCGTCCAGACGGCCGAGGAACTCGATGACGCCGTCGGCCGCCATGCGCACGCGGTCGCCGGTGCGGTACATCCGGTCCAGCTCGGCCAGTGCGGCGGGCGGGGCGGTGAAGCGGCGCGCGGTCAGTTCCGGGTCGAGGTAGCCGAGGGCCAGGCAGGAGCCGCCGACGCGCAGTTCGCCGTCCTCGCCGCGCGGGAGGACGGCGCCGTCCGCGTCGGTGACGGCGACGGTCACGCCCGCGATCGGGGTGCCGATGGGCGGCGCGGCGTCACTGTGGACGTCCGGGTCGTCCGCGCGCATCGCGTGGGTGGTGGTGACCACGGTCGCCTCAGCGGGTCCGTAGGCGTTGTGGACGGTGGCGCTCACGTCCGGGCCGGGGCGCCGGCGCATGCGGTCGCCGCCGACCACGAGGTGCCGGACCGGCAGGTCCTGCGGCCAGGGCCGGTCCAGGAGCGGCTCGACCATCGGGGTCGCCGCGACGGTGACCGTGACCCCGGCCTCCCGCCACCAGCCGGTGAGGGCGGCCGGGTCCCAGCGGACCTCGTCGGGGGCGGGCACGAGCGCGGCGCCGGAGGTGAGGCCGCCCCACAGCTCCATCAGGTGCGGGTCGAAGGCGACGCCGATGAGCAGGGACTGGCGGTCGCCCGGGGCGAGCCCGGTCTCCGCGCGGTACCAGTCCAGGAGCGCGGCCAGGGCCGGTTCGGCGACCGCGACGGCCTTGGGGCGACCGGTGGAGCCGGAGGTGAGCACCGCGTACAGGGTCCCGGGCGCAGCGGTACGCGCGCCGGGCGCGACCGGCGCGAAGGCGGCCACGACCGAGGCGGCGGCGTTCGCCCCGGCGCCGGAGAGCGGCAACTCCAGCAGCTCGACGTCCTCCTGACGCTCCGGCAGGACGGCCGGGTCGCCGATCAGGCAGACCACGCCGAGGTCCTCGGTGACCGCGTTGATGCGGCGTTCCCCGGGGCGCGGGCCGAGCGGCAGGTACACCGCGCCGATCCGGGCCAGCGCGACCGCGGTCACCACCAGGGCGGCCGAGCGATCCAGACAGACCCCGACGAGGTCGCCCGGGCGGACCCGGTGGGCCAGTGCCGCGGCGACCGCGTCGACGGCCGCGTCGAGTTGGGCGTAGGTCCAGCGGTGTTCCCCGTCGATCACGGCGGGGGACTCGGGGGCGCTGCGCACCCACTCCTCGTAGCGCGCCAGGACCCCGGGCCCGCCGGGTGCGGCGGCCGGGGTGCCGTACGCGATGCTCGGCGCGGCGCTCGGCGCGGTGCCCGCGGGGTCGACGTCCTGTCGGGTGAGCGGTTCGGCGGTCATCGTGACTCCTTCGGCGCCGTGAGGGCGGGTGCGGCGGTCCGCGCGAGGGCGCGGGCCTGGTCGCTGAGGACGGGGTGCTGGAAGAGCAGGCGCAGCGAGGGGCGCTCGCCCAGGTGCGGCTCCAGCCAGGCCGCCAGCTGCGCGGCGAGCAGGGAGTGCCCGCCGATGTTGAAGAAGTGCGAGCCCTCCTCGAAGCGGTCGTGGCCGAGCGTCGCGCGCCAGCCCCGCGCGAGCAGGGCGACGGTCGGGTCGTCCGACAGCGTCGGGTCGGACAGCGGCGCGGCCTCCTCGACCGGTGCGGCCGGGGCCAGTTCGGCGACCATGCGGGCCAGGGCGGTGCGGTCGGGCTTGCCGCCGGCCAGCGTCGGCATCGTGTCCAGGAGCACCCAGCGGGCGGGCACCAGGGCGCCGGGGAGGCGGGTGCTCAGCTCGGAGTGCAGTGCCTGCTCGTCCCACGCCCCGGTCTCGTCGGCGCGCTCGCGGAAGGCGACCAGGCGGGGTCCGCCGTCGGCGCCCTTGTCGAGGACGACGGCGCAGGACCGGCCGCCGAGCGCGGCGGAGGCGGCGGCCTCGACCTCTTCGAGCTCGATGCGGTAGCCGCGCAGCTTGATCTGGTTGTCCCGGCGGCCCAGGAAGCGCAGCAGCCCGTCCTCGCCGCGGTAGCCGAGGTCACCGGTGAGGTAGACGCGCTCGCCACCGAGGGCCGGGACGCCGACGAAACGGGCGTCGGTGACCTGCGCGTTGCCGACGTAGCCCTCGGCCAGTCCGGCTCCGGCGATGGCGAGTTCACCGACCGCTCCGGTGGGCAGCGGGCGCAGTCCCTCGTCCAGGACGTGGACCCGTTCGCCGGGCAGTTCGGCGCCGAGCGGGATCTCGGCGCCCTCGACCAGACTGTCGCGGGTGATCTCGTGCACCGTGGAGCTGATCGCCGCCTCGGTCACGCCGTAGACGTTGAGCACGGAGAACGGCGCGGCCGCTTCGGTGGCGGTGAAGAAGTCCCGCATCACGTCGGAGGGGATGCGCTCGCCGCCGAGCACGATCAGGCGCGGAGCCCACTGGCCCCGGGTCAGGACCGGGAGCAACTCCTCGCGGGTGGCGAGGAAGTAGCTGGTGGGAAGGTTGGCCACGGTGACGCGCGCGGCGGCCAGCAGCTGCGCCAGCTCGCCGCCGGTCGGCACGTCCTGCTCGGGCACGACCAGGCAGGCGCCCGCGTACAGCGAGGGCAGCACCTCTTCGAGGGCGACGTCGAAGGACGGCTGGGCGAACAGGAGCACCCGGTCGCCGTGCCCGAGGTCGAACCGCTCGGCAACGCCGGTCAGGTGGTTGACCAGGGCGTCGCGCCCGACGGCCACCGCCTTGGGTATGCCGGTCGAACCGGAGGTGTGGATGATGTACGCCGCCTTCGGCACGAGGTCGCAGGCGCGGGCGGCGGGCAGTACCTCGGCGCTGACGACGGCGCTCGGCAGGTCCCCCGGCACGTGGACCGGGCTCCCCTCGGCGGTCAGGACGAGCGCGGGGGACAGCCGGCCGAGCAGCAGCTCCAGGCGTGCGGCCGGGTCGGACGGGGACAGCGGGCAGTACACCGCACCGGTCCGCAGGCAGGCGAGGAGCGTGACCACCGAGTCCACGCCGCGCGGCAGCACCGCGGCGACCGGCGCTCCGGCGCGCACTCCCGCGGCCAGCATCCGCTCGGCGAGCGAGGAGACGCGCGCGTCCAGGTCGCCGTAGGTGAGCCGGCGGGCCCCGATCAAGAAGGCGGGCAGCGACGGGTCCTGGCCGGCGGCCGGGTCGAGCGGGTCGCGGTCCGGCGCCGCGGCGACGGCGGGGAGCGCCTCCAGGGACGCGGTCGGCAGGGCGAGCGAGCCGAGCTCGGTGCCCGGCGCGTCGAGGTAGGCGCGCAGCAGGTCGAGGAAGCGCTCGGCCAGCAGCTCCGCCACGGCCTCGCCGAAGAGGTCGACGTCGTAGTCCCAGACGAGGGTCATGCCGGGCGCGCCGTGGCGCAGGCTCACCCCGCGGCGGTCGTCGGGGAGCAGCACCACGTCGAGGTCGAAGCGGGTGGTGCCGGTGTTGAACCCCTCGAACAGGCTGATCTCCAGCCCCGGCACGTCCAGTTCGGGCAGCGGCGCGTCGTGCGCGCTGAACATGACGTTGAAGAGCGGATTGTCCGCGCCGGAGGTGTGCAGGCCGAGCGCCCGGGTCAACTCCTGTACGGGCACCTCCTGGTGGGGCAGGGCGCGGATGAGGGTGTCGGTGACCTCGTCCATGGCGTCCTCGGCCGGGGCGGTCGCGTCCAGGGACAGGCGCAGCGGGATGGTGTTGACGAACATGCCGACGGCGTCCTCGAAGCCGCGCGGCCGGTTGCCCACGGCGGTGCCCACCACCATCTGGCTGCGACCGCTGTGGCGCCGCAGCAGCTCCGCGAAGAGCCCGAGCAGGGTGGCGAAGGGGGTCAGCCCGCGCTCCCGGGTGTGGGCCCGCAGCCGCTCGGCGAGGTCCGCGCCGATCGACTGGCGCAGCTGGCCGCCGTGGTGGCGGCGCCGGGCGCCGGGCCGGGCGAGACCGGGCAGCGGCATGTCGTACGAGGCGTCGCGGAGCGTCTCGGACCAGTACGCCAGGCTCGCGCCCAGGGCCTCGGCGCGGACGTCCCCGGCGCGGGCGCGCACGTGGTCGGCGTACGAGCTGGGCGTGCCCAACTCGATCTCCTCGCCCAGCACATGGGCGCGGTAGACGCTGAAGACGTCGCCCAGCAGGATCGCGAAGGAGTGCCCGTCGTGGATCAGGTGGTGTTCCACGTGGATGAGCCGGTGCTGGTCCTCGGCGAGCTTGACGAGGGTCCAGCGCAGCAGCGGGGCCTCGAAGGTGTCGAGGGGAGTCTCCGCCTCGGTGCGCAGCAGCCGCGCGAAGGCGGCCGCCGGGTCGGCCTCGCCGGAGAGGTCCACGGTGCGCAGCCGCGGCGCGCAGTCGTCGACCACCCGCTGACCGGGCATCGCACCGGCCACGGCCACGAGTTCGAGCCGCAGGCCGGGGTGGCGGGCGAGGGTGGCGGCGAGGCCGCTGCGCAGCGCGTCGACGTCGAGGGTTCCCCACAGGTCCAGGGAGGCGGTGAAGTTGTAGGCGCGGCTGCCCGGCTGCACTTCTTCGTGCAGCCAGACGATCTCCTGCGAGGAGGAGAGGGGGAGCATGGCGATCCCTTGGGTTGTCGGGTCGGATGGGCGCGGGCGCACGGTGGCGCGCCCGCGCGGCGGGGAGCCGACCGGGCCGCGGGTCGCGCGGCGCGGTCGGACGTCGGAGTTCGGGGGGCCTAGGTCCTGTCGTCAAAGTGCCGTCGTCGCCCGGAGGGCGGCCCTGCGGCGTCTGGTGCGTGCTCTCGCCGTGCCGGGCGGAAGCCCGCGTACTGGACGTACTTGGCTTTCGCCCGGTGCGGCGAGAGTGCGTGCCAGGCGTCGCGAGGCAGACGGCACCTTGACGACAGGGCCTAGCGGGCGAGGGCCGCGGCGGGCAGCGCGTCGCACAGGGCCGCGAAGGCTTCCTCGGCGGCGCCGTCGGCGAGGACCGTGCGGTCCCACACCATGCGGAGCTGGAGCTCGGGTCCCTGGGTGGCGGACACCGCGAAGGGGGCGCGGACCTGCCGGCCGCCGATGTGCACCTCGCGGCCGGTGGTGGCGCCGAGCCGGAGCGGGGTGCGGCCCCGGCCGTCGTCGACGGTGAGCAGGCCGTCCAGCCTGCCGGACCAGGCGGAGCCGCCGGCGCGGGCCGCCCGTACCACCTCGTCGAAGGGGGTGTCGGCCCGGTCCAGGTCGTCCCACCAGTCGGTGGCGGTGACGTCCGGCGAGGCGCCGCCCCGGGTGTCGGCCGGGAAGACCACGGTGTTGAGGAAGCAGCCGAGGACCTCGGCCGCACCGGCCGGGCGGCCGCCCCACGGGTAGCCGATCGGCGGGACCGACCCCGTGCCGTACAGCGCGGTGGCCGCCGCCCGGCAGGCGTCGAGCAGGGCCGGGAAGGGCACCCCGCCGGCCGGGGAGGCGAGCCTGCGCTCGGCGGAGCCGCTGGGGAGGGCGGCGGACACGGGCCGGGTGCCGGGCAGCGGGGACCGCTCGTGCACCGTGCGCAGCCGTTCGCCCCAGTACGCCAGCGCGCGGGGCGAGGCGGCGCGGTCCTCGGCTTCGAGCTGGCGCAGGACGGCGTCCTCGTACCGCGCCAGCGCGACGGCGGCCTCGGCGGGCGACACGTCGGCGGCGTCGCGACGGTCGCGGTAGGCCTCGGCGAGTTCGTCGACGATGCGGGCGAGGGACTGGCCGTCGCAGGCGGTGTGGTCCAGGACGACGGCGAGGACCTCCTCGGCCGCGCTGCCGCGGTCAGCGGTGTGGGCGAGGAACAGTCGTAACGGTGGGCCCTGCGGGGCCCAGCCCGCCAGCGCCCGCCGCAGGGCGGCCTCGGCGCTCTCGCCGGGCGCGACGTCCACGTGGTCCAGCGGTACGTCGGCCGGCTCCGGCCGCAGTACGGGCGTCGCGCGCACGACGCACGGCCGGGAGCGCAGGACGGGGTGACGGGCGGCGAGGTGGTTGGCGGCGGCGCGCAGCCGCGCCGGATCGACGGTGCCGCGCGGGAAGGCGAAGAACATCGGGACGATGTCCGCGCGGCCGGCGGGATCCAGGGAGCGCAGGAGCAGGAAGCGTCGCTGGGCCCCGGTGGCGGGCAGGAGCGCTGCCGCCGGGTCACCCGCGCCGAGGCGCTGGTAACGGGCCAGGTACTGGGCCGTGATGCTGGGGAGCACGTGATCCTCTCTCGGGAAGAAGCGGGTCAGCGGACGGGGGCGGTCGCGTCGTGGCCGGGCGCCGCGTCCTGCTGTTCCTCGTCATCGGGGTGGGCGACCTCGGGGAGTTCGCGCATCCGCCGCAGCGGGGAGAGCAGGAGCGGGACGGGCACGAGGAGGAAGCCGACGGCGCAGATCCACAGTGCGGCGCGGGCCCCGGACGCTTCGGCGACGGCGCCGCCCACGAGCGCACCGAGCGGCAGCGTGCCCCACATGAGGAAGCGCAGCGTGGCGTTCATCCGCCCCAAAAGGCGCGGGGGGCACAGTGTTTGACGGAAACTCACCTGTGCGACGTTGTAGACCACGGCGCCGAAGAAGACCGCGCCGGAGGCGACCGCGAAGAGCGCGGCGGCCGCGCCCTTGCCGGACAACGGCCAGAGCAGCGCGAACGGCCCGGTGACCAGGCAGGACAGCCAGATGACGCGGGCCTGGCCGAAGCGGCGGGCCAGCCGGCCCGCGCACAGGGCGCCGGCGAGTCCGCCGACGGCCGAGGCCGAGAGCATCCCGCCGATCGCGGCGGGCGCGAGATCGAGCACCCGTACCAGGAACACGGTCTGAGTGGCCATCAGCATCGCCGTGAAGAAGTTCCCGAGGCCGGTCGTGACCGCGATGACGCGCAGCAAGGGGTGGCCGAGGACGAAGCGCAGCCCTTCGCCCACCTCCTTGCGCAGCGAGGCGCCGGGGACCGGTTCGGGCTTGCTCTCGGGGCGCCGGATGGCCAGGAGGAACACGGCGGAGACGGCGTAGCCGATGGCGTCGGCCACGATGGCCAGGTGCGCCCCGACGAGCTGGACGAGCCCGCCGCCGAGCCCGGGTCCGGCCACCTGCGCCGAGGAACGCACCGTCTCCAGGGCCCCGTTGCCCGCCACCAGGTGCTCCCGCGGCAGCAGCTCGGGCAGGTAGCTCTGGTGGGCCACGTCGAAGAAGACGGTGGCGACGCCCACGACCAGGGCGACGACGTACAGCTGGACCATGGTCAGGACGTCCGCCACCGCGGCGAGCGGCACGCTGGCCATGGCCAGGGAGCGCACGACGTCGGCGCGGATCATCAGGGACAGCTTGCGCATCCGGTCGACCCAGGCCCCCGCGGGCAGCCCGATCAGGAGGAACGCGGCGGTCTCGGCCGCGGTGAGCAGTCCCACTTGGAAGGCGGGTGCCTTGAGTTCGAGCACGGCCACGAGGGGCAGGGCGACCAGGGTGACCTGGGCGCCGACCTGCCCGGCCGCGGCTCCGGCCAACAGGAGGCGGAAATCGCGCATACGGAACAGACCGCCGGAAGCGGCCTGGGGCGAGGGGGACATATGCCAGACCATGACCGCAGTGCGATCAGGAGTCAAAACAAACAGGACACTTTCGGTCGTTCTTGTGTCATCACGGAAGCGGATCAAGAGAATCAGTGGCCAAGTCAGGGCAACGACCTCATGAATTGCAGGTTGAGAAGCCTGCTGGTGGAGGATTTGCGGCGCCGTGCGGCGGGCGTGCGGTGGGTGTACCCGGGGGTCGGCGGCTCCAGGAGCCCCATGGGTGCACTTATGTCCGATACTCACCGTCCCCACATGTTTAGAAGCAACCCCGAGCGCGCGGAAGCGTCGTGGGGTCGGCCCCCTCGCACCCGCCGGCGGCCGGCGGTCAGCGTCCCAGTCGGGTGAGTTGGCCGTTCAGCTCCGCCATGAACCGCACCACGACGTGCAGTTCCTCGCCGCTGAAGGCGTTCCGGGCGGCGTCGGTGGCCCGGGCCAGCGGGCGGAAGTACGCGCGCGCCGCCTCCCGGCCCGATTCGGCGTAATGCAGGTGGACCACGCGCCGGTCGTCGGCCGCCCGGACCCGGCGGAGGTGGCCCGCCTTCTCCAGTCGGTCGAGGCAGGCCGTCACCGCGCCCGTGGTCAGGTCCATCCGCTGGGCCAGCCGCCCCGGGGTCATGGGGCCGCCGTCCTCGTCGTACTCCGCGTCCAGGACGGCGACCAGCGCCTGCACGTCGGTCGGGTGCAGGCCCTGCTCGCGGGCGAACTCCTGGGTGAGTCGGCCCAGCTCCGCGTTCATCGTGCGCAGCAACACCGCGAAGGACTGCAACCCGATCGGGTCCTCGGACGGAAGTGCGGGTG
This sequence comes from Streptomyces sp. NPDC028419, assembly GCF_055565515.1. Lineage (NCBI taxonomy): Bacteria > Bacillati > Actinomycetota > Actinomycetes > Kitasatosporales > Streptomycetaceae > Streptomyces > Streptomyces sp. NPDC028419. Next base: position 234,484 of record NZ_JBVHUE010000003.1, on the reverse strand, counting down.
GAGTGCTGTCGGCGCTACGCATGGCACCAGCATATGATCTCTCAATGATTGAGATACTTTATCGTTGAGTTGTTGTTGAGTGATCGTTCGACAAGGGGAGAGGGAACGCGATGACGCGCACACCGCGCTGGGCCCGCTGGCTGGTGCCCGTGGTGCTGCTGGTGATCTGGTTGGGCATCGGCGGAACGCTCGGTCCGTACGCCGGCAAGCTCGGCGAGGTCGCCACCAACGACCAGGCCGCCTTCCTGCCCCGGAACGCCGAGTCCACCCAGGTCATCGAGGCCCGCAAGGCCTTCGAGCGCTCCGGGTCGGTGCCCGCGATCGTCCTCTGGCAGCCGTCCGCGGACGCCCGGGTCAGCGACGCCCAGCGGCAGGAGGCGACCCGGGCCGTCGCCGCGCTGGCCGGCGAGGAGGGCATCAGCGGAACGCCGTCACCGGCCCTGCGCGCCGAGGACGGCCGGGCCCTCCAGGCCGTCGTGCCCCTGGCCACGGACCTCGGCGACGCGCTGCCGGCCACCTTGGACCGGGTCCGTACGGCCGCCGCGGCGGTGCCGGGGCTCACCGTGGCGATCGCGGGGCCGGCGGCCAGCCAGGCGGACCTCAAGGACGCCTTCGCCGGCATCGACGGGATCCTGCTGGGCGTGGCGCTCGGCGCGGTCCTGTTGATCCTGCTGCTGGTCTACCGCAGCCTCCTGCTGCCGCTCGTGATCATCAGCAGCGCCGTCTTCGCCCTCGGGCTGGCCTGCGCGATCGTCTACGCCCTGGCGGACCGGGGCGTCGTGCGGGTCGACGGCCAGGTCCAGGGCATCCTGTCCATCCTGGTCATCGGCGCCGCGACCGATTACGCGCTGCTGCTGGCCGCCCGGTTCCGGGAGGAGCTGGCCGCCCGCGGCGACCGTACGGCCGCGGCCCTCGCCGCCGTACGCCGCTCCGCCGGCGCCATCACCGCCAGCGCCGCGACCGTCGCCCTCGCCCTGCTCGCGCTGCTGGCCAGCGACCTGACCAACAACAGGGCCCTGGGCCCCGTCGGGGCCGTCGGCATCGTCTGCTCCGTCCTGGCCACCCTGACCTTCCTGCCCGCGGTCCTGGCCCTCCTCGGGCGCACCGCCTTCTGGCCCGCCACGCCCCGGGCGGCCGACGCCACGGAGGAGGGCCACCGCGTCTGGCGCCGCGTCGCGGCCGTCATCGACCGGGCGCCGCGCCGCATCTGGGTGTCCACGACGCTGCTCCTGCTGGTCCTCGCCGGCTTCGCGCCGACCCTGTCCTCGCACGGAGTGCCGCTGGACGAGATCTTCGTCAAGGAGGCCCCGTCCGTCTCCGCCCAGAAGTCCCTCGGTCGACACTTCCCCGGCGGCTCCGGCCAGCCCGCGGTGATCATCGCCGACGCCGCCGCGGCCGCGCGGGTGCGAGAGGTCGCCCGGGCGACCGCGGGCGTCGCGTCCGCCGAGCCCGTCACCGCCTCCGGGCGCCCCGGCGCGGAGCCCTCGGTGGTCGACGGCCGGATCCGCATCGACGCCACCCTGGCCGCACCCGCGGACAGCGACGACGCGAAGCGGACGGTCGCCGCGCTGCGCACCCGCCTGCACGCCGTCCCCGGCGCCGACGCGCTCGTCGGCGGCTACACCGCCCAGCAGTACGACACCGAGCGGACCGCGGCCCGCGACCGCACCCTCATCGTCCCCGTCGTGCTCGCCGTCATCCTGCTGATCCTGGTCCTGCTCCTGCGCTCCGTCCTGGTCCCCGTCCTGTTGGTCGCCACGGTCGCCCTGAACTTCCTGGCCACCCTCGGCGTCTCCGCCCTCGTCTTCCAGCACGGGCTCGGCTTCAGCGGTACGGACTCCTCCGTCCCGCTCTACGGGTTCGTGTTCCTCGTCGCCCTCGGCGTCGACTACAACATCTTCCTGATGTCCCGCGTCCGCGAGGAAACCCTCACCCACGGCGTCCGCCAGGGCGTCCTGCGCGGCCTGACCACCACCGGGGGCGTCATCACCTCGGCGGGCGTCGTCCTCGCCGCCACCTTCGCCGCCCTGACGGTCATCCCCCTGGCCTTCCTCGTGCAGATCGCCTTCATCGTCGCCTTCGGGGTGCTCCTCGACACCCTGGTCGTACGTTCCCTTCTCGTCCCCGCCCTCGTGCTCGACATCGGCCCCCGCAGCTGGTGGCCGAGCCGGATCAGCCGGAAGGGGTGAGGCTCCGCTCCGCCGGCCGGGATCGCCGGGAGGCGGTGGCCGAGATGTGCGGCTTTCATGGTGTCCAATCGACCACCGCCTCGACCACCGCCTCGACCATCGATCCCCGGAGGACCCGTGTCCCGCAGACGCCGTTGGACGGCCGGTGCCTGCACCGCAGCGATCACCGTCGGCCTGCTCGTGACCGGCGGCGCCCACGCCCCGGCGCGGCACGACGCCTCCGCGCGCGGCTCCGAGAACCAGATCGCGGTGGGCGCCTACCTCCACTACGGCACGCCCGGCGTCGACAGGATGCGGGCGCTCTCGCACTGGCTCGGGGGGACCGAGCTGCGCGCCGGTCACACCTACCTGCCGGGCGACACCTGGGCCAACATCGAGGGGGCGCCCGATTCGCTGGAGAGCTGGGCGCGCTGGCGCCGGGAGCGGCCGGACCGCCTGTTCGTCCTGAACGTGCCCATGCTCCAGAACAACGAGGGCGGGGTCCCCGACCGCCGGGTCGCCGAGCTGCTCCGTTCCGGCGCGCGCGGCGCGTACGACGAGCACTTCCGCCGGCTCGCCGAGCGCCTGGTCCGCCTCGGATTGCCGGACACCGTGATCGTGCTCGGCTGGGAGATGAACGGCTTCAACTACACGCACCGGTGCCGCCCCGAACCGCAGAGCTGGAAGCGGTACTGGCGGCGCATCGTGGCCGCCATGCGTTCCGTGGAGGGCGAGCGGTTCCAATTCGACTTCGCCCCCAACCGCGGCATCGACGCCATCGCCTGGACCACGTGCTACCCCGGGGACGACGTGGTCGACATCATCGGCATGGACTCCTACGACCAGCCCCCCGGCAACACCTTCGAGGAACAGGTCACCCAGCCCTACGGACTCCAGCACCAGGTCGACTTCGCCCGGCAGCACGGCAAACCGATCTCCTACCCCGAGTGGGGGTTGTTCCGCCGTGGCGACAATCCGGCGTACATGCGGAACATGCTGGGCTGGATCGCCGACCACGAGCCGGTCTACCAGAGCATCACCGACTACTGCCCGCACGGGGTGTGGCAGTGCACCAAGAACCCCCGCTCCGCCCGCGTGTACCAGGAGTTCCTGTCGACCCACCTGGGCCGGTCACGGCCCTAGTGTTCGCCCTCCGAGCAACGTCCGTACCCGCTACCGCAGTTCGCGGTGGGCGGAGCGCTCGACATCCCGCACGGTATCCTGAGCCGCGTCCGCCGACCCCGCCGCCGCACCCGCCGCGAGGGCCGCGACGACCAGTGACCGGGGAGGGAGAAGTCGGGTGGAGAGCCTTCATTTCAACAGCGGGAACCTGGAGGCCACACAGGAGTTCCTGTCCTCGGCCTACACCCCCATGCGGATCGGCGGCCGCCCCGCGGACTCCCGGGCGCGGATCTCCCGCAAGGCCGCGGGCGGGCTGAGCGTGGACCGCCTGGCCTTCGGCTACACGTTGGCCTACGACGCCGGTTGCCTGGGCAAGGTGTGCCTGGTGACGATGCACTCCGGGACGATCGAGGACACCACCGGTGGTCGCCGCGAGGTGTTCGGACCCGGCGAGACCTTCCTCCTGGCCCCCCACGACCGGCCCTACGCGGGCCGGGTCCACGAAGCCCGCTACACCATCACGATGTTCGACCCCACGCTGTTGGGCCGGGTCTCCTCCCTGCCCGGGGGCGGCGAGGTACGGATCACCGGCGCCCGGCCGGTCGACGCGGCCGCGAACCGCAGACTGGGCGCCGCCGTCGCCTACCTGCGCGACCACGTCCTGGACGAGGTATCCGCGTCCCCCGACGGCGACCGGCTCCTCGTCTCCACCGCTGCCCAGCACTTGGCGGCGACGGTCCTGGCGACGCTGCCGCACACCGCCTACGGCGAGGAGGAGAGACCGCGGGACACCCGCGACGCCGGGAGCGACACCCTGCGCCGCGCCGTCGAGTTCATCGAGGCCCACGCCCACCGCGACATCACCCTCGCGGACATCGCGGCGTCGATCCCCGTCACCCCGCGCGCGGTCCAGTACGCCTTCCGCGCTCACGCGGGCACGACGCCGCTCGGCCACCTGCGCCGCGTCCGGCTGGCCCGCGCGCACGCCGAACTGCTCGCCGCGGACCCCGCGGACGGCACGACCGTCTCCGGGGTCGCCGCCCGTTGGGGCTTCGCCCACCAGGGCCGGTTCGCCGCCGCCCACCGACGCGCGTACGGCGTGGCGCCGTCCGTGGCCCTCGGCACCCGGCGGGCCTGAGCGGGCGCGTCAGGGCGCCGGCGCGGACGGCTCCGCGCCGTCGGGCGGCAGCTCGCCGGGCTCGGCGACCTCGAAGAGGGCGTCGGCGCCCGTGATGCTCAAAAGGCGCGACATCTGCGGGCCCGGACGGGACAGGGCCAGCGTCCGCCCGCTGGCCACGCACATCAGCCGTGCCTGGAGCAGTGCGTTGAGGCCGGTGGAGTCGCAGAAGGCGAGCCCGGCGAGGTCGATGACCACGCGGGCGGGAGCCCCGTCCCCGGTGCAGACCTGCGGCAGGACCGCGCGCAGGGCGTCGACGTGGTCGAGGTCCATGTCACCGGTGACCGTGACGACGGTGACGTCGTCACGGGTGACGACGGTGACGCTCTGTGGAGCCGGGACGTCCATCGGGGTCACGCGACTCCTCGTGTCAGATGCGGGCAGCGACCACGGGGGGCCGTGGTCACGATCGGGCCGGCGTCGCTCGCTGCCTGGGACGACGGTAGGGCGCGGAGGGCCGATCCGTCAGCTCGGCAAACGAAGCGATGGAGGGACCGGCGGCGGCTCCGTTCGTTTGGTGGACGGTCCACCGGCCGGGTTTCCGATCGGCCACAGCGGGCAACCGGGCCGCGATGGGGCATGCGTCCCGGGTGAGGGAGTCGCAGTTCGTGAACACACAGGTGTGGGCGTACCAGCAGAGCTCGGGCTACCGGCCGGGCATGGACCTGACCGGCTACGAGGTGGCGGCCACCGAGGGGCCCATCGGCGAGGTGGACGGGCACTCCGAGTCGATCGGATCCGCCTACCTGCTGGTCGCCACCGGACCGTGGACCCGCGCGAAGGACGTGCTCCTCCCGGTCCGCGCGATCACGAAGGTCGACGAGGAGACCCGACGGATCCTCGTCGACCTCACCCGGGCCGAGATCGAGGAAGCCCCCGACTTCGACCGGGACAAACACTTCGGGAGTGCGGACTTCCGCTCCGAACTCAGCACCTACTACGGCTTCGGCCGGTCCCGCACGGGCCGCCCCGCCTGATCTCCCGTTCGGCACGCGCTGCTGCGAAGTCCGGCTCGATGGGCGAGGCTTGGGGACATGGGACGAGACCTCGCGAAGCCCGTGCACCGTGTGTTGGCCGCCTTGGTGACCGCCATGCTGGCGGCGGGGGTGTGGGCCGCCTGGCTGGGGTGGGACCAGCACCGCGACGTGCACCCCGACGGCACGACGAGCGGACCGTACGCGGCCTGGCAGGTCGTCGGGCTCGTCCTGACCCTGCTGGCACCCGCGTACGCGATCGTCGCCCGCTACGGCGGCGCGGTCTACGTGCTCGGCACCACGGCGGGTCTGGGCGCTGCCGCGGGGTACGACTGGTCGGACGATTCCAGCGGGCTGTTCGTCATCGGCGTCGGGCTCGTCGTGGCGGGGAGCCTGGCCGCGACCGCCCTGGTGAGCGCCGTGGTCGCACCCATGAGCCGGAGCGGTGGGAGGCGGCGTCGGACGTGACCCGTCAGGAGGGCCGGGAGGGCCGGGAGGCGGTGTCCCGACGGGTCGCCGCCGCGTCCGTGACGTCCAGGAACACCTGGTCCAGCTCGGGCCAGCGGACGCTCACCTCGCGCCGGATCCGCACCATGGCCTCCTCCACGGCCTCGCTCTCGTAGCCCGGTGTCAGATCGACGCGCGCGGCCACCATGACCGAGCCGGGCGCCAGGCGCATCGTCAGCAGCGCGGGGACCGTGTCGATCTCCGGTTGCCGGGCCAGGAACGCGCGGACCTCCCGCTGGACCGCGGGAGCGACCGCCTCGCCGATCAGCTGGACGCGGGCCGCCCGACCGAGCACGTAGGCGACGTAGCCGAGCAGGACGCCGATGAGCACGGAGGCGGCCGCCTCGTAGGCGATCTCACCGGTCACCATGTGCAGGGCGATGCCCGCGATCGCCAGGAGCACACCGGCGCAGGCGGTGCCGTCCTCGGCCAGCACGGTCCGCAGGGCGGGATCGTCGCCCGCCCGGATCTCCGCCACCATGCCGCGCCCACCCGCCCGCGCCGCGCGCCGCACCTGGAACACGGCCCGAGCGAGCGAGGCACCCTCGGCGACCAAGGCGAGGGCGAGCACGGCCAGCCCGATGACATACCCCTCGCGGGGTGCGGAACCGCCCGAACGGAAGGCCTCGACGCCCTGGAAGACCGAGAAGCAGCCGCCGGTGACGAAGATTCCGACGGCCGCGAGCAGCGACCAGAAGAACCGCTCCATGCCGTAGCCGAAGGGGTGGCGCGTGTCCGCGGGGCGGCGACTGCGTGTGAGGGAGGCCAGGAGGAACACCTCGTTGAGGCTGTCCGCGATCGAATGGGCCGCCTCCGACAGCAGGGCCGGTGAGCCGGTCACGACTCCACCGACGGCCTTGGCCACGCAGATGACGAGGTTGGCGGCGAGCGCCACCCACACGGTCCTGCGCGTCTGCGCGTCCCGGCCCCCGCGGTCCCGCGCCGCCGGCTCCGTCACCCCCGTACGATCGCGCGCACGTTCTCGATGCTGCCGCAGTCGGCCGCGAGCAGCCGTTCGCGCTCGCGCAGGAACGCCTTCCCGAGCTCGGCCCGCCGCTCGGCGGGGACGTTCTCCCTGGCACCGTTGAGGATCGTGCGTTCCTCCTCGTCCAGGTGGTGCGAGACCGCCTTGGACAGGTCCTCCAGGCGCGCGTCCCAGACGTCGGAACCCTCTTCCTCGGAGACCTCCAGCAGCGCGAGGAGCGCCTTGTTGCCCTCGGCGTGCTCTTCGGCGCCGTGCTCCACCTCGTCGTCGTCGACGTTCTTGAACCGCTTCAGGGCGCCGTACACCTCCGCCTCCTCGGCCTCGCCGTGCGCGATGAGGAGGGCGGAGAAGGTGGCCAGGGCGCCCGCCCGATCCGCCTCGACGCTGCGCATCCGCCGGAAGAGGTCCTCCATCCTCCGGTGGTCCTTGAGGATCATGGCGACGACGTCCTGGTTCTCCTGCTCTTGCGCGGTCATGCCCGGGTACCTCCGCTGTTCGGAAATTCGCTTCGTCCGGCGCCTGCTCGATGCGCGCCGGTCCAAACCCGGCGGCGGGGGACCGGATCGGCTTCGGTTTGTTCCGGGGCGACGGGGGCAGCCGCGTGGGAGACGGAAGAGAGCCCCCGGAACGGAGGCGAGAGATGTCGACCAATTCGCTGATAGCCGTCATCGTCGTGGCAGCGGTCGTCGTGATCGCGCTCACGGCACTGTTGTGGACCTTGGCGAGAAGACGCCACCTGAGGGAGAGGTTCGGGCCGGAGTACGAGCGCACCGTCGCGGAACGGGGCGACAAGCGGTCCGCCGAGCGCGATCTGCGCGCCCGTGAGGAACGGCACGACCGACTGGACATCAAGGAGCTGTCGGCGGGGCGCCGACAGGAGTACGCGGACGAATGGAGCGGCGTGCAGCAGGAGTTCGTCGACCGGCCCGAAGGTTCCGTGGAGCGGGCGGACGAACTCGTGACCCGACTGATGGGCGAACGCGGATACCCCACCGACGGGTTCGACGATCAGCTGCGCGACCTGTCGGTGGAGCACGGCCGCACGCTGGAGGAGTACCGGGCGGCCCATGCCGTCAAGGTGCGCAGCGGTGCGGGAAAGGCGACGACCGAGGAACTGCGCGGGGCGATGGTGCACTACCGCGCGCTGTTCGAGGAGCTGTTGTCCGACCAGAGGAGCCGATGACGATGACGATGGACCATGAAGAACGACGGTCGGGGCGCACTTCCGGGCCCGTCCCGTCGACGGAGGACCTCGCGCGCGCGGCGCAGCGGCCCGAAGAGCGGGACGCGCCTGCCTTCCCCGGCGAGGCCACGGCCGCTCCGGGTCCGGGCACGACCGCTCCGGGCCGGGGCACGGCCCCTCCGGGCGGGGACACGGGCGGGCGGCGCGACCCTGCGGGGCAGCCGTCGGCGGACCGGCCCGTAGGGACCGCATCCGACGACGTCGGGGCCGCCGCACCCGGGGCAGGGCGGCGCGAGAGCGTCTCCGGCGGCGAGGAACCGCTGCTGGGCATGAAGGACGCGGAGCGCTACCGCACCCGGTGGACGGAGATCCAGGGCCGCTTCGTGGACGAGCCCCGGGAGGCGGTCAGGTCCGCCGACACCCTGGCGGCGGAGGTCATGCAGGCCTTCGCCGGCACGCTCGCCGATCACCGCGGCGGCCTGGAGAAGCAGTGGGACCGCGGTGAGGAGGTGGCCACGGAGGACCTGCGACAGGCGATGCGGGCCTACCGATCGCTGGTCGACCGACTGCTCGCCACCTGAGCCGCCGGGCCGGAGCAGCACGACGGGGGGCGGGCGTTCGCGTCCGCCCCCCGTCGTGTCGCGGCGGCCGGGCCTCTCGGCTCCGGGCTAGCGTGGGGCGATCGAGGGCGGGGCGGACAACTGCGGAGTGGGAGCGACCCGTGACGGACCTGGACGCGTTCACCGACGCACTCGACTATCCGGTGTACGTGGTGACCGCGGCGGCCGGGGAGCGGACGGCCGGGTGCCTGGTGGGCTTCGCCTCCCAGTGCTCGATCGACCCGCCCCGCTTCATGGTGTGGCTCTCCAAGGCCAACCGCACGTACCGGATCGCCCGGCAGGCCACCCACCTGGCGGTGCACACGCTGCGGGACGACCAGAAGCGGACGGCGGAGCTCTTCGGGGGCCGGACGGGCGACGACATCGACAAGTTCGCGCACATCGACTGGCACCGGCTGACCACGGACGGCGCGGACGTGCCGGTCCTCGACGACGTCCGGGCCTGGTTCCTCGGCCGGATCGAAGCGCAGGTCGACGGCGGCGACCACGTCGGCTTCCACCTCGCGCCCGTCGCGGAGAGCCCCCCCGGCCCGGTGCGCCCGCCCCTGCTCCTCTTCAGCGACGTCGCAGACCTCACCCCGGGCCACCCGGCCTAGTACCGCGACCTGGGCGAGGACACGGCGGTCGCGTACGCGCCCCGTCATGCGGGGTCGGGGGAGGGGCTGGCCGAGAGCGGGGTGGCGATCTCCTCCAGGGAGCGGCCTTCGGCCGCGACCGCGTAGCGGACGGCCACCAGCCCCGCGGCCACCATGAGCCCCGCGCCGACGCAGAAGGCGAGCACCGCGTCGGACACGACCCCGCTGGCGGTCAGGCCGGCGAAGAGGAGCGGGCCCGAGATACCGCCGGCCGCGGTGCCGATGGCGTAGAAGAAGGCGATGGCCATCGCCCGGGTTTCCATCGGGAAGATCTCGCTGACCGTCAGGTAGGCCGAGCTGGCGCCGGCGGAGGCGAAGAAGAGCACGACGCACCAGCAGGCGGTCATGGTCACGGCGGTGAGGTGGCCCGCCCCGAAGAGCCAGGCGGTCCCGAAGAGCAGCACCCCGGACAGGATGTACGTGCCGGCGATCATCGGCCGTCGCCCGACCGTGTCGAACATGCGCCCCAGCAGCAGCGGGCCGAGGAAGTTCAAGAACGCCACGACGGCGAAGTAGAAGCCGGTCACCCCACTGGAGACGTGGAAGAAGGTGACCAGGATGGAACCGAAGCCGAAGGTGATCGCGTTGTACAGGAAGGCCTGGCCCACGAAGAGGGACAGCCCCAGGGCGGCGCGGCGCGGATAGGAGCGGAAGACCGTCTTCGCGATCTCGCCGAAGCCGATGCTGTGGCGCTGCGTCATCGTGATGGCCCGCTCCGGCGCGGGCAGCCCGCGCCCCCGCTCCGCCTCCACCCGCTGCTCCACGTCCGAAACCAGCGCCTCCGCCTCCTCGGCCCGGCCGTGGAGGATCATCCAGCGCGGGCTCTCGGGCACGTGGCGCCGGACGAGCAGGATGACCAGGCCCAGCACGACCCCAAGCGCGAAGGTCAGCCGCCAGCCCACGGCCTTCGGGAAGATCCCGGTGTCCAGGGCGAGGACCGAGAGCAGGGCGCCGGCGACGGCGCCGATCCAGAAGCTGCCGTTGATGATCAGGTCCACCCGGCCGCGGAACTTGCTGGGGATGAGCTCGTCGATGGCCGAATTGATGGCCGCGTACTCACCGCCGATGCCGAATCCGGTGAGGAACCTGAAGAGGAAGAACCACCAGGCGGAGAAGGACACCGCCGTCAGCGCGGTCGCCGCCAGGTAGACACCGAGGGTGACCAGGAACAACCGCTTGCGCCCGTAGAGGTCGGTCAGACGCCCGAAGACCAGCGCGCCGGCGCAGGCCCCCGCGACGTAGAGGGCGGCTGCCATCCCGGTGACCTGGGCGTCCGTGATCGACAGTCCACTGCCGTCCTCGGAGATCCGGCTCGCGATGCTCCCCACGACGGTGACTTCGAGACCGTCCAGGATCCATACGGTCCCCAGCCCGATCACGATCATCCAGTGCCAGCGGGACCACGGCAGGCGGTCCAACCGGGCCGGCACCTCGGTGGTGACGGACCCCGTCTTCGACTCGGTTCGCTCCGACATGCTCCCCCGTCTGCCCGGGCCGTCCCGGCGCAAACAGCCCGGTCGGGCGGGTGAACTCCGTTGCGCGAGAGGGGTGGGAGGATCATCCAAAGCGGACGCGGCGACGGTGGTTACCGTCATGCGGGCAGCGACCGCGTGACGGGCCACCGCGCCCGACGGGGTCGTTGCGGAGCGCGCGGCTCCGCAACGACCCCTGATCCGTGACCCGCGCGAACTCCCCTAGTACGGAACGACCGTGACGGTCTGTCGGGCCTTCGCCGCCGGGCGCGGAGCCGGCACACGGGCCAAACTGGCGCTGATCATCGCCGCCGCACGGCCCACGGCCCCGCCGAGCGGCGCGATCCGCTTGCCGTCCAGGGAGCTCGCGGCCACGGCCGCGACCACCTGGCCCGACGCCGAGAGGATCGGCGCGGCCACGCACGACAGCGGGCCCACGCACTGCCCGTACTGGAAGGCGAGACCCTCCTCGCGGGCCCGTGCGACCTCGCGCAGCCATGTGCCCCGAGTCCACCCCTCGGGATACCGCGTCACGGGAGCGGAGGCGGCCAGGACCAGCTCGGCCGCGCTCCCGGGCGGCAGGACGACCCCGGAGCGGAGCGGAAAGACATCGTCCACTTCGCCGCGTATGCTGGCGACGACGATGGTGTGGCCCGCCTCGGGCACCGACACGCTGAAGCTCAAACCACTTGCCATGGAGGCGAGTTCACGCAGCGGTCGAGCCGCTGCCGCGCTGAGCGTGCGCGCGGGATGCCATGCCTGCCCCAGTCGGAACGTCCTCGGGCCCAGACAGTACCGGCCTTCGCGGCTCTGTACCGCGCCGAGTGCGACCAGCTGCCCCAGCAGCCGGTGGGCGGTCGCCTTCGGCAGTGCCGCGTCCGCCGCCAAACGGGTCAATCCGACTTCGTCGTCATGTGCGAGTACCTCCATCAATGCGAACGCGCCTTCGAGCACGCCACGGCCTTCTGTACTGGATCTAGCCATGAGAGGTTCCCCCGTCTCACGCTGGTCCCATCGATCGGATGGTTCCAGAATTCCCCGTTCGTCCCAGCTCAGGGGGTAGAGCGGTGTGTCCCTCCCCCGTCCGCCGGTCCGTTGAATGGACTAGATCATTGCCCGTGGTTCGAAATCGCGCCACTGTGTCATCAGCCAAGTGACGGACGTTACGGCGCCCTCCGGGTGCCTTGACAACCGTCTCGCCGGATCGAAACAAGGAGGATTCCTATGAGCGCCATCAAGACCAGCGCGAAGCAGTTCAAGTACGTCATGGGTGCCATGACGTCGGTGTTCTTCTCGTACTGCTCCGTCAGCTAACACACGGCACGCACGGGGGGTGGGGGCGGATCGACGCTCCCACCCCCCTCGCCACATCCAAGGGAGTCAAGAGTGCTGGAGACCGGTGTCCGGCAGGTACGCGTGGCGCTGTCCATGGTGTTCGGCCGGCGGTTGAGCGTACGGGCCGTGGAGCGACTGGTCGCCGACGCCCTCGCCACGCTCGAAGAGTTCGGCTCGCTGGGCGACGACGTGGACGAGCTGGCCGACGGCCCGTTCGCCGACCCGGACGAGCGCAGGGACCTGCAGAACCGCGCGCTCCGGCGGACCGTGCGCAAACTCGCCAAGCGCTCGCCCTTCTACCGCGAGCGGCTCGCGGGAGTGGACCTCGACGCGCTGACCACCGAGACGCTCACCAGCATTCCGGTGACCCGCAAGGCCGACCTGATCGAGCGCCCCGAAGACTTCCTGTGCAGCCCCCCGTACTTGGCGACGCAGACGACCGGCACCACCGGCCGCCCCGTCCAGATCTGGCTGTCCCGCTACGAGATGGAACTCTGGCCCGCGCTGATCGCGCTGTCCCTCGTCCTGCGCGGCGAACTCGGCCCCGGCGACCGGATGCAGATCAACCTGAGCTCCCGCGCCACGGCCGCCGTGCAGGAGGACGTCGCGGTGTGCCGGCTCGCCAACGCCTCGTGCCACGTCGTGGGGCAGATACCGCCGGACGAGTCCATCGAGCACCTGCTCGGCCGGGACGGCGTCCAGCCCACCATCCTCACCGGCGCCCCGAGTTACCTGGGCCAGCTGGTGACCGCCGCACGCCGCGGCGGCTACGGCCCCGACGACTTCGGGCTGCGGGCGATCTACGGCGGCGGGGAAATGCTGTCGCGCAACCTGATGGACGCCCTGCGGGAGACCTTCGGGGCCAAGGTCGTCGGCGACGCCTTCGGCATGACCGAGCTGCTGCCCGTGGGCGGCCGCACCTGTAGCAAGCGCCATCTGCACATCGACCCCAACATGGGGTACGCCGAGGTGCTCGACCTCGACACGGGCGAGCCCGCCGCGCCCGGCCGGCTCGGCGCGCTGACCGTCACGCCGTACTACCCCTACCGGGAGTGCATGCCGGTCCTGCGCTACAACACCGGTGACGTGGTCCGCACCCTGGAGGGCGAGCCGGACTGCGAACTCTCGGTGGTCCCCGCGGTCTCCTACATCCTCGGCAAGGCCGGCCTGTTGCACCGCACCGACGATGGCATCGTGACCCCGCGCGACATCGTGGAGGCGCTCGACGGCACCCCCGGGCTGCCGTTCCCGCTGCGCCACCGGGCGAGCGTCGGGGACGACGGCCGGCTCCATGTGGAGGTCGCCGCCAAGGAGGTCACCGCCGTCGAAGTCGCCGAGCGGCTGCGCGAGCAGCACATCGACGCCGATGTCACGGTCCTGCCCCTGAGCGACGAAGAGGCCGCGCAGCGCTTCCCCCTCCGCTGCGACCTGACGGAGCACACCTTCACCCGGAGCCATGCATGAGCGTCTTCTTCCAGCTCGCGGTGACCTGCTTCCTGGCGCTCGCCGTGTGCGCCGGAGCGGTCTCCTACTTCCGCACCGTCCGCGCGGCGCGGCCGCCGGTCGGCGTCTTCAACGGCCGCGACATCTTCGTGATCATGGGCTTCGTGCTGGCCCTGCCGTACGTCTACCTGGCGCTGCCCGGCGGGGTCCTCCCGGTCGTGCTCGCCCTCGTCTTCGCGGGCGGGCTCTCCGTCGGCTACCAACCCCTGATCGGCAACGGCCGCCTGCGCTGGGCCCTGATCGCCGCCCTGATCGCGAGCGTGTACGTCTCCCACACGGCCTTCGGCGAGGCCGCACCGCCCTACTGGGTGGCGAACAGCTGCGTCGTCGTCCTGGTCGTCATATCCGCCACGAACCTCAACGTGCAGGGCGGCATGCGGCTGTCCAACGTCGCGTGGTTCCTCCTCGCCCTCACCGTGTACGACGCCTTCTTCGCCTGGGTCGTGCCGCTGACCGAGGAACTGGCCGACGCCGTCCAGGGCTATCCGTACGCCCCGGCCGCCGGTCTGCGCATCGGGGACGACCTGGGCGCCGTGGTGGGCATGGGCGACCTGCTCGCCTACGCCCTCTTCACCACCTGCGCCTACAAGGCGTACGGGAAGGTCGGGCTGCGCGTCGGGCTCGTACTGGTCACCGTCTTCGGCGCCGTCGCGCCCGTGGTCGTGCTGAAGGTCATCACCGAAGTGCTGGGGCACGAACCGGCGCTCATCCCGGCCCAGGTCGTCTTCGGGCCGGCGGCCTTCCTCGGCTACCGGTACCTGCGCCGCCGCGGCCCCGAGCGCCGCATGGCCGACGTGGTCCTCCCGCGCGATCGCGCGGCGGCCCCGCTGGCTACCGCGGGCTGACGGCGCGCCCTCCCCGCAGCATCGCCGGCCTGCTGGCGGTGCGGTCCAGGTCGCGCATCAGTCGGGAGTCCGCCGGCAGCCCGGCGAGCGGATCGGACCCGAGCAGGAAGAGCCGCACGTCCCGGTCGCGGCACACGTCCACCAGGTTCGCGAACCGCTGCCGTCGGAAGTCCGTCGGCCCCGCCACGTCCAGCACGTCCATCCGCTGCTGGATCAGCTCGATCGTCGGCTCGAAGGTGACGCGCCGGTCCAGGAGGGTGCGCGAGAGCCGGGCGACCAGCACCGCGTCCCCGGCGTCGTGCGCGTGGAATTCGTCGAAGACCAGGACCCGGCAGTCCCCGAGCAGTTCGTCGACCGCGCGGTCGACGGCGCTGTGCCGCACCGCCGATGGGGCGCCGCTCGCCGGGGGCGTGACCTGCGCGGGGGAAACGCCTTCGTGCAGCCGGCGGAAGAAGTCGTGGAAGTGCAGCCGACGGCTGCGGGGCTCCGCGAGCCCCTCCAGGAAGGTGTCCACGAGCCAGCTCTTGCCCCGCCCGACGGGCCCCAGACATAGCGGGACATCCGCTCCACCGCGGCCAGTTGTGCGGGGCTGAGGGTGAACCCCGCCCGGTCCGCGGCCTGTTGGTAGTGGCCGCGCATCGACTCGTACTGCTTGCGCATCTTGTCGCTCACGTGCGGCGACCCTAGCGGGGCATGATCGCCGCCGAGCCGGCGGGACGCGGGTCACGACGACCGCGACGGTCGCGCCCCCGGGTAGCGGGGTCGGTCAGTCGGCGGGGGTCGAGCCGAGCGCCGCGTCGACCGCCGCCTCGGCGTGCAGTCGGGCCGTGGGGAAGAGCGGTACGGGGCTGTCCGTGGGGCCGAGCAGGAGCTCGATCTCGGTGCACCCGAGGATCACCCCCTCGGCGCCCCGGGCGACCAGCTCACCGACGACCTGGCGGTAGGCCGCCCGCGAGGTCTCGCTGACGACGCCCAGGCAGAGCTCCTCGTAGATCACCCGGTGTACGAGCGCACGCTCCTGCGCGTCGGGGACGAGGACGTCGAGCCCGCTCGCCGCGAGGCGGCCCCGGTAGAAGTCCTGCTCCATGGTGAAGGCGGTACCCAGGAGCCCCACCCGGCCCAGCCCCGCGGCGCGGACGGCGTCCGCGGTGGCGTCCGCGATGTGGAGCAGCGGCACCGGGGTCGCGGCCGCGACGGTGTCCGCGACCTTGTGCATGGTGTTGGTGCAGATCAGCAGCAGGTCGGCGCCGGCCGCCGCCAGCGACCGGGCGGCATCGGCGAGCACCTCGCCGGCCTCGACCCACCGTCCCTCGGCCTGGAAGCGCTCGATCTCCGCGAAGTCCACCGAGTGGAGCACGCAGCGCGCCGAGTGCAGGCCACCGAGCCGCTCGCGCGTGCGCTCGTTGAGGATCCGGTAGTACTCGGCGGTCGACTCCCAGCTCATGCCCCCGATCAGCCCGATCGTCTTCATACCCATGCCCATGCCCATGCGCGTCCCCGTGTTCCTCGTCCGCACTGCCGACATGAGGAATATAAGCCAGGATGCCATTAAGCTGGAAATCCATAAGGATTACTTTGGTGACGTCTAGGTCTGCCCAGTTCCTAGTCCGCGCCGCAGTCGGGGCACCCGATCGGCGCCGGATCCGTCGTGTGCCAGCTCGGTCAGCCCCCGGCCTTCCACCCCGCCCGGCAGCACAGGGGGCGGCCGCACTCCGCGTCGTGTGCGCGCGCCCGGGCTTCCCAGCTCCGCCGGGAGCTCCTCCTGGTCGGGCACGTACGCTAGGTTCGGCCGTCCTGCCCGTCGCTCGCGCACGGCGCGGTCGGTCTGTCGCAGGGTCTCCCGATCCGCGTCGGAAAGCCGCTCCCGCACTTCGGTGAGGTGCGGCCCCTCGCACACGGGCCACGGCTCGTCGACCGGCCACAGCAACGCCCCGCCGACGTGGCTGTCCAGCGCCTTCGGGCGCAGGAGGGTCGCCCTGCGGACGTACGGGGCCAGCCCGGGTACGTCCGCGAGGAGCGCCTCGACTTCGGTGGGTCCCGGCATCAGCCGCCGCTGCCCCGCCAGATGTTGTCGAAGGCCGCCTCCTCGACGGAGCGGCGCTGGCGTACGGCCGCCAGCTCCACCAACGCGTCGCTGACGGTGGCCAGTACGGTCGCCACGGCGTCGTCGTCCACGTCGGTCACGTCGTCCGTGCCGTCCGCGGTGAGCGAGTCCGCGGCCCGGCCCCCGCGGGGCAGGACTCCCAGGGCCCCCGCGAGGGTGGCCAGGACGGGGTCGTCCGATGCCCAGCGCTCCGCGGCCCCGCTGCGCGCGGCCGAATCGACCAGCTCCGCCTCGCCCGCCCGGAAGGAGAACCCCCGGCGGCGCGGGCGGACGAGCTGCCCGTCCGCCTCCAACCCGGCCCGGTAGACCGCGGACAGACCGCGCCCCCGGCGCCACAGCCAGTCGGCCACCGACTCGTGGGGCGCCTCGCGGACGATCGCCGCGGCGGCCTCGGCCAACAGCGGGTCGTCTGGTGAGGGCCGGTCGCCCGGCACGATGTGGTCGCCGTCCAGCTGGACGGTCCGGGCGGCGAGGAGGTCGATCACCTCGGCCCCGGCGAGCGCGAGCGACAGCTCGCCCTGTTCGAGCGGCCGGCCCGCCTCCATGTCCGTGGCGACGATCAGCAGGTCCCGAGGTGTCGTCATGAACAGCCCCTTCCGGTCGCGGTCGGTCCTGCGTCGATTATGGATCGGTGGGGCCCCCGATCGCGGACCGAAAGCGCTGAGGTCGTGCTCCGTCCGCGATCCGTAAGGACTGTCACAGGCGCGTGCGATCGTGTCCGTCGTGAACGAACGGGTGGAGCGGGTGGACGAGCGGGATCGGATCCTGGCGGTGGTGGACCGCGAGGAGGCCGTGCGCCGGGGGTGGCTGCACCGCATCGCGACGACGATCTGCCGCGATCGGCAGGGGCGGGTGCTGGTCCACCGGCGGCCCGACGACTCGGCCCGGTTCCCCGGTCTCTACGACGTGATGTTCGGCGGGGCCGTGGCGGTCGGCGAGTCCTACGAGCAGGCGGCGAACCGGGAGTTGGCCGAGGAGCTGGGCGTCCACGTGCCGGTGCGACCCGTGTGCAGGTTCCTGTGCCGAGGGGCCATCAGCCCCTACTGGCTCGGTGTGCACGAAGCCGTGATCGCGGGTGCGGTGACGCCCGATCCGGGCGAGGTCGCCTGGCACGCCTGGCTGACGGAGCGGGAGTTGCACCGGGCCGTGCGGCGGTGGAGCTTCGTGCCGGACGGCCAGGAGGCGTACGGTCGTCACCTCGCCCGGCGGGCCGGTCAGTGAT
The DNA here is from genome assembly GCF_055565515.1 of Streptomyces sp. NPDC028419. Lineage (NCBI taxonomy): Bacteria > Bacillati > Actinomycetota > Actinomycetes > Kitasatosporales > Streptomycetaceae > Streptomyces > Streptomyces sp. NPDC028419. The sequence goes on along the minus strand of NZ_JBVHUE010000003.1, from coordinate 216,632 downwards.
GGCCGTGGACGACGGCGTGGCCCTTGCCGCGGGCGATCATCCACTTGTTGACCGGGGTCGTGAGCAGGAAGGCGATGACGAAGCCGCCGAGCAGTGAGGTCCAGAACAGGGCCTCGTCCAGGTGGGCGTCCATGGCACCCGGGACCAGGGCGATGATCCCGTTGTCGACCAGTTCCATCACGATGATCGAGACGGTGTCGGCGGCCAGCGCGACCTTGAGCGCGCCCCGGACGCCCAGGCCGGCCCCGCGGATCGCGAACAGCGTGAGGGAGTAGCCGAAGACGAAGGCGAGGACGATCGCGAGGATCATGGTCGCGGCGTTGCCCCACCCGAGGGCGGTGCCGACGGCCATGCCGAGGATCTCGCCGATGGCGCACCCGGTGAGGCAGTGCAGCGTCGCCTTCGCGGCGGCTCCCCAGGTGACCCCGCCCGTACGGTGACCGGCGTGACCGCCGTGCGCGGAGTGTCCCTGGTGCATGCCGTGCTCGTGAGCGGGGTGCTCGTGAGTTCCGTGGTCCATGTCCGTCATCCCCGTCCGTCCGCTTCCTGTGGGGCCGCGCTCCCGCGGACCCATGGGGGGAACCGTATACCCCCCCTGGGTATTCCGCGAGGTGTGCGTCGGAGCGCCGTCGGCGTTCCCTCAGCCGAGGGTCGTCGCCAGCAGGGTCGCCGTTTCGGCGATCAGGGCGTTGTCGGCCGTGGCATCGGGCGCGTGCTTCGTCGTCAGCACGGTCATGACGACGGGCGGCCGGCCCGGGGGCCAGGCGATGCCCGCGTCGTTGTTGGTGCCGTACTTTCCGCCCCCGGTCTTCTCCGCGACGAGCCAGTCGGCGGGCAGGCCGGCCCGGAGCTTCGCGCCGCCCGTGGTGTTGGTCAGCAGCCAATCGGTGAGCCGCTCGCGGTCCGCCGGCGCGAGCGCCGTGCCGAGGGCGAGGCGTGCGTAGGTCTGCCCGAGGGCGAGGGGTGTGGAGATGTCCGTGGTGCGCCACGGCTCGGCCGAGTTCAGCTCCGGCTCCCAGCGGTCGAGGCGGGTCGTCCGGTCTCCGACGGACCTGCAGAAGCGGGTGATCGCGTCCGGCCCGCCCAACGCGCGCAGCAGGAGGTTGGCGGCGGCGTTGTCGCTGTAGCGGATCGCGGCGGCGCACAGTTCCTCGACGGTCAGGCCGCCGGCGAGGTTCTCGGGCCGGCCGGTGACCGGCGCGTACCCGGACTCGGTGACGTCCTGCTCGGTGTACCGGACGCGGCGGGCCAGGAACTCCCCGTCCCGGTCGAGGTCGCGCAGCACGGCCGCGACCGCCAGCGTCTTGAAGGTCGAGCAGAGCGGGAAGGTCTCGGTCGCGCGGTAGTGGACGCTCCGCCCGGTCGCCGTGTCGTGCGCGAACACCCCCAGTCGGGCGGAGTACCGCCGTTCGAGGACGCCGAGCTCGCGGGCCAGCGCGCCGTCACCGGCCGGGGTGGCGGCGTACGCGGCACCGCCCCCGACCGGGCCGACCGCCAGCGCGGCCCCGACACCGACACCCCAGGCGAGCGTCGTGCGCCGAGAGGGGGCCCTGTTCGAGGTACCCGGGTCCTTCGAAGTGCCCGTTGCGTTCGTGCTGTTCGGCGTGTTCAAAAGTGTCCAATCATCGTATGCGAGGCGTTACCTACGAGGACTAGACATATGGGGTGATCAGTTCCCGTGGGACCCTCCGAGCTCGGCGCGGCCGGTCACGTCGTGACGTGGAACTCGTTCCCGGCGGGGTCGAGCAGCTCCCCGGGTGCCAGATCGGTGCGGGTGACCTCCAGCCGCAGCCTGTTGCGCCCGGTCTTCGGTGCCGCGGGCGGGCCCATCACCAACGAGACCGTGCTGGTGGGCTCCCGGCGGAGCCGGACGCCCCACGCGTGGGTCTCCACCGCCCGCCAGCCGGCGCGGTCCCGCCAGAACTCCGACTGGGCCGGGCGGTCCTCCTCGGCGACGTCGAGGCAGACCGCGACGAGGCCCGAGTCGGCGAGCACGCCGGGGTGACCGGGGCGCAGGACGCAGAACTCGTTGCCTTCCGGATCGGCCAGCACGTCCCACGGGACGTCCCCCTGGCCGACGTCGACCCGGGTCGCGCCCAGCGCGAGCAGCCGCTCCACCTCGTCCTTCCAGGCCGGACCGCCGGCCAGGTCGAGGTGGAGCCGGTTCTTGTGCGCCTTGGGCACGGTGGTCGCTACGCACCGCAGCACCAGGCCGCCCGTCCGGCCGCGCGTCGCCTCCCGCCAGAACCGCTCGGCGCGCCCGACGTCCAGCGCGTCGATGACGATCCCGCTCAGCATGTCGTTCCCCCGAGGCCCGGTGTCGCGAGGGGCGGTGCCCCCTGTCCGGCCGTACGGTACAGCCGGCCGCACGGGTACGGGGCCGCTGGTACGAAGCGGTTGCTCTGCGGGTTCGATCGGAGTGGCTGCGTGTTCCGGGCACGGGCTCCTCATTGACTGGAGGCTTCCCGTACGCCGACGTTCCCCTACGAAAGGCATCCCCATGCGCTCCGTAGCCTCCGCGCTGACCGCCCTCGCCGCCTTCGCCGTCGTCCTGGGCGGCGCCTCCGCCGCCAGCGCCGATGTGAACGTGATCGTCCCCGAGGGCAACTCGTACACGCTGGTCTTCGGCAACTGGACCCAGTTCGCGGCCGACGACGTCTTCAACGCCGGTCACAACAACACGGTCGGCTCCAACAACTGACCTGGTCCGACCCGGTCCGACCCGGTCCGATCAGCTCCGGCCGTGGCCCGCGGGCTCGCCGTTCGACGGCGGGTACGCGGGCCGCGCCGGTTCCTGCGCGCGTGCCGAAGACCGTACGGGCTCCGCGGGCAGCGGCGGGAGGCTCGGCCCGTACAGCCAGGCGGTGAGCAGGTCCTCCACGGGCTCGGTCGCATAGCGGGCCGCATGGGCGGTGAAGCCCGCGGTGTTGACCACGCCGTGGCGGTGCGCGGTGGCCCAGTCGCGCAGCATCCGGAAGAACGGGCCGTCGCCCAGGGCGCAGCGGACGGCGTGCACGGCGAGGCCGCCGCGCTGGTAGAGACGGTCGTCGAACATCAGCTTGCGCCCGGGGTCGGCCAGCGTGAGGTCCTGCGGCTGCGCGGCCAGCAGCCGGTGCGCGGAAGCCGCCAGCTCGTGCGCGGTGCGGCCGCCGGAGCGCTCCGACCAGAGCCACTCCGCGTACTTCGCGAAGCCCTCGTTCAGCCAGATGTGCCGCCAGTCGGCGATGCTCACGCTGTTGCCGAACCACTGGTGCGCCAGCTCGTGGGCGACCAGGCGTTCCGAACCGCGGGCGCCGTCCACGTGGTTGGCGCCGAAGAGGGAGAGCCCCTGGGCCTCCACCGGAACGTCCAGCTCCTCGTCGGCGACGACCACCACGTACTCGCCGAAGGGATAGGGGCCGAAGAGCTCCTCGAACAGCCGCATCATCTCGGGCTGTCGGGCGAAGTCGCGGGAGAAACGCGTCAGCAGGTGCGCCGGCACGTGGGCGCTCTGCGGCACACCGTCGAGCCCCGGGTCCCCGAGCAGCACGGTCTGGTAGGTGCCGATCGCCAGCCCGACCAGATAGCTGGAGGTCGGCGCGGGCTGCTCGTACACCCAGGTCGTGGTGGAGGCCTTCGTCGTCCGGGTGAGCAGCCGCCCCACGGCCACCACGGTGTAGGGGGAGGGCACGTTGATCGAGATCTGGTAGGAGGCCTTGTCGGCGGGCCGGTCGTTGCAGGGGTACCAGGACGGCGCCCCGACCGGCTGACTGGCCACCAGCGCGCCGTCGGTCAGCTCCTCCCAGCCGATCCCGCCCCACGGGCTGCGGACCGGCTTGGGGTTGCCCACCCAGTGCACGTCCACGGTGAAGGCGGTGCCTGCGGGCAGCGGCTTGACGGGCCGCACCAGGAGCCTTCCGGCCCGGTGCACGGAGTGCGTCGGGCGGCCGTCGACCAGGACCCGCCCTATTTTGAACTCGGCCAGGTTCAGGTGGAACTCGGTGAGCGGAGCCCGGCCCGCGATCGCGCTGATCCGGGCCGTCCCGGCGAGCCGGTTGGGGCGGGGGCGGTATTCCAGGGCGAGTTCGTACCGGTGCACGCGGTAGCGGGGGTCTCCGTTGGCCGGAAAGTACGGGTCGGATGCCGTGGTCGTCTGGCCGCTCATTGACGCTTCCCGTTTCCTGCGCTGTGCCCGGGCCCTCTCAGGTCCGCCACGCCTCGATCGGATTGCCCAGCCAACGGGTGCCGGCGGGTACGGATTCACCGGCCATCACGAGCGAGGCGGGACCCAGTGTGCTGTGGGCGCCGATCGTGCTCCCGGGCAGGACGATCCCGCCCGGGCCCAGGGTGGCGCCCTCGTGGAGGACCACAGTATCCGTCCTCAAGATCCGGTCGTGGAAGAGGTGCGTCTGCAACACGCAGCCCCGGTTCACGCTGACCGCGTCGCCCAGCGTCACCAGGTCCGTCTCGGGCAGCCAGTAGCTCTCGCACCACACGCCCCGGCCGATCCGCGCCCCGAGTCCGCGCAGCCACAGGGTCAGCAGCGGCGTACCGGGTACCGATCCGGCCAGCCAGGGCACGGCGAGCACCTCGACGAAGGTGTCGGCCAGTTCGTTGCGCCACACGAAACCGCTCCACAGCGGGTGCTCGCCACTCCGGTGGCGGCCCACCAGCAGCCACTTCGCCGCGACGCTGAGCGTGCCCGCGGCCGCGCCCGCGGTGAGCAGCACCGCCCCGGACAGCAGCGCGGTGACCCCGGTGCCCAGCGCACCCGGGGCGCTCAGCGCGCACAACGCCGCCACGGTCAGCACGGCCAGCGCCGTCGAGCAGAAGACCGGGAGGAGGCGGCACAGCTCGACCAGGCCGCGCGCCCACAGCAGCCGGGCGGGCGGGTCGTAGGTCCGGCTCTGGTCGGCGTCCGCGGTGGACCGCGGCAGCCGGACCGGTGGCAGGCCCAGGTAGGAGCTGCCCTTCTTGGCCTTCTTCGGGGTCGCCGACAGTACGCCGACCAGCCCGCCGTCCGGCACGGTGCGGCCGGGCGCGGTCATGCCGGAGTTCCCGAGGAACGCCCGGCGGCCGATCGCCGAGTGCCCGATCCTGATCCAGCCGCCGCCCAGTTCGTACGGGGCGGTCAGGGTGTCGTCGGCGAGGAACGCGCCTTCGCCCACGGTGGTCAGGCTCGGCAGCGCGAGCACGGTGGAGACCTCCGCGCCCCGGCCGATCTTCATGCCGAGCAGCCGCAGCCAGACCGGCGTGATCAGCCCCGCGTACAGCGGGAAGAGCGTCTCCCGGGACAGGTCCATCAGCTGGGTGATCGTCCAGGCCTGCCAGCCGACCCGGCTGTGCGTGGGGTGGACGCCCGTCCGCAGCCCCAGGCTCAGCAGCCGTACGGAGATCAGGAGCAGCAGTGCGTAGGCGCACCCGTAGGCCAGCGCCCCGGGGACGACGGCGAGCAGCGCCCCGCGCAGGGCCGCGGCGGCGCCCGCGTCGGCGGGCACGAAGCGGCTCGCCACGAACAGGGCGGGCAGGGCCGCCAGCACCGGCAGGGCCGTCAGGGCGAATCCCGACGCCCCGTAGGCGGCGCCCCAGCGCAGCGGGCGCGGCGGCCGGTTCCCGGGCCAGTTGTGCTTCGCCTTGCCCAGCTTGACGGCGGGCGCCCCCGCCCACCGCTGGCCGGTGGGGACCTGGCCGGCCACCGCGGATCCGGGTGCCACCTCGGCCCGCTTGCCCACCCGAGCACCGGGGAAGAGCAGACTGCGGGTGCCGACGACGGCGCCGGTGCCGACCTTCACCGGGCCGATTTCGAGCCGGTCCCCGTCCAGCCAGTGGCCGGCGAGGTCCACCTCGGACTCGACGGCGCAGCCCCGGCCGAGCTTGAGCATGCCCGTCACCGGGGGCAGCGCGTGCAGGTCCACGTCGGGGCCGACCTTGGCGCCCAGCGCCCGCGCGTAGCGCACCAGCCAGGAACCGCTGAGCGAGGTCGCACCGGCGTACTCGGCCAGCCGCTCGGCCGTCCACAGCCGCAGGTGCACGCTGCCGCCGCGCGGGTAGTGCCCCGCCGTGACCCCGCGCAGCAGCAGCCGCGCGCCGCCCGCCGCGATCGCGAGCCGGCCGGGCGGGCTGAACAGCAGCACCGCGCCGGCGCCGACGAGCCACCAGGAGGCGGTGGGTGCCCACGGGTAGGGGCCGAACCGGTGCAGGACGTTGCCCAGCGCCAGCAGGGACACGCTCCAGCGCAGCCCGACCAGGGTGAAGAGGGGGAGCAGCAGCAGCGACTGCACGAGCTGGGACCGGAGCGGAACGGGTGCGACGACCCGGGCCGCGCCATCGTCCCGTACCGACTTCTCCAGGCGCCGGGCCAGTTTGCGCAGGGTGGGCTGCTGATAGATGTCGAGGACGGCCGCGCGCGGGTAGCGGGTGCGCAGCCGGGTGGTGAGCTGGGCGGCGGCGAGGCTGTTGCCGCCGATCGCGAAGAAGTCGTCGGCGCCGCCGCTGACGGTCACGCCGAGGGTCTCGCTCCACTGCTCGGCGAGCCAGGCCTCGGTCCCGTACAGCTGTTCGGTGGGGCCGGTGGTCTCCAGGTCGGGCAGCGGCCAGGGCAGGGCGTCGCGGTCCACCTTCCCGGAGGTCCTGGTCGGCAGCTCGTCGACCGGTGCGAGCAGCGGCACGAGCGCGGCCGGCAGCTCGGCGCGCAGCCGCTCGACGGCCGCGGCGCGGTCCCAGCCCTCCTGGGTGACGAGGTAGCCGACGAGCAGCTGGTTGCCGCTGCGGGCCGTGCGGACGGCCGCGGCCGCGCCGGCGACGCCGGGCAGGGCCTGGAGCGCGGAGTCCACCTCGCCCAGCTCGATCCGGCGCCCGCCGAGCTTGATCTGCTCGTCGCCGCGGCCGAGGAAGACCAGCCCCTCGGGTTCGGCCCGCACGAGGTCTCCGCTGCGGTAGGCGCGCTCCCAGCCGAGGGACTCCAGGGGCGCGTACTTCTCGGCGTCCTTCTGCGGGTCGAGGTAGCGCGCCAGACCGACGCCGCCGATCACCAGCTGCCCGCTGCCGCCCATCGGGACGGGCTCGCCGGACTCGTCGACCACCGCCAGCTCCCAGCCGTTCAGCGGGAGGCCGATCCGGATCGGCTCCGCTCCGGTGAGGAGCGAGGCGCAGGCGACGACGGTGGCCTCGGTGGGGCCGTAGGTGTTCCAGACCTCGCGCCCCTCGGTGACCAGGCGCTGGGTCAGCTCGGGCGGGCAGGCCTCACCGCCGAAGATCAGCAGCCGGACCTCGTCGAGGGCCTCGGGCTCCCAGAGCGCGGCCAGCGTGGGCACGGTGGAGACCACGGTGATCTCCTGCTCCATCAGCCAGGGGCCCAGATCGGCGCCGCTGCGCACCTGGGAGCGCGGTACGGGCACGAGGCAGGCGCCGTGGCGCCAGGCCAGCCACATCTCCTCGCAGGAGGCGTCGAAGGCGACCGACAGCCCCGCCATCACCCGGTCGCCGGGCCCGATCGGCTCCTCGACGAGGAAGAGCGCGGCCTCGGCGTCCACGAAGGCGGCGGCGCTGCGGTGGCTGACCGCGACGCCCTTGGGCTTGCCGGTGGAGCCGGAGGTGAAGATGATCCACGCGTCGTGCTCGGGGCCGGGGCGCGCGGCCTCGGCCGGAGCGCGCGCGGGGCCGGTGAGGTCGATCCGGTGCCCGGCGCCGAGCACGGCCCGGACCCCGGCCTCGCCGAAGACCAGCTCGGCCCGCTCGTCGGGGTCCTCCGCGTCGACCGGTACGTAGGCGGCGCCGGCCGCGAGGACGGCGAGGATCGCCACGTACAGCTCGTTGGTCCCCGACGGCACCCGTACGCCGACCCGGTCGCCCGGTCCCACCCCGGCGGCCGCCAGGGCGCGCCGGCGTCGCTCGACCTCGACGGCCAGCGCCCGGTAGGTCAGCCGCTCGGCGCCGTCGTCCAGCGCGGGCTCGTCCGGGTGCGCGCGGACGGTGGCCTCGAAGACGTCGATCAGGGTGCGGGTCGGGGCCGCGGGCCCCGCGCCGAAGAGCGCGGACTTGCCGCCGTCCCCCCGCTCCCGTGCTCCGGGCTCCGTGCTCCCGTCGACGAGCAGGGTCAGTTCACCGTTCTCGGGTGTGGCTGCCATCGGCCCTCGAGTCTCGGTCCCGGGAACGCCCGGGTCGCCGGTGGAGCCCAGGTTTGCCAGGGTTGTTCCGGTCCAGCACCAAACAGCCGCTCAGTCTACTGCCGCGATCAGGGGTTCTCCCGCCGAACCCGTCCGTGCGGCGCAAAAGGGACCGTGCGGCGCTTGCGCGGCGGGCCCTGTTCGGGGGGCCGCGCCCAGTGCAGGAGGGGGCCGGTCATGACGGTGGTGATCAGCGCCATGAAGACCATCACGGTGAACATCCTGGAATCCAGGACCCGTAGCGACAGCCCCACGTCCAGGATGACGAGTTCGGTCAGACCGCGGGCGTTGAGGAGGATGCCGAGGGTGGTCGCCTCGCGGGTGGTCGCCCCGGTGAGCCGGGCGGCGCCGAAGGCGCCCGCGAACTTGCCCGCGCACGCCACCACGACGGCCGCCGCCAGCATGAGGGCGCCCTGCGGGCCGAGGCCGCCGAGGTCGGTCGAGAGCCCGGTCACGGTGAAGAAGGCGGGCAGCAGGAAGAGGCTGGTCGCTTCGATGCGCTGCGGCACCTGCGGCGCGAGGGCGTCGACGCGGCGCCGCGGGACGACGGCGCCGAAGGCGAAGGCGCCGAACACCGCGTGCAGGCCCATCCCTTCGGTGGCCCACGCGCTCAGCAACAGCCCGACGACGAGCGCCGCGTGGGTGACGGGGGCGCCGGCCCAGCGCCGCTCGCTCGCCAGCAGCCAGCACAGGCCGGGCCGGACGACGTGGAGCAGTGCGCAGACGAACGCGGCCGACTCGACGACCAGCCACCCCAGTGACCCCCAACCGGTGGCCCGCACGAGGGCGACCACCACGGCGAGGACGCACCAGGCGAGGAAGTCCTGGACCGCGGCGCAGGCCAGCGCCACCGCGCCGAGCCGGCTCCCGCCCAGGCCGCGCTCGTCGATGATCCGGGCCAGCACGGGAAACGCGGTGATGGACATCGCCACGCCGAGGAACAGGGCCGGCTCCAGCAGGCGGTCGCTCTCCAACTCCGCCGTGATGAAGGTCGGTTCCAGGACGACGGCCAGGCCCGCGCCCAGCAGGAAGGGCAGCGTGACGGAGGCCAGGGAGACGGCCGCCACCTGCCGGCCGCAGCCCCGCAGATGGGACCGATCGAGCCGGTAGCCGACCCCGAACATGAAGAGCACCAGTCCGAGTTGGGACAGCACCTGGAGGAAGGGGCGCACGTCGGCGGGGAAGAGGCGGCCCGGGAGGTCGCCCGGGAGCAGCCCGAGGAGGCTGGGCCCCAGGGCGATTCCCGCGACGATCTCGCCGACCACGGCGGGCTGGCGGACCCACCGGGCGAGCCGGCCGAAGGCGTGGGCGACGGCGAGGACGACCGCCAGCCCGAGCAGCACGCCGCCGGTGACGGCGTTCATGGCCTCACCTGCCCGTGGTCGCGCCGGTCCGAAGCGGTACCGACGCGAAGATAGACGACGCTCCGGCGGCCGGCGGCGTCCTCGGGGTCATGTCGCGCGACATCGTGAGGTCGCACCCGGCGCGAGCGCCGTCCTTCGCGCCCTACGTGCTCCCGCGCGCCGCCGCGCAGGGGCTGGGCGGGCGGGAGCGGCGCGGCGACCATGACGGCCGGTGCGGACTTCGAAGGGGGACGGATGAGACGTCGTTGGCTGGTGACGGGGTGTTCCTCGGGGCTCGGACGGGCCGTGGCCACGGCCGCGGCGCGGGCCGGGGACCAGGTGGCGGTGACCGCCCGTACGACCGCGTCCCTGGCGGACCTGGTGGGGGCCTGGCCGGACCGGATCACGCCGATCGCCCTGGAGCTGCGGGACGCGGACCAGTGCGAGGGCGCCGTGCGCACCGCCGCGGACCGCATGGGCGGGATCGACGTCCTGGTCAACAACGCCGGCAGCGGACTCTTCGGCACGGTCGAGGAGGTCTGCGACGCGGAGCTGCGCGATCAACTGGAGACCCTGCTCGTCGGTCCCTGGCGTCTCGCGCGCCAGGTGCTGCCGCTGATGCGGGCGCAGGGACACGGCCACATCGTCAACGTCTCCTCGCTCGGCGGCCGCATGGCCTTCCCGGGCCTCGCCTCCTACGTCGCGGGGAAGTACGCGCTGGAGGGCATGAGTCAGGCGCTGGCCGCCGAGGTCGCCCCGTTCGGGGTGCGCGTGACGGTCGCCGAACCCGGAGTCTTCGCCACCCGCTACGGATCGTCGCTCGCGGAGGCCGCGCACCGCCTGCCGGTCTACGCGCAGGCCACCGGCGAGATGCTCGACGGCTTCCGGGGGATGGAGGACAACGAGGAGTACGGCAGGCCCGAGGACTTCGCCGACACGCTGCTCGCGCTCGTCGCCTCGGACCTGCCCACCCCTTTGCGCGTCCCCGTCGGCGAGGACGCCTACGCCTACCTGGAGGCGGCCGAGGAGGCGGCCCGCGCGGAGTTCGCCGCCGCCCGTGCGCTCGTACGGCCGACGGGGGCCCCGGCGGGGGCGGCGCCGGCGGCCGGCTGAACCGCCCCCGCCCGGGACGTCAGTTCTGCCAACCCACCTTCGTGTAGTCGACGTCCGCGAGGCCGGTCGCGCCGAAGTTGGCGAGGCCCTTGCGGTCCGCCGTGATGTCGGGGCGCTGGTACAGCTCGATGGAGTGGCCGAGCTTGTAGATCTCGACGTCGGCCTCGTTGTAGAGCTTCAGCGCCGCGGCCCGGTCGGTGGTCTGGCCGGCCTTCTTCAGCAGCTCGTCGATGCGGGGGCTGCCGACCGAACCGAAGTTCTGGAAGAGGTTGTTGCCCTGGGGCTGCTGGAAGACCGGGATCAGCTTCGAGGTGTACGCCTCGTCGACGTTGCGGAAGCTGACGAGGTCGAAGTTCCCCGTGTTCACGAACTTGCTGAAGTAGTCGTTCGCCGGGACCTTCTTGATCTCGACCTTCACGCCGACGGCGCTCAACTGCTGCTGCACCAGCTGCGCCTGGTCCTGCTGCGAGGAGGAGCCGCCCGCGCTGAGCGTGTAGTCCAGCGTCAGCTCCTTGCCGTCCTTGGTGCGCGGCTTGCCCTGGCCCGCGTCCTTCCAGCCGGCCTCGTCGAGGAGCTTGTTCGCCTTCGCCGGGTCGTAGGTGTCGAACTCGCTGGAGTTGTCCTGGTAACCCGCCTGGTTCGGCATGAAGAAGTGGTTGTTCAACGGCTTCAGCTCGAAGGAGAGGTCCTTGGCGAAGCTGGCGTTGATGCCCTTGCGGTCGATGGCCGCCTGGAGGGCGTTGCGCACCTTGACGTCCTGGAGCGGGCCGCGCGCGGCGTTGAGGGTGATGTGCACCTCGTCCCAGCGCGCGCCTCGGCGGATGTCCGCGGTCGGGTCCTTGACCAGCCGCTGGTAGTCCTCGGGCTGGAGCGCGGTCGCCTCGTCCAACTCCTTGTTGAGGAAGGCCTCGGTGCGCGCCGAGCGGTCCAGGACGCGGAAGACGATCGAATCCAACTTGGGCTTGTCGCCCCACCATTGGGGATCGGGGACCAGGGTGATGGTCTGCGCGGTCTTGTCGTAGGTGCCGATCTTGAAGGCGCCCGCGGTGACCGGCGCCTTCTCCGTCCAGCCCTTGTTGAACTTCTCGGGGGTGTCGATCTGGTCGGCCGGGTAGAGCGGGTCGAAGAGTCGCGGCCAGTCCGCGTAGGGCGTGGTGAAGGTGACCTTCACCCCGTGTTCGTCGGCGCCCTGCTCGACCTTGGAGATCTGGTCGTAGCCGGAGGTGTCGGCGGCCTCGTACGCCTTGTCGGAGCCGTTCAGCGCCTTCCACAGCGCCTCGAAGTCCTTCCAGCCCAGCGGCTTCCCGTCGGACCACCGCGCCTTCGGGTTGAGCTGGTACTCCACCACCTGCGGGGTGGTCGAGACGACCTTCGCCGAGGTCAGGAAGGCCGGGTTGGGTTGGCCGACGCCCTTGGCGTCCGCGTAGAAGAGGTGCGGCAGCACGGCCCGGTCGATCTCGGCCGCGTCGCCCTGCTGCCCGTCCACCTGGTTGACGTTGTACTGCGTGACCCACTGGTCGATGGCGATCTTCAGCGAGCCGCCCTGCTTGAGGGCGCTCGCCGGCTGGGCGTTGATGTTCTGCCCGTCGACCGCGGGCGCCGGCTGCTTCGCGGCCGACGCGCCGTCGCCCGTGCCGGAGGAGTCGCAGGCGGACACCACCAGAGTGGCCGAAACTGCTGCGGCTATGGCGATGACCGTGGTTCTGCGCATCGGGACACTTCCTCCGGATCGTGGGCGGTCGGTTCGGGACCGCAGGACGGGCCGACCGTAGGAGATCTTGCGCTCCGGGGGGAGGCCTGCTGGAATCCCGATATGTTTTCTTAGCATGTCCGCAACAAACAGCGGTCAAGCTGTGTCAACAAGCCGACGAATTAGCCAGGTTGACCTGCCGCGGCCGTGATCCCCGGGTGAGTTCCGGGACTCGCGTTCTCCTGGCGATCCCTCGTGGATCACGACCACCTGCGGAGGTTCCCCACCCGTGGCCGCCTACCTGGCCAAGCGGCTCGGCTACTACGCCGTGCTGCTGCTCGCCGCCGTCTGCCTCTCGTACCTGCTGGCCTCCTACGCCCTCGACCCGCGGGCGTACTACGAGGGCCGACAGCCACCGCTCTCGCCCGCCTCGGTGGACCACCACCTCACCGCCCTCGGCGTCAACGACCACACCCCGCTCTTCCCGCGCTTCGCCACCTGGGCCGGACACGCGTTGCGCGGAGACCTCGGCCAGACCATCGACGGGACCTCCGTGGGCGCCGAGTTCGGCCGGCGGATCGGGGTCAGCCTGCGCCTGCTGCTCTTCGGCACCATCGCCGGAACGGTCCTCGGCGTGCTCGCCGGAGCCTGGACGGCCGTGCGCCAGTACCGCCTGTCCGACCGCGCGATGACCCTCGCGTCCTTCGTGCTGCTGTCGACCCCCGTCTTCCTCCTGGCCGTGCTGCTGAAGATCGGCGCGATCTGGTTCAACACGAAGACCGGCACCGAAGTCATCCGGTTCACCGGCGAGAAGACCCCCGGCGTCGACTCCGGCTTCTGGACGGTCCTGCGGGACCGCGGCGTCCACCTGCTGCTGCCCACCCTCTCGATCGGGCTCGCCACGATCGCCGGATACAGCCGCTACCAGCGCTCCACCATGCTGGACGTGCTCGGCTCCGACTACCTGCGCACCGCCGCGGCCAAGGGCCTCGGCCGCCGCGCCGTGCTGCTCAAACACGGCCTGCGCACGGCCCTGATCCCGATGTCCACCTACTTCAGCTACGGCTTCCTGGCCCTCTTCACCGGCGCCACCTTCACCGAGACGATCTTCGGCTGGCACGGGATGGGCGAATGGTTCATCTCCTCCATCGGCAAGAACGACGTCAACTCGGTCGTCGCCGTCAACGTGTTCGCCGCTGTGACGGTGCTCCTGTCCGGCTTCCTCGCGGACGTGCTGCACGCCGCGCTCGACCCGCGCATCCGCACCGCCTGAACCAGGACCCAGGAGAACGCCGACCATGACCGCCGTCATCGAGAGCAGCGCCCCGGGCGCGCAGCCCGCCACCCGTCCCGCCGGGCGGACCACCGTCGTACTGCGCCGGTTCCTGCGCAACCGCAGCGCGCTGGCCGGCGCCGCGGCCCTGCTGCTGCTCTTCCTGCTCGCCTTCGCCGGGCCGCTCGTCAGCCCCTGGGACTACAGCCACATCGACTACACCGCCCTGCGCTCCGGGCCCGGCCCCGACCACTGGTGGGGCACCAACCGGATCGGCCAGGACGTCTTCGCGCAGACCGTGCGCGGACTCCAGAAGTCCCTCGTCATCGGGCTGTTGGTGGCGCTGTTCTCGACCGTGCTCGCCTCACTGGTCGGTGCCTGCGCCGGCTACTTCGGCGGCTGGACGGACCGGCTGCTGATGTTCTTCGTCGACCTGCTGCTCGTCTTCCCCTCCTTCCTGATCATCGCGATCATCTCGCCCCGGCTGCGCAGCGGCGGCTGGATCGCCTTCGTCGCGCTGCTCGCCGTGTTCGGCTGGATGATCACGGCGCGGGTGGTGCGGTCGATGACGCTGTCCCTGAAGGAGCGGGAGTTCGTCAAGGCGGCCGTGTACATGGGCGTCGGGCCGCTCCGGATCATCTGGCGGCACGTCCTGCCCAACATCGCCTCCTTCCTCATCATCGACGCCACGATCGCCGTCGGCGGGGCCGTGATGAGCGAAACCGCCCTCTCCTACTTCGGGTTCGGCGTACAGGCCCCCGACGTCTCCCTCGGCACCTTGATCGCCAGCACCACCGGGGCGGCCGTCACCTACCCCTGGATGTTCTTCTTCGCCGCCGGCCTGCTGATCGTGTTCGTCCTCGCCGTGAACCTGGTGGGAGACGGGCTGCGGGACGCGCTCGACCCCACCACCACGCGGTCCGCGCGCCGCGCGCCCCGTACCGGATCCAAGGGAGGGGCGCGATGAGCTCCGCCGCACGCGCCGTGCTGTCCGTCACCGACCTGGAGGTCGACTTCGACGGCGTCCCCGCCGTGCGCGGGGTGAGCTTCTCCCTCGCGCGCGGTGAAGTCCTCGGCCTGGTGGGGGAGTCGGGCTCCGGCAAGTCCGCGACGGCCCTCGCGATGCTCGGCCTGCTCCCGGCCAACGCCGCCGTCCGGGGCTCGGTACGGCTGGACTCCACCGAGCTGGTCGGCGCCCCCGACGCCGCGCTCACGGCCGTACGCGGGCGCCGGATCGGGATGGTCTTCCAGGACCCGCTGTCGGCCTTCACGCCGGTGTACCGGATCGGGGACCAGATCGCCGAGGCGGTCCGCGCCCACCAGGACCTCTCGCGCGAACGGGCCCGGGCCCGGGCGGTCGAACTCCTCGACCTCGTCGGGATCCCCGAACCCGCCCTGCGCGCCCGGTCGTTCCCGCACGAGTTCTCGGGCGGGATGCGCCAACGGGCCATGATCGCGATGGCCATGGCCAACGACCCGGACGTCCTGCTCGCCGACGAGCCGACCACGGCCCTCGACGTCACCATCCAGGCCCAGATCCTCGACGTTTTGCGCACGGCCCAGCGCGAGACCGGGGCCGCCCTCGTCCTGGTCAGCCACGACCTGGGCGTGATCGCCGGCACGGCGGACCGGGTGGCCGTGATGTACGCGGGGCGCATCGTCGAGACGGGGACGGCCGACGAGGTGTTCGCCCGCCCCTCGATGCCCTACACCATGGGGCTGATCGGAGCGGTGCCCCGGCTCGACGGGGCCGGGGGCGCGCTCGTCCCCATCCCCGGGGCGCCGCCCGCGGCGGCGCGGGTGGGCGCCGGATGCGCCTTCGCGCCGCGCTGCCCGATGGCGCAGGACGCCTGCACGCGGGACGTCCCGCGGCTCTCGGCCACGGACGGTGGGGGGCACCTCGCCGCCTGCGTCCGCACCGGGGAGATCGTCGCGAAGGGGCTCGGGGTGCTCGACGTCTACCCGGTGCCCGAGGTTCCGGACGCCGGAGCCGAACGGGCCGTCGGGGACACGGTGTTGAAGGTCACCGGGCTCGTCAAGACCTTCCCCGTGCTCAAGGGGACCGCCTTCAAGAGGCGGATCGGGACCGTGCACGCCGTCGACGGGGTCGACCTCACCATCCGCGGCGGCGAAACGCTCGCCCTGGTAGGGGAGTCGGGGTCGGGCAAGTCCACCACCCTCTTCGAACTCCTCCACCTCGTACGGCCCGAGGGCGGCGACATCGAGCTGTTCGGGAAGTCGCCGGCCACCTTGAGCAGGGCGCAGCGGCGCGCCCTGCGCGGCCAGGTCCAGATCGTCTTCCAGGATCCGATGGCCAGTCTCGACCCCCGCATGCCCGTCGGCGACATCATCGCCGAACCGCTGCGCGCCCAGGGGGTCGACCGGGCGACCGCGGCCCGCCGGATCCCCGAGCTGCTCGACCAGGTCGGCCTGGACCGGGCCGCCGCGGAGCGCTTCCCGCACGAGTTCTCCGGCGGGCAGCGCCAGCGCATCGGGATCGCCAGGGCGCTCTCGGTGCGGCCGAAGCTGCTCGTGCTCGACGAGCCCGTCTCCGCGCTCGACGTGTCCGTCCAGGCAGGGGTGCTGAACCTGCTCCGCCGGCTCAAGTCGGAGCTGGGGCTGGCCTACCTCTTCGTCTCGCACGACCTGTCCGTCGTACGGCACATCGCCGACCGGGTCAGCGTCGTCTACCTCGGGCGGACGGTCGAGGCCGGGACCGTGCGGGAGGTCTTCGAGCGCCCGCGCCACCCCTACACCCAGGCGCTCCTGTCCGCCGTGCCGCTGCCCGACCCGGAGCGGGAACGGGCGCGCCGGCGCGACCGGATCCTGCTGGCGGGCGACCCGCCGAGCCCCACCCGGCGCTACGAGGGCTGCCGGTTCCTCGGGCGCTGCCCCGTCTACGCGAACCTGGCCCCGCGGGAGCGCGAACGGTGCGCGACGCAGGACCCGCAACCCACCTCCCACGCCGCCGACCACGTCGCTTCCTGCCACTTCCCGACCGTGCGGGAGGTGGTCTAGGTCCGGTCACGGCACTAGGGCATCGCTCCCGCGTCCTCGCCGGCGAGGAAGGGGCGCAGCAGGGCGAGCAGGGCGCCCGGTCGGTGCAGCGGGATGATGTGGCCGCAGTCCTCGATGACGTGTCCGGTGAGATCGTCGGTGATCGGGCGGAGCTGGCGTTCCAGGGCCGCACCGACGGGCCGGGCGCCCAACGCCATCGTCGGCACCGTCAGGCGGGCAGCGGCGACCGCCCGCCCGATCTGCGCCGCGCTCTCGGGCAGCGCCCGGTAGTACGAGAACGCGCGGCCGAGCGCCCGGCGGCCGGTGTACGCGCGGACGAAGGCGTCCCGGAGGGCGGGGCGCACCCCGTCGCCGAGCGTGCCGGTACGCAGGAACCAGTCGACGTAGACGGCCTCGTGGCCCTCCAGCACGGTCTCGGCGAGGTCGGGCGCGGCGCAGTGGAAGCCGAACCACCACGGCGGCCCGTCGGCGAGGAACTCCTCGGCGCCGGGCAGCCCGCCCAGAACGGACTCCATGACGACCAGGCGCCGCACGAGCCCGGGGCGGCGCAGGGCGAGCAGGAAGGCCGGCGCGGTACCCGCGTCGATGCCCACCACCGCGGCCGAGGACACGCCGAGCGTGGTCAGGAGCGCCGCGGCGTCCTCGGCCAGGGTTCCCGCGTCGTACCCGGAGGCCGTCCCGCCGCTCGCGCCGAAGCCGCGCAGGTCCGGCGCGATGACGCGGTATCGGCCGGAAAGGCCGGCCATGACGTCCGTCCACACCTCCCAGGTGTGCGGGAAACCGTGCAGCAGCAGGACGGCCGGGCCCGATCCGGCGAGGGCGACGTTCAGTTCGACACCATGGACGGGGACGCGCCGCAGCTCGGGCATGGAGGGGCTCCAGATGGGGTGAGGAATGGTGACCACCTCACGCTAGGGAACTACCCTGGCTCCTCCAAGACGGCACTTTCCCCTCAGGTGGTGAGCCCCGAGTGACCCCATCGAGGCCCGGTGAACCCGGCCGGCGGCCCGGTGAGCGCGGTGACGTGCTGGATCCGCTCTGCCCGACCCGCCAACTGCTCGACCGCATCGGCACCAAGTGGACGTCGATGGTGGTCAAGGTGCTGGCCGCCGAGGAGCCGGACGAGATCCGCTTCGCGGAACTGCGGCGCCGTATCCCGGGCATCTCACAGAAGATGCTGTCCGTCACCCTGCAGAGCCTCGTCCGCGACGGCCTGGTCGCGCGCCGGGTGGAACCCACCGTGCCACCCGCCGTCCACTACCGGCTCACCGGGCTCGGCCGGTCCCTCGAAGGGCCGCTCCGCGCCCTGCGGGTCTGGGCCGAGACGCACATGCCGGAGATCGACCGCAACAACCGGCTCGCCGACGGGTCAGGGCCTTGAAGCGCCGGCACAGGTGGAGGAACAGGCCCGGGCCGATGTGCACGCCCGCGCCGTGCGGGTCCAGCAGGGTGCAACGGGCCTTCCAGGGGCCGCCGTTGCGGGTGCTCGTGTACCGCAGGGACGGTCCTCACGGGCCGTCGGTCGCAGGGGGCACGAACGTGGCCGGGGCGAAGTTGCGGTGTCGCTCCCGGTAGGCGCGGCCGAGATGGTGTTGCAGCCGGAGGTGGCGGAACTGGTACACGGCGCCGGCCTGGCGCAGGACGCCCCGGCGGTAGGCGTCGTCCAGGAACGCGGCGGGGTTCCACGGGAGCCGCCCGGTCAGGGGGAGCCAGCCGCGAGCGAGCACGAGCCACTGCCCCCAGGCGGTGAAGGCCAGCACGTAGGAGGCGGCGCCGCCCACGCCCCCGACCGCGCCGATGAACAGGCTGTCGCGAACGCTCCAGTTGAGCGGGCCCATCACGTTCCGGAGCAGATCGACGATCAGATGGCCACCGAGGGCGATGGCGAGGGTGAAGGCCGGTGCGAGGACGAGGAACTGCCGGCAGGTCGTCGAGCGGTTCGAGGACAACAGGCCGATGGGCGTCGCCGCCGCGGTGACGTCCACGGGTGCTTCGAAGACGGCCGTCAGCCCGAAGGCGAGGCCGGCCGACGAACCGAAGACCAGGGCGAGGACCACCGTGTTGATCAGGGTGCCTCCCACGACGTCCGGGTCGGTGAGCGGCGTCCCCGCGACCAGCGCGCGCTGAACGGTGAGGGCGCAGGCGCATCCGACGCCCATGACGGTGCCGCCGATCAGGCCGTGGGCGAAGCGGGAGGCGAAGGTGCGCAGGGGGCCGCGGCCGAGGCGCGGCCGCGCGGCGCGCAGGGTCAGCCGGACCCGGGACGGTTCGAAGGCCGCCCTGCCACCCGACCGGTCCGCCATCGCGTAGACGGCTCCGAAACCGATGCCCGCGGCGGGCCCCATGAGACCGCCCTGGAGCAGCAGTTCGCCGACGGAGAGCGAGGTGAGCAGTAGGCCGACCAGCCAGTCGGTCACGGTGATGCTCAGCGCCGTGGCCAGGACGAAGGCCACCGTCCGCGTCGTGCGCGAGAGGGAGTCGCCGAGCTGCCACCAGGCGAGGTCCTGCCGCTCGCGGTCGAGCCGGACCAGGTGGTGGGCGAGGTGGCCGAGCCAGCCCGCCGCGCGCTCGGGGTCGGCGTACGCCGTACGGGGCAGCTCGCCGGCCGCGTCGCGCTCCGGCGCGCGGCGCCGGTAGACCGTGGGCACGAAACCCGCCAGCAGGTGCTCGTCCAGGCTCTTCACCGAGGGGAAGCGGGTGGCGTCCAGCAGCTCGGTGGGATCCCGATCGGGCTTCTCGCTGTACAGGGTGCGGGCGAGGATGACCATGAGCGGAGTGGTCAGGACCTCGGCGAGACGGACGTCCGGCGGATCCCGGCGGGTGCGCAGCGCGGTCAGTACGGCGTCCCACGGCGAGCCCGTCGCCCCGGTGGCGGGGCGGGTGGTGCGGGGCAGGTAGTCGGCGAGGTCGTCGAGGGTGAGGTCGGTGAGCTCGATGCCCGCGGCCCATACGAGCGGCGCGTTCGCCGCGCGGACGGCCTCGGCGTACTCGTCGCGCCGACTGGTGAGGACGAGCGGCGCGGCGGTCGCGTTGAGCGCGTCCAAGGCGTCCCGGCGCAGCCCTTCGGCTATCTCGTCGAAGCCGTCGAGGACCGGGAGGACGAGGTCGGCGTCGACCAGCGCCGCGGCCAGGGTCGCCCCTCCGTAGCCGCGGCGGGCCAAGTGGGGGTGGTCGCGCAGCAGCCGCCCGATCATCCAGTCCCGCAGCGCGGTGGTCGACGGGTCCCAGGAACCGATGCTGAAGACGACCGGGACGCGCGGCCGCGGGGCGGTGGTGCCCGGCAGGTCCAGCAGCTCCAGCAGGTCCAGGACGAGCCTGATCGTCAGGACGGACTTGCCGGAGCCGGCCCGACCGAGGACCACCAGCCGGCCGGAGGGGATCGTGCGGTAGACCTCCGCCGTGCCGCGCAGGTCCCCGTCCAGGTCCATCGCGCGCGGGGTCCCGCCCGGGCCGAGGCGTTGGACGTTCGCCGCGCTGTCGACCAGAACGGCCGGCGCCGCCTTCCAGCGGACGGGCAGGGGGAAGGGATCGTGGACGCCGCGTTGCGCCTCCTCGTGGCGCCAGCGGCGCCGGACCTCCCTCGCCAACTCCCGCGCGGCGTCCCCGAGCGCGTCGTGCACGGCCGGCCCGCCGGGCCGGGCGGCTGCGGCCGCGGTCACGGGCGCGGGCACGGAGAGGGAGGCGGGCGCGGGCGCGGATCGGGCCGCCGCTCCGCCTCCCGCACCGGCGGCGGGCGGGACGGGCGGACCCGCCAGTGCGGTCGCCAGGCGCAGCCGGTCGGCCTCTCCCAGGCCGAGCGCGTCGGCGAGCAGGTTCACCGTGCCCACCCGGTGGTTCGTGGACCGGCCGCTCTCCAGCCGGCGGATGGTGCGCACGCTGACCCCGGACCGTTCGGCCACCTGCTCCTGCGTCAGGTCCGCCGCGTCCCGCAGTCCGCGCAACAGCGCGCCGAGCTCCTCTGTCATCCCGCATCCCCCAAGACCCGCCCGTACGAACGGCCGTGAGCCTACCCGTGGCCGCCGGTCACCGATGGCCGGGTGCGTGTCCTGTACGGCGTGACGCGACCGAGGTCAGCATCGGTGTCGGCGCCCCACACCGACGGCAGCCGAGGAGGCGACGTGGCCCAGCGCTACTGGTGCGCGGAGTGCGGCTTCAAGACCCCCTGGCTCGACGAGGCGGAGGCTCCGGGGCGGCAGATCGAGCACTACGCCCGCAAGCACCCGGGCACCGCTCCGGGCGGTCAGGTCGAGACCCGCGGACGACGGCGGACGACCGGACGCCGTGCGCGACGACCCGCGGGACGACATGTACCACTACACGACAGGAGAGTTCCGGACATGGACAACGAGGTCTCGACACGACCGGGGTCGGCCACCGGCGCCGGCGTCATGGGCATCGCCTTCGGCCTCGCCGCGGTGTGCGGCGCGGTGTACGTGCTGCTGCTCCTCGGGGAGGGGAACGGCTTCGGGCTGTTCGGTCTGCCCGTCCTCGCCTTCGGCGTGGGCACGCTGCGGGCCGGCGCCAAGGTGCTGGCCGGGGTGTCCTACTCGGGAGACCGGCTCAGCCGGTTGGCCCTGATGCCCGCGTCCCTGTCCGGGATCGCCATCGGCGCCATGGTCGCGTCGGCGGACTGGGGCGACGACTCCTCCTTCCACCAACTGGCCGGATTCATCATCACCTTCCTCCTCTCGGCCCTCGTCGTCATCCTGTGCGAGCAGTCCGCGACGAAGCGCTACCTCGGCGAGGGCTGATCCGGCCGCCCCCGTTAGGGTGACGTGATCATCCCCGTACGGAAGGGCCCGCGGCTCACAGTGACCGAATCACGTCCCCACACACTGTTCTCCTTCGGCACGCTGAAGGACGAGCGGGTCCAGACCACCCTCTTCGGCCACGCCGTACCCACCTCCGCGGCATCGCTGGCGGGGCACACGACCCGGCCGCTGGCGATCACGGACGAATCCGTCATCGCGGCCAGCGGCCTCGCCGTGCACCTGACACTGGCGCGGGCGATCGGGGCCGTGGTCGAGGGCGTCGTCATGCGCCTGACCGACGCCGAACTGGCGGCGGCCGACGCCTACGAGGTCGACGACTACGCCCGTCGCCGGGTGCTCCTGTCCTGCGGGGAGAGCGCCTGGGCCTACCTGGACGCGAAGCCGTTGCGCGCGGCGGAGCGCATCGTGATCGTGGGCGACAGCATCGCCTACGGGCGCTGCGACCCGCGGGGCGGCTGGGCGGCCCGCCTGGCGGGCGCGCACATCGCGGGCGACGAGGCCGCGCACCGGGTCTTCAACCTCGCGGTTCCGGGCAGCACCCTGGCCGACGTCAGTGAGCAGACGCCCGCGCTCCTGGCGGCCCGCCGGCCCGACACCCTGGTCGTCGCCGCCGGAATCAACGACTGCGCCCTGCCGCTCGACGCGCCGCAGGGCCGCGCGCCGCAGCACGGGGATCCCCTGACGCGGATCGGGGAGCACCTCGACTCGCTGGCCGCCACGGCCCTCCAGCGCGGCGCGCGCCTCGTCGTCGCCGGGCCGACCTGGCTCGATGAGGAACGTACCGGCGACTACGAGGGGTTGCGCTTCACCGAGGAGCGGGCGCGGGCGCTGCGCGCGACGGTGCGGGAGTGGTGCGGGGAACACCACGTCGACCACCTCGACCTGTGGGAGCCGCTGCGCGGGAGGGGCGAGCTGCTCGTCGACGGACTGCACCCCGACGCCGAGGGCCACCGGCTCCTGCACCGGCACCTCGACGCCATGAGCCGCTGAGGCAACGGCCGTTGGGCCGCTGACCTGCGCTTCCGGCGTACGGCCGCGGCGGTACCGGGGGGCCTCTGGTCCGCGAAATCGGCACGGGTCACACTCTTCCCATGAGCA
Organism: Streptomyces sp. NPDC028419; assembly: GCF_055565515.1. Lineage (NCBI taxonomy): Bacteria > Bacillati > Actinomycetota > Actinomycetes > Kitasatosporales > Streptomycetaceae > Streptomyces > Streptomyces sp. NPDC028419. The sequence goes on along the minus strand of NZ_JBVHUE010000003.1, from coordinate 194,181 downwards.
GTCACGAGCCCGGCGGCCCCACCCCACCCCCTTACGGGCCCGATCCGGCGAACCCGTACGCCCAGGCCCAGCCCCCGCCCGGGCCGGGCCAGTTCGGTGGCCCGCCGCCGCCCGCGCCCGGCACCGGGCGCCGCGGTCCGTTCGCGCGCACCGTCGGGGCCCGCAGGCCCGTCGCGCTGGTCGCGGCGCTGGTGGCGGGCCTGTTGGTGATCGGCGGGGCGGTGTACGCGGTGGCCGGCAGAGGCCACGGCTCCACCCCCGGACCCGTCGCCGACGAAGCCACGTCGAAGGCCCCGACGGGCACCCCCACGGTGGACAAGGGGGACGGCAAGGGCCCGGGCGGCGGCCCGGAGCCCTACGACCCCAACGCCGGCATCCAGCCCGGCGAGGGGAGGGTCTGGCTGCGCTCGAACCAGACGCAGCTGGCGGGCTCGGGAGCCGAGCAGTTCGGCCCCTGGCGGGTCGGCGACGTCGTGGTCAAGGCCATGTACAAGGAGATCACCGGATACGCCGCGGGTGACGGCAAGGACGTGTGGAAGATCGCGCTGGAGACTCCGCTGTGCGGGGTGCCGCCGGCTCCGACGGCGGCCGGAAAGCTGGTCGTCGCCGTCCTGGAGACCAATGAGGCGAAGGCGAAGTGCACGCACCTCCAGCAGGTCGACCTGGTCACCGGCAAGCCCGGCTGGAAGGTGGCGGTGCCGCAGGAGAACGGCTTCGACACCTCCTCCAGCGTCGAGATGGCGATCAGCGGTGACACCGTCGCGGTCGCCCGGTCGGCCGTCGCGAGCGGATTCTCGGTCACCGACGGCAGGAAGCTCTTCGGCACGCCGAAGACGGGCTGTTCCCCTTCCGGGTTCGCCGGGGGCGCTCGGCTGATCCGGCTGCGCAACTGCTTCGACCCGAAGCCCGCCGCCGTGATCGAGGACGTCGACCCCGCGACGGGCGAGGCCAAGTGGAGCCACACCTACGAGCAGGGCTGGACGATCGGCCGCGTCCTGTCCGTGGACCCGCTGGTCGTCGCCGCCCACAACTCCGCCAAGAAGGCCTGGAACATCACGGCGTTCACCGCGGACGGCAAGGTCCGCTCGCAGAGCGAATCGAAGTTCGGGGTGAGCGGCCGCTGCAACGGCTTCGGGCACGCCGACGGACTCCAGGACTGCCCGGGCGCCGTGGTCGACGCCGACACGCTCTACGTCGCCGGGGGCAAGGTCGGCCCCTATCTCGGCCTCGACGAGACGACCGAGGTCATCGCCGTCGACCTGGCCACCGGCCAGGAGAAGTGGCACGCGGCCGCCCCGGACAAGGGACGCTCCATGTGGCCGCTGGCCGTCGAGGGCGGCAAGGTCATCGTGTACATCGCGGCCGGCGGCGGGCGTTCGGGCGCGATGGCGACGCTCGAACCGGGCGGTGGTGCCCCGCAGGTGTTCCTCCAGAGCCCGGCGGCCGCGCGCGGCCCCGAATCCGTCTTCTACTCGCACGGGGTGCACCCGGCCTGGCTGGGCGGGCGGCTCTTCCTGCTCAACGGCCGGGTACAAGGCCCCGAGCCCGAGAAGGTGGACCACTCGATCCTCTCGTTCGGCAAGTAGCCCTGCGGAGCCCGGGCCCGAGCCCGTGAACACCGGTGCGAGCGGCTCCGGTTGTGTGCCGGGTCACGGGCGGGCGACGGGCGGGCCGCGGTGCCGGACCCGCTGTGGCCGGTGCACCCCGGCGCGCCTATCGTTACCCGGCATGTGGCCAGGACAGCAGACACCCGGGGGCGAGCAGGGCCCGCCCGAGGAGTTCCACAACCCGTACCGGCAGCCGCCGGGCGCGCCGCTCCCCCCGGGCCCGGCCGCGCCGCCCGCCGCGCCCCCCTCGGGCTACCCGATGGGGGGCCCGTACGGCATGCCGCAGGCGCAGGGGCAGCAGCCGTACCAACCGCCGTACCAACCGTCGCGCCCCGCCAAGCGCTCCAGGACCGTCGTCATCGCCGTCTGCGCGGCGGCCGCCGTGGTGGTGGCCGCGGCCACCGTCACCGGTGTGGTCCTGCTGCGGGACGACACCGGCGGGGGCGACGACCGGGCGATCGACGGCAAGGACGTCTCCCCGTCCGGGCCGTCGCCCGCCGCTCCGTCCGGCTCCGGCTCCGCCTCCGGATCGGCGGCGCCGTCGTCCTCGGCCACGCCGGCGAACACCGTGCCGCCGACGATCAAGGGCTGGAAGTCGGTCGTCAACCCCGAACACGGCACGGCCTTCGACGTCCCGGCCGACTGGGAGGTCGCGCCGCCCACCGTCTTCAGCGGGTACGCGGACGACGCGGACGAGGAGAAGATCCTCATCGGGCACACGGCGCCCGCCTTCTACAAGTCGAAGTGGTGCAGCATCGACGGGGACGGCGACGGTCGGACCGACAACTACAAGCTGGCCGCCACCGGAACCAAGGGCGCCGCCGGCGCGAAGGACACCCGTGAGGTCGCGGAGAAGATGGCCCCGGTCTGGGTCTACGCCGCCTACACGCAGCCGGACAAGAACGCGGTCAAAACCGACCAACCAGTGGAATACACCACCAAGTCGGGGGTCAAGGGAACCTACCTCACCTCGCACTCCGAGGGCGCCAAGAAGAGCAACAAGTGTTCGGGCGACGGCCGGTCGATCGTCTTCGGCTTCAAGAACGCCAAGGGCGACTTCGTCGCCTGGGACTTCTACGGGCGGACCGGCGTCCCGGGCGCGGTCGGCGACGAGCTGGTCATGCGCATCCTGAGCACGGTCCGGCTGACGGCGGTGACCCCCACGGATCCGCCCGCGACTCCATGACCCGAACGCCTGTCGGTATCGGCGGGCTCCTCCCGGCGGTGCCGGGAGGGTCGGTATCCAGCCGTATCCGGGAGGCCGGGCGGGGCGGTCGGAGGTGAGCTGTCAGCACTGCGGCGTGCGGGAGCACTCAGGAGGCGCCCGTTTATGGCCACGCGCCCCCACGCGCCCCCGGAGGTGACGTTCCGGCAGGCCGGTCCCGGGGCAGCCGCAAGGTGCTGAATGGTCCTTGCCGCACCCGCTCGCGTCGTCCCTGGAGAGTTCCGCATGACGAAGGTCCTCGTACTGCACAGCGTCAGCCTCGTCGGATCGGCATTGGCCGCCCTGTTGAGATCCGAAGGACAGTTCGACGTCACGTCGGTGGGGTGGAGGACGGCGGCGCGCCGGGCGCGGACCTTACGACCAGACGTGGCGGTCGTCGACGTGGACTGTCCGGGTGCCACGGCCGTCCTCGCCGGCGAGGGGCACACCGATCACCAACTGTTGGACCCGCCGACCCCGCTGCTCGTCCTGGCCACGGCCGGGACGCCTGGCTCGCTCGGCCGGGCCTTCCAGGCGAAGGCCCGCGGATACGTCGACAAGGACGGCTCGCCCGGCCAGCTCGTCCGGGCCGTGCGCAAGGTGGCCGCGGGCGAGCGGTTCATCGACGCCTCGCTCGCCTCGGCCTTCCTGGAGGCCGACCCGGTGCCGCTCAGCCCGCGCGAGCTGAGCGTCCTGGCCCGCGCCGCGGAAGGCGACTCGATCGCCGAGATCGCCCGGGCCCTGCACCTGGCCAGCGGCACCGTCCGCAACTACATGGCCGCCGTGACCCGAAAGACCGGCGCGCGCAACCGCATAGACGCGATACGCATCTCCCGCAGCGCCGGTTGGGTGTAGCGGGCCGTCGGACCGGGCGGCTCAGCGCGTCGAGGTGACCGCGCCGCCCGCGCTCCACATCCCCACGAGGTCCCGGTAGAGGGCCGAGCGCGCCGGTAGTTCCGCATGCGTCCCGCACACCGCCCGGGTCCCGTCCAGGACCAGCACCCGGTCGGCGCGCGCGGCCGAGGAGATCCGGTGGGCCACCACCACCAGCGTGCCGGGCCGAGCCGCGAGGGCCCGCTCGGCACGCTCCTCGGTCTCCGCGTCGAGATGGCACGTGGCCTCGTCCAGCAGGAGCAGCGGGGCGGGGGAGAGGTACGCGGCGGCGAGCGCCAGCAACTGCCGCTCCCCCTGGGAGAGGCGGGCCGTGTCGAGGGTGGCGTCCGGGCCGCCGAGCCGCCCGAGGAGCGGCGCCAGGCCCAGCGCGTCCACCACGGCCCCCACCCGCTCCGCGGGCACCTCCGCCGGGCGCGGGCACAAGTGGGTCAGGTTCTCGCGCACGGTGCCGGTGAACACGTAGGCCTGTTGGGGCAGGAGCGTGCGCCGCGGGTCCGGGCCGTGCGTCGGCCCCGGTGGCCGGGCGGGCGCACCGGCGACCAGGACCGTGCCCGCGCCGGGCGGCAGCAGCCCCGCCAACAGGGCGGTGAGCGTGGACTTCCCGATCCCGCTGGGCCCCACGACCGCGAGGTGCTCGCCGGGCCGGACCGTCAGGTCGAGCCCGTCCAGCACGGGGTGCGCGCGGGGCCCGTAGGCGAAGCCGACGCCGCGCAGTTCCGCGGCGGCAACCGGCCGGCGCGGGTCCTCCGAGGCCGCCCGGGTCCGCGGGGTCGCGCCGCCGTGCCCGGCCCCGGGCTCCGCCACGGTGTCGGGGCTCCCGGGGGGCGGGGCGGAGGGTTCCGGGCCGCAGAAGCGGTCCAGCACCACCAGCAACCGGGTCCCCGCGGAACCGAGCGCGGCCATCAGGGTGTCGAGCGCGGGCAGCAGCGACTGCGTCAGGTACGTCAGCGCGCCGGCCAGCGCGCCCGCCGTGAGCCCACCGCCGAGCAGCCAGGGCGTGGCCGCGAGCAGGGCGAGGACCGGCGCCCGGCCGGCCACCCCGAGGGCCAGCGTCCGCACGGCGCCCCAGAGCGCGAGCCGCCCGGTGAGCCGTTCCTGCGCCGCGACCAGCGGCTCCACGCCGGCGGCCGCGGCCCCGCCGCCCCCGCACGCCACGATGTCGCGCAGCCCGGCCGCCACCTCGCCCACCCGCGCGGCGAGCGCCTCGTCCGTGTCCAGGGACTCCCGCTGCACGGCCGCCATGGGGCGCAGCGTGGCCAGGAAGACGGCCAGGCCCAGGAGCAGCGGGGGCACCACGACGACGAGCAGTACGGGCGCCAGCGCGGCCATGCCGAGCAGCGCGCCGACGGCGGTGAAGAGGAACGAACGGGCCGTCAGGACCAGTCCGGCGAAGGAGTCCCGGGCCATCTCGCTCTGTTGGGTCAGCCGGGACACCGCGCCCGTGCCGGCGGCGCGCGCGGGATCCGCGACCGCGGCGCCCAGCGCGTGCCGCACGGCCCGGCGGACGAGCCCGTCCCGCAGGGGCTCGACGAGCTCCGCGAGGGCGAGGAACACCCCGCGCAGGGCGACGCCGCCGAGGAGCGCGCCGACCCCGGCCGCCGTCAGCCACAGGACACCCGTGTCGACCCGGCCGGCCAGGAACCCGTCGTCCAGGGCGCGGGCCACGCCGTACCCGCCGAGGAAGGTGTGGACCGATTCCAGCAGTGACCAGAGCGCCAGCGCGCCCAGGGGCCGGAGCCGGCCCCGCAGGAACCGCCGCCCCTCCCCGCCGACCCGCCGCCAGGGCCCGGCACCGGCACCCTCACCGGCCGCGGTCTTCGGTACGGGCCGGGGGAGCGCCGGCCCGGACGCGGGGGCCGGGCGGGCCGTCGTACGGTCCGACGCCGCCGCCCCGGCCACCGTCGCGTCGCCGGCCGCCGTGTTGTCCGCCGTGTCCGCGACCGCCGGGGCCGCCCCAGCCGGCGGATCGGCAGTCGGCTGATCGGGGTCCGGCGGCGCGGCGAAGACCGCGCGGTAGTCCGGGTCCTGCCACAGGGTCGCGTGCGGGCCGGTGGCCCGGACCCGGCCGCCCTCCAGCCAGACGACCCGGTCGGCGCGGGCCGCCGCGGAGATGCGATGGGCCACGACGAGCCGGGTGCCCGGGCGCACCCGCTCCGCCAGGGACCGTTCGACCTCGCGCGCGGTGAGCGTGTCCAGGCTGGAGGTGGCGTCGTCGAGCACGAGCAGGCGCCCCGCGCGCAGGAACGCCCGCGCCAGGCCGAGGCGTTGGACCTCGCCGCCGGACATCGGAGCGTCCGCGAGCAGTGTGTCGTACCCGTCGGGCAGGCGCCGTACGAACGCATCGGCCCCGGCCGCCCGCGCCGCGGCCCGCACCCGCGCCCGCCCGGGCGGCGGACCCGAGCCGAAGGCGATCGCCCCGGCGACGCTGCCCCCCGCCAGCGCGGGCCGGTCGAAGGCGTGCCCCACGTCGCGCCGCAACGCCTCGGCGGACAGCTCCTCCAGCGGTACCCCGTCGAGGAGCACCCGACCGGCGTCCGGGTCGGTCAGCCGCCCCGCCACCGCGGCGAGCAGCGTCTTGCCCGATCCGGAGCGCCCCACCACCGCGACCGTCGTACCGCCGGGCACGACGAGATCGACGCCGTCCAGCGCCGCGCGACCCTCCCGCTCCACCCGGACCCCGCGCAGCTCCAGCGTGCCCGGCCCGTCCGGGGGCAACTCCCGCGTACCGTAGGTCATTTCGGGCAGCGCCAGGAGGGTCGCGGTGCGTCGCGCCGCGGCCCGGCCGCGCACCACGGCCGCCAGCCGTCCGGTCACGGCGCCCACCCCGGCCGCGAGCCCGGCGTACCGGACGGCGGCGAGGAGGGCGCCCACGCCCAGCGCGCCCGCCGCGAGCCGCATCCCGCCCACGCCAAGCACCACGTACAGCAGTAGCGGCATCAGCGCCGAGGTACGGGCGGTGGTCCCGCCGTACACCCGCCACATCCGCCGGCCCTCGACGCCCAGGGCGGGCAACTCCCGCAGGACCCGCTCCTGTTCGCGGGGCAGGGTGCCGGCCGCGGCGATGGTGCGGGCGCCGGCGAGGGCCTCGGCCAGCAGCCCCGCCATCGCCAGCTGGACCTGCTGGTAACGGCCCACGCTGGCAGCCGAATCACGGGCGAAGGACCGCAACAGGAGCGCCAGCAGAGGCAGTCCGGCCACGAAGGCGAGGGCGGTCCACACGTCGATGACGAAGAGCGCGATCAGACCGCCCAGCGGCGGCAGCAAGGAGGCGACGGCGCCGGCCGCGGCCGCGGGCGCGGTCCCGGCCTCGGTGGCGTGCGCGGTCAGTCGCGCGGCCACGTCGCCGGGCGGGAGCCGGCCCGCGTGGTGCGGGGCGGTGCCCAGGAGCCGGGTCAGACCGAGGCGGCGCAACCACGCGGTCGAGCGGCCGTTCACCCGGCCGGTCAGCCGCGTCACGGCGGCGTCCAGCAGCACTTCGGCGGCGATGACCACGGCGCACCACGCGGTCCAGGCGGGGGCGCCCGGGGCGCCGCGCAACAACAGGTCGAGGGTGTGGCCGAGGACGGCCGGTTCGGCGAGGGCCGCGCCGGCGGCGCCGAGTGAGCACGCGCCCACGGCCGCGGTGCGCCCCGCGCTGTCACGGGCCGCCGCCACCAGGGCGCGGTCGCCGGCGCGGGCGAGCGCCGCCCCGTCGGACGGATCGGGCGAGGTCATCGGCAAGGCTCCACGGCCTCCACAGGCGGCGCCGGCGCCCACGGGCGGCATCGGCCCCCACGGGATCCGGAAACGGGGTGCGGGCCCGGGCGGTGAACCGCCCGGGCCCGGAGGGACCTATCAGTTACAGGTCGTGATGCTCAGGCTGCTGTCCCCGCAGAGCAGCAGGCTGGCCCGGCTGCCGCCACCGCCGCCGCCGCCGAAGGTGGCCTCCGTGGTCTCTTCCTTGATGGTTTCCATCGACTGCAGGTCGAGAAGCGTCATGTCACAATCCTCTTCTTCGCTGGGTCATCCTGATGGGTCACGGCCCCGTGGTGCGGGACCGGCTCTGGGACCGCCGCGGCGCGCCGCAGCGGTGGGAGGAACGGCAGCTGCGCGCGCCCGCCGGGCGCGGCGCTGCCGAGGGCGAGCAGGGCGCCGGCCGTACCCGTGGACAGGTCCATGGACAGCCGCATCAACTGCTCGCCGGGGAAGGCCAGATGGTCTTGGTAGGGCACCGCGTGCCGGGCCAGGGCGTCGATCTGGCGCGCGACGTCGGCCGCGCGCGTGCCCGGTCCCGGGGTGCTGGTCCGCGCCAGGTACAGGACCATCCCGGCAGCGCCGCGGAACAACCCGGGCTGCGCGTAGAAGGTGGCCTGGGCGGCCCGTACGATCTCCAGCCGGGCCTGCTCGAAGCGCTGCTCGGAGCCGTGCGCCAGCCAGTCGTCCAGCACCATGCCGATGCCCACGCTGCCCTCGCCGAGGTAGGGCATCGTGCGCCACCCCTCGTCCACCTGGAGGGTGCCGAAGGCGCTCGTCACGCACCGGTCGAGATCGTGGTGCAGGGCGGCGCCCGCGCGCAGCAAGTACTCCTGCTCGCCGGTGCGTTCGTACAGGCGCAGGAAGAGGAGGGCCGGGCCGGCGCCGCCGTACAGCAGGCCGGCGCGCCGCGGCGCGGCGCCGTCCCGGCAGAGCAGCTCGGCGCAGCGCAGGGCCGCCGCGTGCAGCTCGCCCTCGCCCGTCGACGTGCCCAGCGCGTCCAGGGCCAGGCCCACGCCCGCGAGCCCGCTGTGCAGGTCGGGGCCGATCTCCTGCCACGGCTGCTCCAACAAAAGCCCGGCGAGGTGCAGCGCCCGCTCCCGGTGGCCGAGGCGGTCCAGGGTCCAGGCCGTGCCCGCGAGGCCGTCGTAGAAGCCGAGCGGCGTCCCGGAGCCGGGCTCCGCGGTCCGGGCCAGCAGCCACTCCTCGGCCTGCGGCCAGGGTTCGGCGCCGGTCTCGGCCAGGGCGTAGAGGACCCCGGCCGCTCCGTAACCGAAGCCCGTGCCACCGCCCTCGGTGCTGAACTGGGCGATGTCCCCGGGGAAGAGGCGGTCCTCCCGGCCGGGCGTGGCCGAGGCGCGCAGGGCCGCGACCATCGAGTCCCGGGCGGCGGGCCAGTTCCCGGGCGCGACGGGGAGGTACGGTCCCGCCGGAGCCGGTATCCGACCCGAGCCGGAGACGGGCCCCGCGGCGTCGTCCCCGTCCGGCCCGGACAGGATCTCCTGGACGGCTTCGTCCAGGAACCGCCGCGGCACGGGGAACTGCTCCGCGGCGATGGACGCGAGGTGCGCCGCCTTCGCCCGGTCCAGCACGAGCAGGCTCGTCAGCGGCAGGAACAGGGCCAGGCGCAGGGCGGCCAGGGCGTAGCGGTCCACCGCGAAACCGCGGCGGCCGGCCGGAGCGACGAACGCGGGATTGGCGACGGTCTGCCGCAGCCCCTCGTCGACGTGGGCGGCCGCCTCGAAGTCCAGCAGGGCGACGGACGGTTCGCCCGCGGCGTCCTCGGTGACCATGATGTTGAAGAGGTGCAGGTCGTTGAAGACCACCCCGCGGGCGTGCACGGCGGCGACCGCCTCGCTCACGCGCTCGTGGATCGTCAGCGCCCACGCGGTGTAGGCGGCGAGTTCGGCCGGCGCGGGGTCGGCCTCGATCAGCGGATGCCTGCGGGCGAAGTAGGTGTTGAGGGGCTTGCCCTCCAAGTACTGCAGGGCGAGGAAGTGGTGGTCGCCGATCGTGAAGGAGTCCAGGACGGACGGGACGCAGTCCAGCCCGGCGAGCCGCTCCAACGCGGCCCGCTCGCGGTGCAGTCGGGTCACCGCGTCCGCGCCGTCGGCGGCGAGGCCCGCGTACGGCCGGGCCTCCTTCAGCACGACGGCCTCACCGGTGCGGGTGTCCCGGGCGGCGTAGACCCCACCGCCGTTGGAGAAGTGCAGGGCCCGCTCCACGGTGTACGGGAGGTCGGCGAGGGTGACCGAGGAGCGCGCGTCGAGGTGCGGCTTCAGGAAGGGGGGGAGCTCGACCCACTCCGGGGGCTGGAACGCCGGCCCACGGGTGTCCGGGACCAGGCGCCCGGCCGGGTCCTCGACCGCCGGGACCAGCTCGCCGCGCTCGTCGTAGCAGTGCCGCAGGGTGAAGCTGCCGTAGCGCAGGTGGACCGGGCCCGCGCCCCAGCGCAGGTCGCTCAGGACGTACGGTCCGGGCTCCCCGGAGAGCAGCCCGTCGAGGTCCTCGGCGATGCGGCGGCACTGGTCCTCGTCGGCGGGATACACCGTGAGGAACTTGCCGCTGGCCGCGCGGTCGGCGTACTTGGCGTTGCGCAGGTGCAGCAGGTAGCGGCTCGGCACGAACTTGAAGGCGATGTGCCGGGCCAGGCAGTAGGAGCGGACCCGCTCCAGGACCGACTCGGCGTTGTCCAGCGTGGCCGACACGTGGATCTTCCAGCCCTGCGAGGGCAGTTCGGATCCGATCGGGCGCAGGGCGTACCAGTCTCCGCTGCGGTGGGAGCGCCACCCCTCGGGTACGGGGGCGAGCGCGGCCGGGTAGTTCTCCTCGGCGCGCCGGTGGGGCGCGTCGTAGAACCAGCGGTCTGCGTCGCAGAAGGCGGCGTACCCCTTGTTCACCCGTACTCCCTCGGTCGGTGGCCGGCTGCATCACCGTGTCACCCGGGCCGGGTGCCGCGACAGTCACGGCTGTCACCGATGCGACGTGCAGTACGCACGCGTCACTTGGCACACCGGCCGCGCGCGAAGCGGCCGACGCCACGGGCCGGCCCCGGTCCGCGGGGTGGAGGGACTACGCCGTGAGCGGTGGGGCCGATCGGGCGGCCCGCTCGATCTTCGCGCGGTACGCGGCGCGGGCCTCCTCGTCGATCCGCGTCTCGTGTTCGGGCCGCATCCCGGTGCGGCCGTCGACGACCTCGCGCAGGATGTCGGCGTGCCCGGCATGCCGGTTGGTCTCGCCGAGGACGTGGACCAGGACGGCGAAGAGGTTCGTGTGGGAGTGGGGCTCCGGCCACCACGGCACGTGGCCGGGGGCGTCGAGGGCGAGCCCGTCGATCGTCGCGTCCGCGTGTTCCCCCGTGCGCCGGTAGAACGCGACGATCTGGTCGCGCGTCTCGTCCTCGGTCGCCCACAGATCGCTGCCGTCGTGGTCCTGCCACCGGGGCAGCGCCTCCGGGGAAGGGCGGTCGAAGACCTCGCCGAAATACCTGGCCTCGACGCTGGCCACGTGTTTGACCAGGCCGAGGAGGTTGGTCCCGGTCGCGGTCAAAGGTCGGCGGGCGTCGTATTCGGACAGGCCGTCGAGCTTCCAGAGCAGCGCCGTGCGGTCCCGCCGCAGTCTCGTGTGCAGGGTGTCCTTCGCGAATTCGTCGATCATGTGGCACGAGCTTGCCATGCCGGGGGCGGGGCGGTGCGGGGCGGGTCATAGGCTGTCGCTCCGGCGGATCCGGATCCCCGCCCCGCCACCCCGCCTGCCGAAAGGACCACGTGATGAGCGACAAGGCCCGCAAGCTCTTCGACGCCCTCGATCTGAACAGCGACGGCGTCCTCACCCGCGTCGAGGTGATATCCGCCCTGCGGACGAAGGGCCCGACCCTCGCCGCCGCCGGGGTGCTGCCCTTCTGGGGCGTGAGCGACGTGGACGGCTCCTCCGCCCTCTTCGACCGGGCCAACCTGGACGGCGACGACGTGCTGACCTACGAGGAGTTCGAGCGCGAGGCCGACCGCCGCTTCGGCTGGTAGCCGGACCGGACGGCCGACCCCGGCGGGTCAGCCGAGCCAGGGCCGCCAGACGTCCTCGTGGCGCTCCACCCACTTCTGCGCCGCCTGCCGCGGCGACAGCTTCTCCTCGGCGATCATCAGGGCCACCTCGTTCTGGTCCGCGACGCCCCAGTGGAACCTCTTCAGGAAGTCGGCCGCCCGCCCGCCCTCGTCCGCGAAGCGGGCGTTGAGGTACTTGCGCAGCGGCGTGTGCGGGTAGGCGCAGGCCACCTTCTCGGCGTCCGCGTCGCAGCCCTGCGCGTACGCGGGCAGCTCGACCTCGGTCATGGGGACCCGGTCGAAGAGCCACTGGGGTTGGTACCAGTACGTCAGGAAGGGCTTGCGCTCCTTCGCGAACTGCTTGATCTGGGTGATCTGGGCCGCCTCGGAGCCCGCGAAGACCACCTCCAGGTCGAGACCGAGGTTCCGCACCAGCGCCTTGTCGTTCGTCACGTACGAGGGGGAGCCGTCCAGCAGTTGGCCCTTGCCCCGGCTCTCGGCCGTCCGGAACTGATCGGCGTACTTGTCGAGGTTCTTCCAGTCGGTGACGTCCGGGTGCTCCTCGGCGAAGTACGTCGGCACGAACCAGCCGATGTGGCCGGTGACCCCGAGGCCGCCGCCGTCGACGACGGTCTTCTTCCGCTCCACGTAGCGCGCCTGCTGTTCGGGGTGGCCCCAGTCCTCCAGGATCGCGTCGACCCGGCCCTGGCTGAGGGCGTCCCAGGCGGGCACCTCGTCCACCTGGACGGTGTCCACGCGGTAGCCGAGTTCGTGCTCCAACAGGTACCCCGCCACGGCGGTGTTGGCCTGCGCGCCGACCCAGGACTGGACCGACAGCGTGACGGTCTTCGCGCCGCGGGCGGCGGCGTACGGGGAGGTCTGGCGGGTCATGTCGGCCGCTCCGCAGCCCGTGAGCACGGCCAGGGCGGTCGCGGCGGCGAGCGCGACCGCGCTCCTGCGGCGGATCTTCGTCGGCTCAGGCATTCCCGGCCTCCTTCGTGGACGCGGGCTGGGTGAGGCGGTCGAGCAGGATGCCGAGGCAGACGATCGCCGCGCCCGCCACGAGCCCGGTGGCCAGGTCGCCCTGGGCGAGGCCGAGGACCACGTCGTAGCCGAGGGCGCCGCCGCCGACCAGCCCGCCGATGATCACGACGGCCAGGACCAGGACCACGGCCTGGTTGACGGCCAGCAGCAGGGCGGGCCGCGCGAGCGGGAGTTGGACCTGGCGCAGCTGCTGGGCGCCGGTGGCGCCGAGGGAGCGCGCCGACTCCATTACGGAGGGGTCCACCTCGCGCAGGCCCTGCGTGGTGATGCGGACGACGGCGGGCAGCGCGTAGACGACGGCCGCGGCCGCCGCGGGCGCCCGGCCGACCCCGAACAGGGCGACGACCGGGATGAGGTACACGAACTGCGGCATCGTCTGGCAGACGTCCAGCACGGGCCGCAGCAGCCGCTCGGCGCGGGCACTGCGGGCGGCGCCGATGGCGACCGCGAAGCCGAGCACGAGCGTCACCGCGACGGCGGCGAGCACCTGCGAGAGGGTGTCCAGCGCCGGGTCCCACACGCCGAGCACCCCGATGGCGGCCAGGGCCAGCACGGCGCCCAGGGCGCTGCGCCAGGTGCCGACCAGCAGGCCGACGGCGCCCACCGCCAGCAGCAGCAGCCACCAGGGGGTCGACTGGAGCCCGCTGCGCAGGGGGTCGAGGAGCAGCCCGGTGAAGCCGGCGGCCCAGTCGGCGGTGCCGCCGACGACGGGGACCCCCGAGTAGAGGTGGTCGGTCATCCAGGCGACGGCCCGGTTGACCGGATCCGCGAGCGAGATCGTCCAGGAGGCGGGCCACTGCGCGGCGCCCAGCATCCGACCCGCCACCGCCACGGCGACGGCCGCGAGCACGCACAACAGCCCCCCGTACCAACCGGCGAACACCCGGCGCAGGAAGGGGAGTTCGGCGGCCGGCCGGGCCGTGCCCAGCCGGGAGCCCGCCGCGGCGGCCGTGCGGTCCAGTACGACGGCGAGCAGCACGATCGGGATGCCCGCGGCCAGGGCCGCGCCGACGTCGACGGAGGCCAGGGCCTGGTAGACCCGGTCGCCGAGGCCGCCCGCGCCGATCACCGAGGCGATGACGGCCATGGACAGGCCCGTCATGACGGCCTGGTTGACGCCCAGCAGGATCTGCCCCCGGGCCAGCGGGAGCCGGGCGGTCAGCAGCCGCTGCCGCCCCGTGGCGCCGAGCGAGGCGGCGGCCTCCAGGACCCCCGCGTCGGCCCCGCGCAGCCCGAGCGCGGTGAGGCGGGCCATGGGCGGGGCGGCGTACACCACGGTGGCGAGCACGGCGGCGGGCACCCCGATGCCGAAGACGAGCACCATCGGCAGCAGGTAGGCGAAGGCCGGCAGGACCTGCATGGTGTCCAGGACGGGCCGCAGGGCGCGCTCCGTGCGGGGCGAGAGCCCGGCGGCGAGGCCGAGCAGAGCGCCGACGACGACGGCCGCGCCGACCGCCACGGCCATCAGGGCCAGCGTCTGCATCGTCGGCACCCACATGCCCAGCAGGCCGCACGCCGCGAACGCGGCCATCGAGGTCAGCGCGAGCCGGACCCCCGCGAGCCGCCAGGCGACCAGCCCGGCCAGCGCGGTCACCCCGGGCCATCCGGCGGCGAGCAGCACCACGTAGACGGCGCGCACGGAGACCACGACGGCGTTGCTGACGTGCCCGAAGAAGTAGAGGAACAGCGGGTGGCTGTCGCGGTGGTCGATGATCCACTCGCCGACTCGCCCCAGCGGCGCCGACAGGTCGACGGCCAGGGAACCGGGCCAGCTGCCGCCGCCCGGGTACAGCACGCCGAGGGTGCCCAGGACGGCCGCGGCGACGGCGAGGGGCAGGACCTTGCGGCCGACGCGGAAGCGGGCGGTGGAGCCGGCGCCGCGCCCGCCCGCACCGGCGGCCGGAGCCGCGGCGGAGCGGGCGCCGGGGTCGGTGCGGGCCCCCCGGGGGCGCGGATCGCGGGAGTCCGCGCGCGGCCCCTCGCGCAGGGGTGTGGACGGGGCGGTCATCGGCGCCACCCCCGCGTTCCGGCCGGGAGCGGTACGGCGCGGCCGCGGGGGCGCGCGGCGGTGGGGTGTCTCATGCCGCCACCTCCCCGGTCGCCGGGCCGGGTAGCCCGGCGACGACGGCGAGCAGGGCGGCGTCGTCGACGACCCCCAGGCAGCGGCCCCCGTCGACGACCCTGGCGGGGCCGCCGCTGCGGACCACCGCCTCGATGGCCAGGGCGATGGTGGTGGCGGGGGCGAGGGACACGCCCCGCTCGGCCTCCTCCGCCGTGGCGGGGCGCATGGCGCTGCGCACGGTGAGCACCTGCTCGCGCGGCACGTCGCGGACGAAGTCCCGCACGTAGTCGTCGGCGGGGGAGCCGACGATCTCCTCCGGGGTGCCCAGCTGCACGATCCGCCCGTCGCGCATCAGGGCGATCCGGTCACCGAGGCGCAGCGCCTCGGACAGGTCGTGGGTGATGAAGACCATGGTGCGGCCCTCGTCGTGGTGCAGGCGGCCCACCTCCTCCTGCATCTCGCGGCGGATCAGCGGGTCGAGCGCGCTGAACGGCTCGTCGAACAGCAGGACTTCGGGATCGGCGGCCAGTGCGCGGGCGAGGCCGACGCGTTGTTGCTGACCTCCGGAGAGCTCGTCGGGGCGGCGCTCCTCCAGACCTTCGAGGCCCACCTTGACGGTCATCTCGGCGGCCTTGGAGCGCCGTTCGGCGCGGCCCACCCCCTGGATCTCCAGCCCGTAGGCGATGTTGTCCAACACGGTGCGGTGCGGCAGCAGGCCGAAGTGCTGGAAGACCATGGCGGCGCGGTGGCGGCGCAGGTCCCGCAGCCGGGCCCGGTCCATCGCGAGGACGTCCTCGCCGTCGATCGACAGGGAGCCCGCGGTGGGCTCGATCAGTCGGGTCAGGCAGCGCACGAGCGTGGACTTGCCGGAACCGGACAGGCCCATGACGACGAAGGACTCGCCCTTGTGGACGTCGAAGGTGACGTCCCGGACGGCCGCGGTGCAGCCGGTGCGCTCGCGCAACCGGGACGCGGACAGCTCGGCGTGCTCCGAGCCGGGCACCCGGGCGGCCGCCGCCCGGGGACCGAACACCTTCCAGAGGTCCTGCACGGCGAAGACGGGCGCGTCGGCGTTCATCGCGCACCCCCCACCAGCAGTTCGGCCGCCTTCTCGCCGACCATCAGCACGCCGATCATCGGGTTGACCGCCGGCATCGTCGGGAACACGGAGGCGTCGGCGATCCGGATGCCGTCCAGCCCCCGCACCCTCAGGTCCGGCCCCACCACGGCCCCGGGATCGTCCGCGGCCCCCATCCGGCAGGTGCCCGCCGGGTGGTAGACGGTGTGCGCGACGGAACGGGCGTACGCGCTCAGCTCCTCGTCGCCGGTGACCTGCGGACCGGGACACACCTCGCGCGTGAGCCAGCCCGCCAGGGGCTCCGCCGCCGCGATCTCGCGG
The DNA here is from genome assembly GCF_055565515.1 of Streptomyces sp. NPDC028419. Lineage (NCBI taxonomy): Bacteria > Bacillati > Actinomycetota > Actinomycetes > Kitasatosporales > Streptomycetaceae > Streptomyces > Streptomyces sp. NPDC028419. Next base: position 178,199 of record NZ_JBVHUE010000003.1, on the reverse strand, counting down.
GCGATCTTGATGCCGTCGACGAGGGTGCGGGCGTCGTAGTCCTCCTCGTCCGTGAAGTACCTGAAGTCGAGGGCCGGTTTGACCTCCGGGTCCGCGCTGGTGAGGTACAGCCGGCCGCGGCTGCGCGGCTTGGGGATGTTCGGGGTCAACGACACGCCGTGCGCCGGGCGTTCGTAGCCGATCCGCTCCGGGTTGTCGGTGAAGGGGATCTGGTAGAAGTGGAACATCAGGTCCGGACCCGGGGACGCGGGGTCGCGGCGCACGAACAGTCCGGCGTCGCTGTCCATCGCGGAGTTCTCCGGTATCGGGCCGTCCGTCTCCCACACGATCACCGACTCGGGGTGGTCGAGGAGGTTCTCGCCGACACCGGGCAGGTCGTGCACGGGCGGGATGCCGAGCGCCGTCAGCTGCTCGCGCGGGCCGATCCCGGAGTGCAGCAGAAGTCTCGGCGTGTCGACCGCGCCCGCGCACACGACCACCTCGCGGCGGGCGAGGAGCAGCGACTCGGCGCCGTCCGCGGACCGTACGCGCACCCCGCGCGCCCGCGTCCCCTCCAGCTCCAGCCGGTGCGCCCAGGTCTCCAGCAGCAGGGTGAGGTGGGGCCGCTCGGCCATGACCGGGTGCAGGTAGGCCACCGACGCGGAGGAACGCTTGTTGTTCTCCGGGTGGTAGGCGAGGTCGAAGAAGCCGACGCCCTCGTGGAAGGGTTTGGCGTTGAACCCCTCGATCCGGGGCACGCCCAGCGCCTGCTCGGCCGCCGCCACGAAGTCGTGTGCGATGGCGTTGCGGTCGGCCTCGCCGACGGGGACGATGTTGTTCAGCAGCCTGTCGAAGTAGGGTTCCATGGCGGCGGCGTGCCAGCCCTCGGCCCCCGCGTCCGACCATTCGTCCCAGTCCGACGGAAGCGGCTTGAAGGCGATCAGCGTGTTGTGCGAGGAGCACCCGCCGAGCACGCGGGCCCGGCTGTGCCGGATGTGCGAATTGCCGCGCGGCTGCTCGGTGGTGGGGTAGTCGTAGTCGAGTTCGCCGCCGAGCAGCCCCATCCAGCGCCGCAGGGTGAGCACGTCGGGGCGGTCGACGTCGCTCGGCCCGCCCTCGATCACGGCGACCGTGACGTCGGGGTCCTCGGTCAGCCGGGAGGCGATCACCGAGCCGGCGGTGCCGCCGCCGACGATGACGTAGTCGAACTCCCGGGTGCTGACCGGGGAGGGCTGTGCGGGGGCCGCGGTGGTCGCGGCGGTCGCGGTGGTTTCGGGGGTGCTCCCCGGGTGTGTGTGCGCCGTCATGCGGAGGTCTCCTCTCCGCCCGCGAACCAGCGGACGGGACGGGGGGCGAGGTTCTGGTAGACGTGCTTGGTCTCGCGGTACTCGGCCAGGCCCGAGGGCCCGAGCTCGCGCCCGATCCCGGACTTGCCGAAGCCGCCCCACTCGGCCTGCGGCAGGTAGGGGTGGAAGTCGTTGATCCAGACCGTGCCGTGGCGCAGCCGGCCCGCCACGCGGCGGGCGCGACCCTGGTCGGACGTCCACACCGCGCCCGCCAGTCCGAACTCGGTGTCGTTGGCGAGGGTCACCGCCTCGTCCTCGGTCAGGAAGGTCTCCACCGTCAGCACCGGTCCGAAGACCTCCTCGCGCACGACGCGCATCCGGCGGTCGCAGCGGTCCAGGACGGTCGGACGGTAGAAGTAGCCCGGGCCCTCGGGGCGTTCGCCGCCCGCGCGCAGTACGGCGCCCGCGGCGAGCGCGGAGGCGACGTACGACTCGGTGCGCTCGCGCTGGGCGGCGGACACCAGCGGGCCGCACTCGACGCCCGGGTCGGTGCCCCGGCCGAGCCGGATCCGCTCGGCGCGGCGGGAGAGTTCGGCCACGAACCGGTCGCGCACCGACGCCTCGACGATCAGCCGGGAACCGGCCGAACACACCTGGCCGCTGTGCATGAAGGCGGCGTTGAGGGCCTGGTCGACGGCCGTGTCGAAGCCGGCCGGCGTCGCGCACGCGTCGGCGAAGACGACGTTGGGGTTCTTGCCGCCCAGTTCGAGGGCGAGCTTCTTCACCGTGTCGGCCGCCGCGTGCGCGACCTTGGTGCCGCTGCCGAGACCACCGGTGAAGGAGACGAGGTCGACGTCGGGGTGGGCGGCGAGCCGGGCACCGACGGGGTCGCCGGCGCCGGTCACCAGATTGGCGACGCCGGCCGGCAGCCCGGCCTCCACCAGCAGCTCGATCAGGACGACCGTGCTCAGCGGGGTCAGCTCGCTCGGCTTGATCACGAAGGTGTTGCCCGCGGCGAGCGCCGGGGCCACCTTCCAGCTCGCCTGGAGCAGCGGGTAGTTCCAGGGGGTGATCAGGGCGCACACGCCCACCGGCTCGTGCACGACCACGCTGTGGATCTCCGACGATCCGGCGTCCACGACCCGCCCGCCGCCCTCGCCGAGGACGAGATCGGCGAAGTACCGGAAGGCATCGCTGACGCAGTCCACGTCCGTGCGGCCCTCCGCGAGGGTCTTGCCCGCGTCCAGGCTCTCCAGCAGCGCGATCCGCTCCCGCTCGCGCTGGAGCAGGTCGGCCGTGCGCCTGAGCAGCGCCGCGCGCTCGGCCACCGGGGTCCGCGGCCACGGGCCGCGGTCGAAGGCGGCGCGCGCCGCGCCGACGGCGTCGTCCGCGTCCGCGGCGGTGCCCTCGGCGACCACCGCGAGGACACTGCCGTCGGCGGGATCGAGGACCTCCCGCGTGGCGCCGGTCGAGGACGACCGCCACCTTCCGGCGGTGTGGATGCTCTGCTGTTCGGACACGACGCGCTGTACCTCCGGATGTCGCACCGCGGCTCGTCCGCGATGTCGGTACGGTGCGGCTCGCGTGCCCCGGCTTTCGTCACTCATGTCCCTCACATCACGGGAAGTGACTGGTGTCACGTTGCAGGTGATGGGTCCGGGGGTGTCGGGAAGGGCTTCTCCCGCCACTGGGAAATACGGATGAACCGGACGTAACCTGGTCGGACCGCCGTATCCGCACGGGAGTCATGGAGGCGGCACATGACCGACCCGTTCGGCTTCCTGAGGACGCCGCGACGCTCCGTACCGGCGCGCCCCGCCGACGAGCGGCTCGGCGACTGGTGCGAGGTCCACGCGGGGCAGACCTCGCTGCCCCTGGTGTCCGAGCAGGCCAACCGCTGCATGGACTGCGGCATCCCCTTCTGCCACGCGGGCTGCCCGCTGGGGAACCTCATCCCCGAGTGGAACGCCTACGCCGCCCACGGCGACTGGCGGGCCGCCTCGGACCGGCTGCACGCCACGAACAACTTCCCCGAGTTCACCGGCCGGCTCTGCCCGGCGCCCTGCGAGGACGCCTGCGTCCTGGCGATCAACGCCGAGCCGGTGACCATCAAGAACGTCGAACAGGCCATCGCCGACCAGGCCTGGGCGCACGGGTACACCGCTCCCGCGCCGCCCGCCCGTCCCAGCGGGAAGACCGTCGCCGTCATCGGCTCCGGTCCGGCCGGTCTCGCCGCCGCCCAGCAGCTCCGACGCGCCGGGCACGACGTCGTGGTCTTCGAGCGGGCCGACCGGATCGGCGGACTGCTCCGCTACGGCATACCGGCCTTCAAGATGGAGAAGTCCCACCTGGACCGCCGCGTCCAGCAGCTGCGGGACGAGGGGACCGTCTTCCGCACGGACGCGGACGTCGGGGGCCGGATCGACGCGGCCGGGCTCCGGGCCACCCACGACGCGGTGATCGTCGCGGTCGGCGCGACGGAGCGCCGGGACCTGCCGGTGCCCGGCCGCGGGCTACGGGGCATCCACCAGGCGATGGACTACCTGACCGAAGCCAACCGGGTCGCGCAGGGCGACATCGCGGTGCCCGGGGTGAATGCCGAGGGACACCACGTGGTGATCGTCGGGGGCGGTGACACCGGCTCCGACTGCCTGGGCACCGCGCTGCGCCAACGTGCCCGCTCGGTGGTCCAGCTCGACATCAACCCGGAACCGGGTCCCACCCGCTCCGCCGGCCAGCCCTGGCCGCTGTATCCGAAGGTCTACCGGGTCTCCCACGCCCATGAGGAGGCGCGGGGCCGCGACGGGGTCGACCCGCGGGCCTTCTCCAGTGCGACCTTGCACTTCTTGGGCGACGCCGGGGGGCGGGTGCGTGCCGTGCGCTTGACCGCGGTGGAGCGGGTGGAGCGGCGCTCCCTTCCCGGCACCGAGCGGGTGATCGAGGCCGGGCTGGTGCTGTTGGCGCTGGGATTCACGGGTCCCGAGCGGGGCTGTCCCCTGGGTGAACAGCTCGGGCTCGTCCGCGACGAACGGGGCGACTTCGCCCGGTCCGCGGACTTCGCGGCGCTCGGGCCTGCGGGGCGGGCTCCGGAGGGGGTGTTCGTGGCGGGCGACGCCGGGCGCGGTCAGTCGCTGGTGGTGTGGGCGATCGCGGAGGGGCGCTCCGCGGCGGCGGCCGCCGACCGCTACCTGACCGGTCGCACCGCCCTGCACGCCCCCGTCCGGGCCCAGGACGGGCCGCTGCTCCGGGCGGCCGAGGGGGGTGCGTGGTGACGTGGGGGCGCGGGGGGCGGGCGGGTCGGGTGGGGGCCGGGGCCGGGGACGGGCACGAGTGTCTCCTCGGCTCGCGGCTGCGGGGTGGTCGGAGGAGGGGGGCGGTGGGGACCGCTCGTCCTGCGGGGACACTCCTGCCCGTCCCCGGCCCCGGCCCCGGCCGGGTGCGGGGGGTTACTGGGGCGGGGTGATGACGTTCTGTACGTGGTGCAGGCTTGGGGTGGCCAGTACCTCGTGCAGTTGTTGGAAGACCTGCCGGGCTCCGATGGCGTTCCAGTCCGGGGGGAGCAGCTCGGCGGGCAGGCCGGGGTCCAGGTACGGCAGGCGGCGCCAGGCCGTGAGCATGGGGACGTAGTGGCGGAACGCCTCGGCCGGGTCGATGGCGGGCTGCCCGGCGAGCCGGGCGGCGACCGGAGCGTAGGCGTCGGTGAACTCCGCGTACTGCGCCTGGATCGCGGGGAAGTCCCACCAGGAGCTGACCGCCGCGGGCAGGTCGCTGAAGGCGGCGTAGTCGGCCGCGGCGAACAGGTGGACGTACTCGCTCAGCCCGAGCCGGACCAGCACGGCGTGGGCGTCCGGGAGCACCCGGCCCGGCGCCAGCCACACGCCGGAGGCGATGTTGCCGAAGCCGAGCCAGGTCAGCCGGGTGCGCAGCTGGTAGCGGTGGGAGCGCTCGGACTCCGGGACGGAGAACACCGCGAGGGCCCAGCCGTCCGCCAGGTCCGCCGGCTCCAGGCTGGCGAAGATGCGCCGGTCGCCCGCGTCGAAGACCGGGTGCACGGCCGGGCTGAGCCGGTAGCCGGTGGCGCCGCGCCGCTCCGGTTCCAGGACGCCCTTCTTCTTGAGCCGCGAGATCGCCGAGCGGACGGCCTGGCTCTCCACGTCCAGCTCCGACATGAGGGTGATCAGGTCGGCGATGGAGATCCAGCCGCCGATACCGCGCAGAAACGCCCCGTAGACCGTGTTGATCAACGAGCTGGGCCTGAGGGGGCTGTCCGACATGATCGCCTTCCGTTGGATGCGGTGGCGATCCTACCGAGGTCCCTGCCGGCTCACCCTGCCGAGGCGGACCCCCGGACCAGCGGCGACTCGGCGTACGCACCGGACAGCAGGTGCCCGGCCCCGGGGGCGACGGCGGGCAGGTCGAGGGCCCGCAGCAGCTGGTGCGCGGTGCATACGGCCGCGGAGACGACCGGCTTGCCCAGGATCTGCTCCGCCTCCTCGATGGCCCCGAGCGAGGGCATCTGCACGCAGGCGGAGAGGACCACCGCGTCCGCGTCGCCGTGGTCGAGGGCGCGGGCCAGCTCGGGCAGCCGGGCCGGATCGTGCGCGGCCACGTCGAGGTTGTTCGGTATCTCCAGCGCCCGGTAGTCCAGGACCTCGATCCCCTCGTGGGTGAGGTAGTCGACGACGGTCCGGGTGAGGGGGCGCATGTACGGAGCGAGCAGCGCCACCTTCCGCGCGCCCATGGTGTGCAGGCCCTGCACCAGGGCCCCGGCGCTGGTCACCACGGGCGCGGGCGCCCCGTTCTGCACGGTCCGCGCGTGCAGCCGCTGCTCCGCTTCGCGGTGGTAGCCCAGGCCCATGCTCATGATGGCCACCAGACAGGCGTACCCGAGTACGTCGACGTGCGCGTCGGACAGTTCGACGGCGCAGCGGTCGGAGTCGGCGTCCATGGCCCTGAGCTGCTCCGGCGTCACGTGCGTCATCCGCATGCGGCTGGAGTGGAAGGTGAAGCGCTCCGGCGCGACGCGCTGCCGGGCGCGCAGGATGGCCGGCACCTCCGTCTCCATCGTCACGTTCGAGCTCGGCACGATCTGGCCGATGCGGTAGGTGGGCGGGTGCGGCATGCGGGCTCCTCGGTTCGGTGGGGCGACGGGCGCCGCGGGCGTGCGCGGCGGGGAGGTCAACGGGCGTCCACGACGGGGTTGGTGAGGGTGCCGATGCGCTCGACGGTGGCCTCGACGGTGTCGCCCGGCACCAGGAACTCGGGCGGGACCATGCCGGCCCCGACGCCCGAGGGGGAGCCGGTGGCGATCACGTCGCCCGGCTCCAGGGTCACGCCGGAGCTGATGTCGGCGATCAGCCGGGCGATCGGGAACAGCATGTGGCGGGTGTTGGACCGCTGCTTGGTGACGCCGTTGACGCGCAGGCCGAGGTCCAGCGACATCGGGTCGGGGATCTCGTCGGCCGTGACCACGACCGGTCCGAAGGGGGCGTAGGAGTCCTGGCCCTTGGAGAAGAACCACTGGCCCGAGCGGCGCTGGTCGCGGGCGCTGATGTCGTTCACGATGCTGTACCCGAAGACGTGCTCGTACGCCTCCTCCTCGCTCACCCGGAAGGCGGTGCGGCCGATGACCACGGCGAGTTCGCACTCCCAGTCCAACTGGGCGGTGAGGTCGCCGTTGTGCAGCACCGGGGCTCCGGGCCCGGTGACGGCGGTGGCGGGCTTGCTGAACAGGACCGGACGCGGCGGGAGTTCCTTGTCCGTGTCCAGGCTGCGGCTGGATTCCGCCACGTGTTCCACGTAGTTGAGCCCGACCCCGATGATCTTCCCGGGCCGGTGCGGGGCGCGGAGCCGGACGTCTTCGAGCCGGTGGACGGCGTGCCCGGGCAGCGCACCGCCCAGGAGGGCGCGGACGGCGTCCAGGGCGGCGGGCCCGGCCTGGACGAGCGAGAGCAGGTCGGGCGGGATCCGGACGCCCGCGTGGTCGGCCAGGGCGGCGAGGTCGTGCACGAAGCCGTCGCGCTCCGCGCCCAGGCGCGGCGCGGGGTCGACGGGCCCGCCGGCGGGGGACCCGGTGGTGAAGGTCAGTAGTCGCATGGTGGCTCCAGAAGTCGGGGAGGGTCAGGGGTGCGGGACGCTGTGCGCGGTCAGGGGGTCGGCTGGTGGCCGTCGTGGTCCGTGTAGGACTCCTCGCGGTGGAATCCGAGTGAGCGCATGACCGGGAAGTCGTTGAAGGAGAAGAGGCACGCGTCCTCGGCCGGGTCGAGGTTGTGGTGCTCGTGCCAGGCCCAGGACGGCACGCAGAAGATGTCGCCCTCCTGCCAGGCGAAGCGCTGCCCGGCGATCACCGAGACGCCGCGCCCCTTGGCCACCGTGTAGATCACCGATCCGGTGTGGCGGTGGGCCAGCGTGGCCTGGCCCGGCCGCAGCAGCTGCATGTGCGCGCCCATGGTGGGCATCACCGATCCGCCGGTGACCGGGTTGGTGTACTCGGCGATGATCCCGTCGTAGGGGGACCCCTCGGTGGCCCGGGCCAGGCCGAGCAGCGCCTCGTACGTCGCCTCCCACGGGTAGGCGAGCAGGGGGGAGTAGGGCCGGGTCCAGCGCTCGACGCCCTGCGGGAGCAGGTTCGCCGCGTAGGTCAGGACGGAGGAGTTGATCACCTTCCCGGGCTTCTGGTACAGCTCGGGGTGGACCTCGTAGAAACCGGCGTCGAGGGCGTTGACCAGCGGGATGTCCAGCCCGTCCTGCCAGATGACCGGGGCGTCGTCCGCGTCGTTGCCGTGCTCGTGCCAGGTGCCGTTCGGGGTGATCGCGAAGTCGCGCGGCCCGACCTTCAGCTTCTGCCCGTCGACGATCGTCCACGCGCCGGTGCCCTCGTGGACGAAGCGCAGCGCGGCGGCTTGGTGGCGGTGGGCCGTCATGGCCTCGCCCGGGCCCATGATCTGCAGGCCCGTGTAGAGCAGCCCGGCCGCCGCACTGACGTCCCTGCGGCCGGGGTTGACCAGCATGACCACGCGGCGGCCCGCGTCGTCCGCCTCGACCAGGGCGAGCGCCTTGTGGACGAGCGGGCGCAGCTCCTCGTAACGCCACAGCACCGGAACGGACTTGGGCTGCGGGTACCAGGGTTCGATGTCATTGGCGACCGTCCACAGCGCGCCCGCCTCGCGCGCCGCGAGCTCGGCGTAGTAGGCGGTGAGTTCGGGGGTGTCGAGGACCCGTGCGCGGCCGAGCGCGGTGTCGTCCTGTTCGGGGGTCATGCGTCCTCCTCGGGAAGGGCCGTCGTCCGGGGACCGGAAAGGGGTGCGGCGAAGGTCACCGGCGTGCGGGGGCGGTTGTCGACCTCTAGGTGGAATACGTCGAAGCGGTTGTAGTGACCGGTGATGTCGTGCATCTGCTTGGGCTGGATGCACCGGCCCAGGTCGATCTCCGCGTAGACGATGCCCTCGTCGTCCACCAACGGCGGCGTGACCGGGCGCCCGTCGGGGCCGAAGATGCCGGACAGCGCGCTGCGCGGACGGCCGAAAAGGGCCCGCAGCTCCTCGTCGTCCCCCGCGAGGAGATCGATGATCTCCGGGGAGACGGTGGAGCAGGCCACGACCGAGAAGACCTTGCCCTCGAAGCTGTGGGCGGCCGTCCGTACGGCGATGGCCTCGGCCATGTCGTAGTCGGCGGGCGCCACGGGCAGGGCGATGTAGCAGGAGGCGTGGACGAGTTCGCCCTGCGCGAGGAGGGCGAACCGGGCCAGCGTGTTGGTGTTCTCGCCGCAGGCGAGGGCGCCGAGCGGGCCCACCGGGGTCCGGTGGACGCGCAGCGAGCTGCCGTCGCCCCCGGTCCAGGTGAGCTTCTCGGCCCAGGTCGGCACCAACTTGCGGTGCACGCCCAGGAGTTCGCCGTCCGGCCCGATGGTCAACAGGGTGTTGTACAGGACGCCGAGGCTGTTTCGACCGCGCTCGTTGATCCCGATGACCAGGACGACGCCGTACTGGCGGGCGGCCGCGCGCAGGGTGTCGACGTGGGGGCCGGGGACGTCCACGGAGGCCCGGTGCAGGCGCTCGAACCAGGGCGAGCCCTGTACCGGGTTCATGGTCCAGTTCCAGTACGGGTATCCGGGGACGAACACCTCGGGGAAGACGACGAGCGTGGCGCCGTTCCCGGCGGCCTCGGCGATCAGGGCGACCGCCTTGTCGACGGTGGCGCCGGGGTCGAGGTAGACCGGGGACGCCTGGACGGCGGCCGCCGTGAAGCGGGGCAGGTCGTACGGCGGCGGGTCGTACGCGGGCGGGTCGTACGCGGGTGGGGTCTCCACGGGATCTCCTGGCGGTCGGCAGGCGGTCAGCGGGCGGGTGCGGGGACGAGGGGGCGCCAGCGCTGGTGCACCGGCGCGGCGGCCCGCCGCAGCAGTTCCAGGCGGGGCGGCACCCTGTCGGTACGGGCCGCGGGCGGCCGGCCGCTGCCGGCGGCCCAGGACCGGGCCCAGGGCGCCGCGGACCCGCGGTAGCCCTGGGCCGCGGCGGCGTGCAAGGTCCACAGCGGGTCGTGGAGCTGGGCGCGGCCGAGGGCGCACAGGTCGGCCCGACCGGCCAGGATCACCGAGTTCACGTCGTCGTAGGTGGAGATCGCGCCCACGGCGATGGTCGCCAGCCCGGTGGCGTTGCGGATCAGATCGGCGTACGGCGTCTGGTAGCTGCGGCCGAAGCGGGGTCGCTCGTGGGGCACGACCTCACCGGTCGAGACGTCGATCCCGTCCGCGCCCGCCGCCCCGAGGGCCCGGGCGATCTCCACGGCCCCGGCCTCGTCGAGGCCGCCCGCCGCCCAGTCGGTCGCCGAGATCCGCACCAGCAGCGCCTTCCCGGCGGGCCACACCGCCCGTACCGCGCCCAGCACTTCGAGCGGGAAGCGCAGTCGCCCGGCCGGACCCGCGCCGTACGCGTCGGTGCGCCGGTTGGTCAGCGGTGACAGGAAACCGGACATCAAGTGGCCGTGGCCGTATTGCAGTTCCAACGCGTCGAAGCCGGCCCGGTCGGCGCGCTCGGCCGCCCGCACGAAGTCCCGCACGATCAGGTCCATGTCCGCCCGGGTCGCCTCCCGTGGCACCGGACCGTGCTCGTCCCAGGCCAGCGGGGACGCCGCCAGCGGTGAGCCGTCGGCGGCGCGGCGGCCGGCGTGGGTGAGCTGGATGCCCAGGCAGGCGTCCGACTGGCCGTGGACGAAGTCGGTGATCCGCCGCCAGGCGGCCTCCTGCTCGTCGGTCCACAGCCCGGGGCAGCCGGCGTCGGTGCGGCCCGCCGGGCTGACCGCGGTCATCCCGGCCAGCACCAGGGCCGGTCCGCCGAGGGCCTGCGTGGCGAGGTGGACCAGGTCGAAGTCGCCCGGCACCCCGTCGCGGGCCGTCGACAGTGCGACGGGCGCCGCCACGATCCGGTTGCGCAGCCGCAGACCGCCCAGCGCGAACGGTCGGAACATCGGCGGCACCGGGGCGGAGGCGTTGACGGCCGTGGTGAAGCCCTCGTCCCGCGCGCGCAGGCCGTCGTAGGTGACGCGCCGGCTGCGGGTCAGCAGGTTGAAGGCGAACTGGTGCGGGTCCTGGTCGGTGTACCGGTCCAGGTGCTCGAACCATTCGAGGCTGGCCTGGGCCGCCCGCTGGGTCGACTCCACGACGGGCCTGCGCTCCTCCTCGTACGCCGCCAACGCGCCCGGCACGTCCGGGTGTTCGTGCAGACAGGCGGCCAGGGCGAGCGCGTCCTCCATGGCGAGCTTGGTGCCCGAGCCGATCGAGAAGTGCGCGGTGTGCGCGGCGTCCCCGAGCAGCACCGTGTTGCCGTGCCGCCAGGTGCGGTTGCGCACGGTGGTGAAGCGCAGCCACTTGGAGTTGTTGGGCAGCAGCCGGTGCCCGTCCAGATGGGCGGCGAGGATCTCCTCGCACCGGCGGATGCCCTCCTCGTCGCTCGCGCCCGGCGGCAGGTCGAGGCCGTCGGAGCGGTCGAAACCGCCGCGCCGCCACGCCGCCTCGTCCATCTCGACGATGAAGGTGGAGCGGGTGTCGTCGTACGGATAGGCGTGCACCTGCAGGGTCCCGAAGTCCCGCTCCTCGACGATGAAGGTGAAGGCCTCGAAGACCTTGTCGGTACCGAGCCACATGTAGCGGCCGGAGCGCTCGTCGAGGTCGGGGGCGAAGGTGTCGGCGTAGGCGGCGCGCGTGGCCGACCGTACGCCGTCGCAGGCGACCACCAGGTCGTACGCGGCGGCCAGTCGCTCCGGCGGCGGGGCCGGTGTGCGGTAGCGGACGTCGACCTCCAGGGCGGCGCACCGGTCCTGGAGGATGCCCAGCAGCCGGCGGCGGCCCAGGGCGGCGAAGCCGTGGCCGCCGGAGGTGAGGGTCGTGCCGCGGCGGCGTACGTCGATGTCGCTCCAGCGGGCGAACTCGGCGGACATCGCGGCGTACACGACCGGGTCGGCCTGCGCGATGCCGTCGAGGGTCTCGTCGGAGAAGACGACCCCGAAACCGAAGGTGTCCTCGGGGGAGCCCCGCTCCCAGACGGTGATCTCCCACTGGGGGGACAACTGCTTGGCCAGGGCGGCGAAGTACAGGCCGCCGGGCCCGCCTCCGATGACGGCTACGCGCACGGGGCGCCTCCTCGGGTGTTCTCGAACAGTTCGGGGGCCTGCGGGCCCGCCGTGGTGAGGACCGCGCGGACCTCGGCGGGCCAGGGGGTGGACCCGGTGGCCCGGGCGGCGGAGTGGGCGACGACCATGCGGCCGCTCGCGGCCCGCGCGCCCTCCTCCCCGTGGACGGTGAAGGCGTAGTGCAGGGAGCTGTTGCCCACCTCGGTGACGCGCAGCTCGGTCCGCACGGCCTCGCCGAACCAGAGCCGGGCCCGGTAGTCGGCCTCGAAGCGGACGCGGGGCGTGCTCCCGAACAGGTGGGCCAGGCCCAGGCGCCGCAGCAGCACCGCCTCGGCCGCCTCGACCCAGCGCACGACGGTGGAGTGGTGGTAGTGACCGGCCGCGTCGGTGTCGGGCCACTCGACGCGTCGCTCGATGACGACGCTGGGCAGGGTCGGGGGCGCGGGATCGACCGACTCCCGGGCCAGCAGCCTGAGTTGGCCGCGCCGGAGCTTGCCGGTCTCGGTGCGCGGGAGCTCGTCGACGAACTCCACGGCGCGCGGGTACTTGAAGGGGGCGATGGTCGCCTTGACGTGGTCCTGGAGTTCCCGGACGGTGGCGTCACCGGCCACGACCCCGGCGCGCAGCACCACGTACGCCTTGACGAGCATCCCGCGCCGCTCGTCGGGGGCCCCGACCACACCGCAGTCGGCGACGTACGGATGGTCGGCGAGGGCCTTCTCGACCTCGGGCCCGGCGATGTTGTAGCCGGAGGAGACGATCATGTCGTCGCTGCGGGCGACGTACCAGAAGTAGCCGTCGGCGTCGCGCGTGTAGGTGTCACCGGTGATGTTCCAGCCGCCGCGGACGTAGGTGGACTGGCGCGGGTCGTCGAGGTAGCGGCAGCCGGTGGGGCCGGTGACGGCGAGCAGGCCGGGCTGCCCGTCGGGGACGGGGTCGCCGTTCTCGTCGACCACGGCCGCGCGGTAGCCGGGGACGGGCCTGCCCGTCGATCCGGGGCGGATGTCCCCGTCGGCGGCGGAGATGAACACGTGCAGCATCTCGGTGGCGCCGATGCCGTCGATGATGCGCAGCCCGGTGGCGGCGCGGAACTCCTCCCACACGGCGGCGGGCAGCGGCTCGCCGGCCGACACGCAGCGGCGCAGCCCCGCCAGGCGGTCGGCCGCGCCGTCGGTGAGGATCGCGCGGTAGGCGGTCGGTGCGGTGAACAGGACGCTGACTCCGTGCTCGGCGACGAGCTCGGCCAGCTGCCCGGGCGTCGCCCGCTCGATCAGCAGGGTCGAGGCCCCGACCCGCATCGGGAAGACCACCAGTCCGCCGAGGCCGAAGGTGAAGGCGAGGGGCGGCGTGCCGGTGAACACGTCCTCGGGCTCGGGGCGCAGCACGTGCCGGGAGAACGTGTCCGCGTTGGCGAGGACGTCGCGGTGGAAGTGCAGGGTGGCCTTGGGCCGCCCGGTCGTACCGGAGGTGAAGGCGATCAGGGCGACGTCGTCCGCGGCCGTCCGCACGGTGTCGAAGTCGCCGTCCTTGGCGGCGCAGCGGGCCGTGAGGTCGTCGTCGCCGGAGCCGCCGTACGCGATCACCCGGAGGGTGGCGCGATCGGCGGCCGATCGGAGTTCTTCGAGGTGGCGGTGGTCGCAGAGGGCGATCGCGGGCCGGCTGATCCCGCACAGCTCGGTGAGTTCGGCGGCGCGCAGCAGCGGCACGGTGGTGACGGCCACCCCGCCCGCCTTCAGGACGCCGAACCAGGCGGCGACGAGCCACGGATTGTTGGGTCCGCGGAGCAGGACGCGGTTGCCGGGCACCAGGCCCAGGTCCTCGGTGAGCACCTGGGCGACCTGGTTGGCGCGGCGCAGGAGGTCGCCGTAGGTCCAGCGCTCGGTCGGGGTGAGCAGGCAGGGGCGGTCGGGGCCCCAGCGCTCGACGGCTTCGTCGAGCAGGGCGTGGGCGCAGTTGAGTCGGTCCGGATAGCTCAACTCCGGGAGGTCGAAGTGGAGTCGGGGCCAGAGGGCAGCGGGTGGCAGCCGGTCGCGACAGAAGGAATCGGCATGTGCCGAGGGGGAGAGCTCCATGGGGCGGCACCTCAATCAGGGAGCAGCGGGGGAGATGGGGCAAGTATCTCGATATTTTGGCGATCGTCAATTGTTCGCGATATTTCGATGCGCGAGCGCCTCGCCGAGGCCGCCGTCCTGGCCCCCCCCGGTCGACCTCAGGTGGCCGGCGTGCGGGCCGGTACGCGGACCTTGGCGCGGTTGCCGAACTCGCCTGCTGTGAAGCTGAGTTCGCCACCCGCCTCGGCGGCCATGAGCTGGACGATCAGCAGGCCCCGCCCCGACTCCGCGTCCGGATCCGTCTCGGAGCGCGGCAGTGGTGGCCGGGGCGCCGCGGGAGCCCCGTCGGTGACCTCCAGGTGGAGCCAGCCCGCGCGCAGGGTCACCCCGACCCGCATGCGGCGCGTGGCGGCGGCGTGCAGGACGACGTTGCCGGTGAGCTCGCTGACCGCCAGCAGGAGGACGTCCGCGATCTCGGCGGTGACCGGCCAGCCGTCGAGCACGGCCCGGACCCGCGACCGGATCAGCGGGACCACCGCCGCGGTCGGCTCGACGGCCCAGCGGGCGTAGGCGCGCACCCGGCGGGTCGCGCTCGCGGTCGGGCTCGGGCTCGGGCTCGGGGTCGCGGTCGTGGCGGGGGGCGGGGCGGGGGAGGTGGCGGCGAGCATGGCGTGCTCCCTGGAGGGGAAGGCGACGCCGCCCGCGCTGCGGCTCGTGTAACGGGTGAGGAAGTCACCCGGCTCGAAGGCTTGTGGTCAGCGGAAATGCGTCGCTAGAGTCGTGATTACACGTGTAACACGTTAAGCCTCGCGGGTACCTCGCGCAAGCAATTCGGACATACGTTACGAAGCCTTGCCCGTGCCGAGGCCGCGCAGAATTGGAAGGGCCGCAATGACGCAAGCTCCCCCCGCAGCCGACATGCCCGACATGGCCTGGCCGCCCCCGCCCTACCAGGCGCCCGTCCCGCCCGTCACGGACGAGCACGGGATCCGCCGCCACGACGGGATCACCTACGCCACCACGCCCGGATACCGCCCGCGCCTGCTCGACGTCCAGGTGCCGGCGGGCGAGGGTCCCTTCCCTGCGGTCGTCTGGATCCACGGCGGCGGCTGGATGGACGGCGACCGCCGCTACCCGCCGCCGACCGTGCCGGCCGCCCTGCTGCACGGATCGGTACTGGGAGCCGGACTCGCGCTGGTCTCCATCGACTACCGGCACAGCCTGGAGGCCCCCTTCCCGGCCCAACTGCACGACGTGAAGGCCGCGATCCGCTACGTCCGCAAGTTCGCCGGAGTCCTCGGCATCGACCCCGACCGGATCGGCGTCTGGGGCGAGTCCGCGGGCGGCCACCTGGCCGCGCTCGCGGGCCTCGTGGGCCCGCAGAGCACGGACGGCGAGTCCCTGGAGGGCGCCCACGGCGTGGGCTCCGGGGACACCGCGGTCCGCGCCGTCGTCGACTGGTACGGCATCTCCGACCTGGTCTCCCTGTCCGAGCACCCGATGCCGGAGCTGCCGGCGGCGCCCGGGGTGGAGTTCCCCGACCCCTACGTCGCCCTGCTCGGTGCGCCCGTCGCCGAGCGCCCGGATCTGGCGCGGGCCGCCAGCCCCGTCACGCACGTCACCGCGGGCTCGAACCCGCCGCCGTTCCTGCTCGTCCACGGCCGGCAGGACGGGCTGGTCCCCTACAGCCAGAGCGAGTTGCTCGCCGAGGCCCTGACGCGGGTGGGGGGCGAGGTCGTCCTGGAGCCCGTCGAAGACGCCGACCACATCTTCCTGGGCTCGCCGGACGTCCCGCAGATCGTCGCGGACAGCGTCGCGTTCCTCGCCCGCCACCTGGGCGCGGGCGCCTGAGCGGGCCGCCACCACCGAGCACCCAGCAGTAGGGGGCGCGGCCCGGAGCGGCCGCGCCCCCTCCGCTCGGCGGAGCAACGCGCAATGAGCAACGCGCGAACGAGCACGAACGACGAACAGCGACGACGAACCACGAACGACGAACAGCGACGACGAACCACGAACGACGAACGACGAACGACGAACCACGAACCACGAACGACGAACGACGAACGAGGCAGCCATGAACAAGAACCCGGTCACCCGTCAGTCCCGCACCGCCACCGCCACCGCCCCCACCACCGCCACCGCTCCCGACCCCGAGCCCCCGCGGAGACCCTCCCGGCGCCGCCCCGGCGTCCTGATCGCGGGATTCCTGCTGCTGGGCCTACCCGTGGGGCTCGGCCTCGTCGTCCGGCGGGATCCGGCGGCCCCGCCCTTCCAGGGCGCGGACGACCGCTGGCTGTCCTGGATGGGCGGCCCGCACGAGGGCCCGTACGCCTGGGCCGCGGCGGCCCTGAACTGGTTCGGCGGCCCGGCCGGCGTCGTCGTGCCGCTCGCCCTGCTCGTCCTCCTGCTCGTGCGCGCACGGTGGGTGTCGGCGGGTTTCCTGCTCGGTGCCTACCTCTTCGGCAACATGGTCGTCGTCCAGGGACTCAAGTACCTGGTGGACCGGCCACGACCGACCGATCCCCTGGTCCGCGTCGACCACGGCTCCTTCCCGTCCGGTCACGCCGCGGGGGCCGCGCTGCTGGTCGTCCTCGTCGGCGTGCTGCTGGTGCCCGCCGCGCGGCGCCGGGGCTGGTGGATCGGCGGAGCGCTCTTCACCCTGGCCATGATGTGGAGCCGTACGTGGCTGCACGCCCACTGGATCAGCGACACCTTCGCGGGCGCGGCCGCCGGGGCGGGGGCCGGGCTGCTGGCCTGGTGGCTGTGCGCCCCCGCGCTCGGGCGCGAGGCCGCCCGCGTCCGGGACCGCCGGGGGGCGGCCACGGGCGCGCTCGACCCGCTGCCCGAGCCCGAGCCCGTACCGGCAACCGGCTGACCCGCGGCGGTTGTTACGAGGTCTGACGGTGCACCAGTACCGCCTTCATCGGCGGTAGCGGGGTCGTCGTCCCCGTCGTGATCAGCTCGTGAACGGCGTCCGCGACCCGCGCGGGCGAGACGAGGTCCAGCCGGATCGACGTCAGCGCGGGCTGCTGGAGCGAGGAGAGGACCAGGTCGTCGGAGCCGACGACCGCCACGTCGTCCGGTACGACGATCCCCTCGGCCCGCAGCGCGTGCAGCAGCAGCGCGGCGTACTCGTCGTTGTAGGCGAACACGGCGTCCAGCGCGAGGTCGGCCCAGCGCCGGGCGAGGGCGGTCGCGGACTCGCGGGTGTAGGACAGCTCGACCGGCGTCACGGTGGCCATGTGTCGGGCCGCGACGGACTCGGCGCCCGCCAGCCGAGGTGCGGCGAGCGTGCCGAGGCCGCGCTCCTGCGGCATGACCACGCCGATGCGGGTCCGGCCGCGGGCGATCAGGTGCTCGGCGGCGGTGGCACCGATGAGGGCGTGGTCGAAGCCGATGGTGTGCACACCGGGCACGGGGTGGGAGGCGAAGGCGAGCGTCCCGCGCACGCCCGCGCGGTGCAGCAGGTCGGCGGCCTGCGCGGTCAGCCGGTCCCCGTCGATGGCGATGACGGCGGCCGGGCGCAGCTCGGCCCAGGCGCGGGCGGCGTCGAGGGGATCGGTGAAGCGCCCCGCGTGCAGGACGGCGGTGTAACCGTGCCGGTCGAGCTCGCTGTGCAGATCGTCCACCCAGTCGCTGACCAGGCGACCGACGGCCGAGATCGACGCGGGCATCAGCACGAGGTTGCTGCGCCCGGCGCGCAGCGAGCGGGCCGCGGCGTGCGGTACGTAACCCAGCTGTCGGGCGGCGTCGAGGACGCGCGCCCGGGTGGCCGCGCTCACGCGGTGGCCCTGGGTGTCGTTGAGCACGAAGGAGACGGTGGCGCGCGACACCCCGGCGAGCCGGGCCACGTCGGCACTGGTCAGGGAGGCCGGGGCGGGAAGGTCTTTGGCCATGGCGTCCCTCGACGCTCCTTTTGATCGATCCGGTGCTCTCCCTTCGAAGGTTACACGAGTTAGATCACCGGAGCGGGGGCCGCGTGCCCGCCCGACCCCGGCAGCCCGCCCGCCCCGTTACGACGTGAGCCTGCGCAGCGCGCCCTCGTGCAGCCGTCGGGAGTCCCCGGCGAGATCGTCGAGGGCGGTGACGACCGAGTCGAAGCGCATCGTCGTGCGGGTGTCCGTCCCGTACGGGCTCCAGTGCGGCATGTCGGGGTGGTTCGGGTCGCCGGTGCGGACGAAGGCGATCCACGCCCGGTGCATGGTGTGCGCGAGGCCGTCGCGCACGGCGGGAGTCAGCCCGGCCACGAAGGGGGCGCCGGCCCACTGCTCGAAGTTGTCGAAGGCGAAGGGCAGTTCGAGGCAGTGCGCGGCGCCGAGCCGGCCTTCGTGGGCGGGGGAGGGGAGGTCGAACTGGTAGGCCCATACCGGACGTCCCGCCGCGGCGCGCGCCTCGGCGAGCCGCACGGCGGGCATCCGGAACAGCTCGTCGGTGATGAGGTCCATCAGGACGTCGGCGGGACGGGCGCCGGGCCGGGTGCGCTCGTACGCCGCGTACACGTCGGGGGCGGCCCCGGAACCGAAGGTCTCCGCGATCCTGGCGGTCACCTGCTCGCGGTCGGCGCCCGCGTGGCCCGGGTCGAGGGCGAACCCGAAGTTGGCCTCCTCGCGCGTCCAGCCGATCAGTACCTCGATCCCGGCCGCGGCCCCGTGCAGCAGGGCCTCGGCCGGGTGGCGGTGGAGGGTGACCCCGTCGATCACGGGCAGGAACGGTGTGGGCCAGTACCCCCAGCGCGATGTCCGGGCGAAGAGCCCGCCCATTGCGGTGATCAGGGCCGGCCAGTCCTGCGAGCGCGCCTCGGCGAGGCTCTTGGCCCCGGCGATTTCCAGATAGGCGGCGGTGCGTTCCAGAGAGCCCTCGGGGGACGGGAAGTCGAGGCCGAAGGGCGGGCTCATCAGGATGACCCGCCGGATCAGGTCCGCTGCTCCGGGTGCTCCGGCGAGTGCGGCGGTGGACACCGCGCCGCCCGACTGGCCCGCGACGGTGATGGAGTCCGGGTCGCCGCCGAAGGAGGCGATGTTCTCGTGCACCCAGCGCAGAGCGGCGAGCTGATCGCCGAGCCAGTGGTTGCCGCCGGCGTCGCCGTCCGCGTACTCCTCGCCGTCCTCGGGGGTGGGGTGCAGGTAACCCAGCGGTCCGATGCGGTAGTTGATGCCGACCACGACGAGGTCCCCGTCGCGGGCGAAGGTCGCGCCGGAGTAGGTGGGCAGCGACCCGGAGCCGGAGACGAAACCGCCCCCGTGGATCCAGACGAGCACCGGCCTGCGCGCGTCGTCGACCGCGGGCGTCCAGACGTTGAGGGTCAGGCAGTCCTCGTCGAAGGGCGGTGCGCCGTGCCCGCCGAGGACCGGGTCGCCGCCCTCGCGGTACATCTGCGGAGCGCTGGGGCCGTCCGCGGTGGCGTCCCGGGTGCCGCTCCACCCGGGGTGCGGCCGGGCGGGCCGCCAGCGCAGTTCGCCGACCGGGGCGGCCGCGTAGGGCACGGCCCGGAAGACGGTGAGCCCGTCCTCGACCGCGCCGCGCAGCCTCCCGGCGGGCAGGTCCACCATCGTCTGGTCCGGGCCTGGGTTGTGAGCCATGAGCCGATCCTTCCTGGGCCATGCGCCGGGCGCGCACCGACCCGTCGAGAGTATGGCGGAAAATCAACGATCGTCAATCATTCGCGATATGCGTTCTGCGCTCTGCGGGTCGGGCGGCGCGGTGCGCAGTGCTCACGTCCAGAGGGTGTTGGTCGCCGTCCGCTCCGCCTCCGTGGCCAGCAGACGGGAGAACGCGCACCACAGGAGCAGGCACGACCCCGCCCCCACGAGGGCGCCGGCGAGGGTGTCGCTCGCCCATTGGGCGTGCAGCCAGGTGCGGCTCCACATCATCGCCGCCGCGTACCCGGTGCCGAATAGCCACCACCAGCGCCGCGCGCGCGGCGGGACCGCCACCACCGCGACCGCGAAGACCAGGGCGACCGCGCTGAAGACCTGGCCGGAGGGGTACGAGCCGTCGTTCACCAGGACCCAGGTGTGCGGGGGGCGGGGGCGGTCGGCGAGGGCCTTGAGGGGCATGACGACGGCGACGTTGGCCAGGGCGTTCGTGGTGAGGACGAAGAGCGCCGAGCGCCAACGCCCGTACACGCACAGGCAGCCGGTCAACATCAGCGGCAGGATCAGCCCCAGCGGTCCGCCGAGCCGGTCGAGCGCGAGGGCGAAGTCCGTGGCGCCGCCTACGGACGAGCCCCCGGCGCCGCGGGCCCAGGCGTCGTCGAGGCCCTGGAAGAAAGGCCGTTCGTCCACCCGCAGGAGCCATCCGGTCAGCAGGGGGACGAGGAGCAGTGACGCGCCCGCGACGAGGGCGCGCCGGGGTGGCTCCGCGGGCAGGTGGTGGCGGGGCGGCGGGGTGGGAGCGGGGGTGCGGGAGGGCGGCGGTGACACGGGGACGGCGGGGCGCGGCATGGCGGGCCTTTCGAGGTCGACTCGCGGGGGGGCGGGGGTGCTCGGTGAGCGGGCGTGCGGACGCGCGGCGTCGGGCGCGGGCAGGCCGCGGCAGGGTCGCGGATGAGCCGCGGGAGGTGACGGTCGAGGGCAGCGGAGGCGGGGGAGCGGAAGGGGGCGGTCCAGGTCCGGCCCGTGCCGGGGCGTCGCGCTGCGGCACGGAGTATTGCGGATGCGTGACCGCCACCACAAGGGCAAGAGGGTTTTAGGACGCGACCGGCCTGGTCAGGGGCCGTGACCGGCCAGTTACACGTGTCTCACGTGCACTTCCGCCGCGGGTCACGATCTGCGCATTGCCCGGCACCAGGTCTTGGCGGGGCCCCGAACGGAGTGCTACACAGTGTCCAGACGCCGGAAGTGACACGTGTAACAACACCGCGTTAACCCTCCGCGTCGACCCTCCGCGTCGACCACCGCGAGCGCGCCGCGCCTCGCCGCCCCGCACCCACCCTCGCGGAGCCAGCACCCCCGCACCCCCACGCACCTCCGCACCCCCACGCACCCCGCCGGCACTCCGCGCCACCCGCCGCGGGCTCCCCGAGCGCGCTCCCCGAGCGCGCTCCGCACGCTCCACGCCACCTCCCCGCTCCGTCCCCGAGGAGTCGTCATGGTCACGAACGAGCTGATCGATCCGCCCGCACCGGCGGATCACGAACCGCCCCACAGACGGGGACTCCTGCTCCTCCTGCTGGTCGCCAACTCCGCCATGATGGCGGTCTACATGGGCGTCGGCTCAGTCCTGCTCCCCACCCAGATCGCCGCGATCGCCGGCGACGACAAGGTCGCCGTCCTGGGCCTCGTCGGCGGCATCAGCGCGATCTTCGCGACCGCCTTCAACCCCATCGCCGGCGCCCTCTCCGACCGCAGCGGCCGCCGTAGCCCCTGGATCCTGGGCGGCGCCCTAGGCTCGCTCGCGGGCCTGGCCTTCCTCGGCAGCGTCACCACCGCGCTGCTCGTGGGCATCGGCTGGTGCCTGATCCAGGCGACCATGAACGTCTACCAGGCCGCCGTCACCGCGATCGTCCCCGACCGGGTCGCGGTCGCCCGGCGCGGCACCGCCTCCGCCGTGGTGGGGCTGGGCCTGCCCATCGGCGGCACGGCCGGCGTACTGATCGCCTCCCAGACGGCGGACCACCTGCGCACCGGGTACCTCGTCTTCGGCGGGGTGATCGCCGCGGCCGCGATGCTGCTCACCGCCTTCTGCCGGGACCTGCCGCGCACCACGAGCCCGGCCGCGCCCGCGGCCGACGCCCCGCCCGCCCCCAAGGGGGCGCAGGTCAGGGCGTTCCTCTCCGCGCTCGGCCACCACGACTTCCGCTGGGCCTTCATCGGCCGGGCCCTGATGGTCCTCGGCTACTTCTCGGTCGTCGGCTACCAGCTGTACATCCTGGACGATCACATCGCGCTGCCCGACGGGTTGACCCCGCCCGACGCGATGGCCGTGCTCACCCCCGTCTCCATGGTCGCCATGGCCGTTTCCACGGTGGTCGGGGGGATGCTCTCCGACCGCTGGAACCGCCGAAAGGTGTTCGTCGGGGTGTCGGCGGCCCTCGCCGGGCTGGTGATGGTCGTTCCCGTCGTCAGCCCGACCTGGACCGGCATGCTCGTCTTCAGCGCGCTCAACGGGCTCGCCTTCGGTTGCTTCATGGCCGTCGACACCGCGCTCGTCACCCTGGTCCTGCCGCGGGCCGAGGACGCCGCCCGGGACATGGGCGTCCTGAACATCGCGAACGCCGGGCCGCAGATCATCGCCCCGTTCGTCGCCTCCGCCGTGGTCACCGCACTCGGCGGGTACACCCCGCTGTTCCTGGTCGGCGGCGCCCTCTCGCTGATCGGCGCCCTCGCGATCCTCCCGATCCGCAGCGTGCGCTGACCCCCGCCCCTCATCCCCTCATCCCCTCATCCCCTCATCTCCCCCTCTTCCAAGGAGCGTTCCGTGCAACGCAAGCGTGTTCTGCCGCTGGCCACCCTGCTGCTCTGCGCACCCGCCCTCGCCGGTACGGTGCCCGCCGCCGCCGCGTCACAGGCAGGACCGGCAGCCGGGCCCGCGCGCCCGCTGCGGATCCTGCTCACCAATGACGACGGCTACAACGCCCCGGGCATCCGCCTGGCGTTCGCGCGGCTGACCGCCGCCGGACACGACGTCACCATCGTCGCGCCGCTCACCAACCAGAGCGGCGCCGGCACGAAGGGCTCGAACGCCCCGGCCATCACGGTGCGCCACCCCGAGCCGAAGGTGTGGGCCGTCGACGGATCCCCCGGTGACTCGGTGGCCTTCGGCCTCTCGGAAGTCTTCGAGGGCAAGGTCCCCGACCTCGTCGTGTCCGGCACCAACTACGGCCCGAACGTGGCGGCCCTCGCCACCCACTCCGGTACGGTCGGCGGCGCCGTCGCCGGGTTGGAGGCCGGCATACCCGCCATCGCCCTGAGCACCGGTGGCGTCGCGGCCCCCGACCCCGTGACCACGATCAACGCGATGGGCCCGACCCTCGACTTCGCGGTCGCACTGATCGACCGGCTGCGCGCGCGGGCCGGCTCCGGCCGCCTGCTGCCCGAGGGGGTCGGCCTCAACGTCAACCACCCCGTCATCGGCGCCGACGGCAAGGGCACGCCCGCCGGGGTGGCGACCACCTTCCAGGACCCGCAGCCGGTGTTGAAGTCCGACTTCACCGATGCGGGCGACGGCACCTGGAAGGTCGGCGTGAAGGTGGACCTGCGCACCCCGGCCCGCGGCGGCGACGTCGAAGCCGTGAGCGCCGGGAGGATCGCCATCAGCCCGATCAACGCCGACTGGAACACCGGCCCCCTCGACCTCGCCGTCACCCGGTCCCTGCTGGCCGGGCTGCGCCCGTAACACCCACCGGGCCACCCACCACCCGTGTCCGGTGGGGCGCGGGGAGCGACCCGCGTCCCACCGGACGGCCTCGAACCCAGGAGCACGGATGCCACATCCCGCGACCCGGACCAGCCGGTCCAGCACCCCAAGACCCTTACCCCGCACGGCGCGGATGCTGAGCGCGCTCGCGGCCCTCGCCGCCCTGCTCGCCCTCGCGGTCCCGGCCGCCGCCGCACCGCGCGATCCGGACCGCCCCGTGGTCGCCGTGGCCCAGGGCGCGCTGCGCGGCCGGGTGCACGACGGCGCGCAGGAGTTCCTCGGCGTGCCGTACGCCGGAGCGCCCGTCGGCGACTTCCGGCTGCGCGCTCCCGCGCGGCCGCGCCCCTGGCGCGGGGTGCGCGAAGCCGACCGGCAGGCACCCGCCTGCCTCCAGTTCTCGCCGTTCGGCCTGCGGGACCCGCTGGCCGTGAGCGAGGACTGCCTCTACCTCGACGTGTACCGGCCGCAAGGAGCCCGGGCGGGGGAGCGGCTGCCGGTGATCCTCTGGATGCACGGGGGCGCGTACAGCCAGGGCACCGGCACGCAGTTCGGCGGCCGCACGATGGCCGCGCTCACGAACAGCGTGGTCATCAGCATCAACTACCGCCTCGGGCAGCTGGGTTACCTGGGCCTGCCCGAGCTGGCCGGGGAGGATCCGCGACGCTCCGGTTCCTTCGGCCTGATGGACCAGATCGAGGCGCTGCGCTGGATCGGCCGGAACGCCGCGGCGTTCGGCGGGAACCCGGGCAACGTGACGGTCTCGGGCCAGTCGGCGGGCAGCGGTTCGGTGTGCGCGCTGCTGGCCGCCCCCGCCGCGGCCGGACTGTTCCACCGGGCCGTGCTGCAGAGCGGGCCGTGCACGCTGCTGCGCACGCCGGACGCGGCGCGCGCCGCCTCCGAGGCGCGGGCCTTCGCCGCACGGGCGGGCTGCGCCGACCCCGGGGCGGTCGTCGCCTGCCTGCGGGCCGCCGCGGGCCCGGCGCTGGTGGACGCGGCCCGTACGCTGCCCACCTCGGGCCCCGCATCGGGCGACGGGCTGCTCCCGCGCGACCCGGCCGCCGCGATCGCCGCCGGGGACTGGAACAAGGTCCCGGTGCTGATCGGCAGCACCCGCTCGGAGGCCCGGTTCTTCGTGGCGCTGACGCAGCCGCGGCTCACGGAGCAGGAGTACGCGCGGCAGGTGCTGGACGCCTACGGCGCGGCGGGACCGGAGGTACTGGCCCGCTATCCGGTGGCGGCCCACGGATCCCCGTACCTGGCGCTGTCGGCACTGAAGACGGATTCGACCTTCGCCTGCCAGACGGCCTGGACCACCGACCTGTTCGCCCGTCAGGTCCCCACCTACGCCTACGAGTTCGACGACCCCGACTCCCCGACCCTGGCGGGCGCCCAGGTGCCGGGACTGGACGAGTCGAACGCGCACAGCGCCGAGCTGGCCTACCTGTACGACTTCACCATGGGGGACCGGCCGCTGACCGCGGTCCAGAACGCCCTGGCGACCGGGATGAAGCGGTACTGGGGTGCCTTCGCGCGCTACGGGAGCCCCGTGGTGCGGGGCCAGACGCCGTGGCCGGCGGCCGGCCCCACGGGCTCGGTGCTGACGCTCGGCCCGGCCGGGACGCGGCCGGACCCGGGCTTCGCGGCGGACCACCAGTGCGCCTTCTGGCGGACCCAGCCCGACCGCCCGCTCTGACGGGTTCGCCCGGGACACACCCCGGGGGGTGTCGACCGGAATTCCGCTACGCCGCGGAGATCGGTCGGACACCCCCCGGGGCCGTCGACCGGTTCAGTCCCCCAGCGCGCGGCGCAGGCCCGACCGGTCGGTGCCCAGTTTGGTGAAGGCCGCGCAGAGCAGCTCGGAGACGGACTGCGCGTCCGTCTTGAGCTCCGCGGCGATCGCGGCGTTGTCCAGTCCGTGCGCGGCGTGCCGGGCCGCCGCGTGCTCCGCGACGGTCAGGTTCTCCTGCTCGGCGGTGTGCAGCCGGCGCGGCCGCAGACCGGCCGACGCGAGCTGCGTGCGGGCCCGGGCCGCGAGCCCGTCGGCCCCGCACGCCGCGGCGGTCTCCATGCCCCGGTAGAGCTGCTGGGCCGCGTGGTGGCGGCTGCCGATCGTGTGCAGGGCGGTGCCGTGGTCGACCAGCGCGAACGCGAGTTCGTAGGCCGCGGGGGACTGTTCGAGGTGGTCCACCGAGTCCTGGAGCAGCGTGGCCGCCCGGGCGGGATCGACGGTGGTCGCCGCGGCCACCCGCAGCGCGTGGCCGATCATGCTGGAGGTCCCGAAGGCGCGTGCGCGCGACAGCGCCTCGGACGCGGTCGCCCGCGCCTGCTCGGGCTTGCGGGCGACCTGCCCCAGGGCCAGGTCGAGCTGCCAGGGACTCCACGAGGGATTGCGCGCCCCGCGCAGGTCGAGCCGCCGGCCCGCCGAGACGAGGTGGTGCTCGCCCTCCTCGATCCGGCCCCTGGCCAGCAGGAGCTTGCCCCACACGGCCTGCGGGTCCGGATAGACGACCGCGGGAGGCCAGCCGTCGGCCAGCTTGTAGGCGTCGGCTACCCGCTGGGCCTCGGCGGTGTTCCCCCGGGCCAGCAGGGTCTCGATCAGGGTGCCGATCGCGTACCACTGCGCCGGGATCCCCTGGCCGACGCGATCGGCGATCTGCAGGCCGTTGCGCACGAAGTCCTCGGCCTCGGCGAGCCGCCCGCGCCGGTAGTGGACATAGCCGAGCAGCGTGTAGACGAACGACAGGTGCGCCCCGCGCCAGCCCTTCGCCTCGAACTCGACGATGCCGGTGTTGAAGAGCTCCTCGGCGCGGCCGGGCTGGTCGCAGTACATCAAGGTGAGCGCCACGACGGCCGGCACCTCGAAACCGAAGTCCTGGTCGGTCCAGCTCAGACCGCCGTCGAGGGCCTGCTCGGCGTACTCCAGGGCGGTGGTGGCCGACTCGCCGCGCAGGACGGCGTCCCAGGACCGAAGTCCCAGGATGTGCCGCTCGGGCAGCCCGCGGCCGGTGAGTCGCTTGGCGAACTGGGCGAGGAGCCGGGAACGGGCGGGCGAGTTCTCCTCGTCGACCCGGACCGAGTTCCACTTGAACTGTTCCGCCTGCATGCGCAACCGGGTGCGCGAGCTGGTGGCCCGCCGGGCCTCGTCCGCGAGCAGCGCGGCCGCCTCGGCCAACTGACCGGTGTGGCCGAGCGCCTGGGCGAGCCGGTAGGTGATCGCCTCGCGCAGGCCCTGCTCGGTCCTGGGCTCCTCCAGCGCGGCTCTGAGCTGATTGATCGTGGTGCCGGGGTCGTGCAGGAGGTTCGCGGAGCCGAGTTCGAAGAGCACCTCGGCCCGGTCCTCCACCTCCGGAGGTTCGCGCAGTGCCCGGGCCAGGTAACGGCGTGCGGCGTCGGGAGCGCCCGCGGAGAAGCTGTCGCGGGCGGCCTGCCGCAGCTGCTGCACCACCCAGGGGTCGCCCTCGGGGTGCATCTCCAGCAGGTGACGGGCGGCGGCAGCGGCGCCGTGGCCGTCGTCGACCAGGGCCGTCGCGGCCATGCCGTGCATGGCGACGCGCACACCGGGCGGGATCGAGCGGTAGACGGCGGTGGCGATGAGCGGGTGGAAGAACTCCACCACCTGCTTGCGCCGCACGCTCGTCAGCACGGTCAGGATGCGCGCGTCGCGGAGTTGGGCGATGGCCTCCGCGGCCTGCACCTCGCCGAGCGCGGCGACGCCACCCACGATGTCGGTCGGGACGGCGGTGCCCAGAACGGCGGCCGCCCAGGCGAGCCGCACGGTGGACGGCCCGAGCTGTTCCAGGCGTTCGATGAGGCCGCTGCCCTTGACGGCGGAAGCCAGGTCGCGCAGCTGCGGGATGCTGTCCTGGTGCGGTTTGAGCCCGCGGTCGCGGCCCTTCATGGCCAACTCGACGACCTCGAAGGGGTTTCCGCCCGTGATCGCCCAGCACTCGCGGCAGAACACGTCGTCCGCGTCCTCACCGAGGGCGTCGCGGACGATACGCGCCACCGCGCTCGTGGTCAGGGGCGCCAGCTCGTGCGGACGCGAGCCCTGGCGCCCCATGAGGGCGCGTAAAGCCGCGGCGTCGGCGGGGATCTCGTCCGGTCGGCAGGCCACCATGATCAGCATGGCCAGTTCCTCGGCCCGGGCCGTGAAGGCGGTCAGCCACGCCAGTGACTCGGCGTCCGCCCAGTGCGCGTCGTCGACGATCAGCACGACGGGGGCGCTGCGCACCGCTAAATGCGTGACGACCCAGTCCAGGCCGTCGCGCACGCCCTGCGGGTCGGGCGCCGTCGGCCCCTTCGGCGCGGCGGTGAGCCCGAGGGCCGGGGCGACGATGCTGTACCAGTTGCCGAGCGCCTCGCGCCGTTCGTCCTCGCTCATGGCGGCGAACGTCGGCTGGATGAGCTGGCGCATCACGTGGAACGGCACCTGCCGCTCCTGCTCGCCGCCGCGTGCGAAGAGCACGGTGCAGGAGCGCTCGGAGGCCAGCCGTCGGGCCTCCGTCAGCAGGGTGGTCTTCCCTATGCCGGCCGACCCGGCGAAGGTCAGGACGCCTCCGCGGCGGGCGGCCGGGCCCGACCCCTGCCCCGAGGATCCGCACAGCTCGTCCACCGCGCGGTGGATCGCCAAGACTTCGGATTCCCGTTCGAGCAAGGGCTTGGCCGCCCCTCCTCGTGGTTCCGTGACATGTGACACTCGTGCCCCCTCCAGCGCGTGCGCCCGAGTGTACGGGCCATGGGGTGAGTTGTTCCTGCTTAAGCACATTCTTGCGGTATCTCGCCACCCGTACGAGAACAACCGTGTACCCTCCGCTGTCGCCGGGCCCGCTGTCGCACGGGCCGCGGCGTCAGCGTCGCGCCGCGGGGATCATGGGCAGTTCGCTGGGCTGCGGGATCCCCGCGGGGACCTCGCGGACGGTGACTCCCGGCGCCGGGACCAGGCGCCACCGGGACGCCACGCTCGCCACCGCGGTCAGGATCTCCGCCACCGCGAACGAATCGCCGATGCACTTGTGCTGGCCGGCCCCGAAGGGGAGGTACCGGTGGGCGCGCGGCCGTTCGCCGGTGTCCTCGTGCCAGCGGTCCGGGTCGAAGCGCGCGGCGTCGCGGAACAGCGCGGGATCCCGGTGCAACGCGTGCGGGCTGTAGGCCAGTTCGGCCCCCTCGGGGATGGCGACGCCGCCCAGGGTCAGCGGGACGAGTGCACGCCGGGTGAAGAGCAGGGGCGAATGCAGGCGCAGCGTCTCCTGGAAGACGCTGTGCGCGTAGGTCAGCCTGGGGAGGTCCTCCGGGCGGACCGGGCGGTTGCCCACGACCGCGTCGACCTCGGCGTGCAGGCGCTTCTCCACCTCGGGGTGCCGGCCCAGTTCGTGGAAGATCCAGGACAGGGTGGTCGCCGAGGTCTCCGTGCCCGCGAACATGATGGCGATCACCTCGTCCCGCACCTGCTCGGCGCTCATCCCCTCGCCCGTCTCCGTGTCCACGCTGGAGAGCAGCAGGGACAGGAGGTCCTCCCGGTCGCCCCGCTCGTCGCCGTACCGCGCGATGACCTCGTCGATGATCCGGCGCAGGCGCGCGGCCGCGCCGTCGAACCTCCGGTTGTACGGAATGGGCAGCCCGTCGAGGAACTTGGGCATGACCGCGCGGACGAGCATGCCCTCCAGGACGATGGGCAGCGAGCGGTGCACCTCCGCGACGGCGGGGCGGCTCATCTCCCCCGAGAAGATCATTTCCGCGACCGAGGAGAGGGCGTAGCGGCGGGCCTCGGTGACCATCGAGACCTCCCGGCCCGCGGTCCACGAGGTGGCCATCTCCTCGGCCTGACGGCACATCACCTGCGCGTAGTCGGCGATGTGGTTGCGGTGGAAGGCGGGCTGCATCATCCGGCGCTGTTTGCGGTGGAACTCGCCGTCGGTCGTCACGATGCCGTTGCCGAACATCGGGCGGAGCCGGTCGAAGATCCGGCCGCGCCCGAACTGCTGGGCCTGCTGGACCAGTACGGCATGGACGTGATCGGGGTCGGTCAGCACGTGGACGGGCCAGGTGCCGATGTCGATCCGGACGATGTCGCCGTGGTCCCGTAAGGATTCGAAGAAGGCGATCGGCTCCCGCCACAGCTGGAGCGCGTGGCCGAGGAGCGGCAACCTCCCCGGGACCACGGGTGCTTGGGATGCGGGGCCGTCGTGCTCGTTCCGGGTCATGGGCCCACTCCCTGTCATGCCACGGACACCAGGTCCGGGCGGGTGTACGCAGACTCCATCCCGGCCGCGAACCGTTCGTCGCTGTACCGCGTGCACTCGTAACGCTGCCACAGATCCGCGCCGATCATCCAGTCTTCGTAGCTGCGCACGTACCGGTCGACCGCGGCGCGGACGGACGGATCGGTGGCGCTGTCGGCGTCCATGACCTGGAACAGCCGTCGCTCCGCGACCAGGTACTCCTCGATGCGGGCCTGGATCCGAGCCTCCACCAGCTGGACGGCGGCCGGCAGCGAGCAGCCCTCGCGGGCCGCGATGAGGGCGACGAGGTTGTTGTTGTCCCCGCAGGCGTGTTCCTTGGGCAGGGAGAAGACGTCGTTGCCCCAGGAGATGATGTCCAGGACGCTGGCGGTGAGGTCCTGGAACTCGGGCAGGTCGTGGACGTGTTGGGGCAGGTCGATGCCCAGTCCGGCCTCGACCATGTCCATCATCGGCAGGATCTGCGAACTGTGACGGCGCATCAGGATGTAGTCCTGGACCGAAGGGTGGCCGCCGGTACGGCGGTTTCCGGCCTCCTGGTCCAACGAGTGCAGCATGAGCGGGACATGGGAGCGGTAGCGCGCCGCGTTCCCCTCGCCCATCCCGGCGACGATGCGGTCGCACAGATCGATGAAGCCGTTCACCAACGGATTGCCGAGGGCCGCCGCCGTGTCGCTGCGCCCGGTCTCCAGGTGCTCGGCGATCGCATCGGTGACGGGCCGCCAGGCCGCCAGTTCACCCGTCCTGATGAGGTGGTCGTGCTGGTCGTCGAGGACGAAGGACCACGCCATCCACTCGGCGAGCAGGACGACCCGCTCGTACGGGACCTCACCGCTGACCCGTCCCGCGAGGTGGCCGAAGCCGATGCCCGCGAACTGTTCCACCGCGTTGCTGACCAACTCGTGCTGTACGGCCCAGGCCGTGGCCTCGGCATTCGCCCGGGCGGCCTGCGGATGCTTGGAGTTCCCGAACGGAAGGTGAAAGTCGGGAACAGAGAATGAGTCGAGCTGGGTCATTGATCCCCCCACGGAAAGTCGGATTCGCCAATACCCGCTCAATGTACGATCACGATTGCCGTCACGACGCTGCACACCCCCCTACTCCTGCGCCGCCAGTGACGACAGCTCACTGCAACCCGCAGGGTAGGGACCGGTCATGGACTGACCTGATCCCGCCATGTGCGACCACATCCGGCCACCCAAAGAGTAATTAACTCTCAGGGCGGAGCGCACTGTCAATGTGGTACGAGGGGGTACCTGGAATTCATTTCGCGGTTGTCGAAAGCATAATCACCGCGAATATGCACACAGCACGCGCGGTCTCGCGCACGTGCTCGACCAGGGACGGTCGAGGGGGAGCCGTCCGGTGGCCGAAGATCGACGTCCCGCGGTCAGGCCCGGGGGGTGGGTGTCGCGGTGGGCGCGGGGGCGGCCGGAGGCGTGGCCGGGAGTGTGGTCGTGGGCGTCGACGCGGCGCCGGGAGGCGCGGTGGTCGTGGGGGGCGTGGGGGTGGCCGAGGGGTCCGGGAGGCAGGTGACCTCGTCGCGCGGAGTGTAATGGGTCCGGTACGTCTCGCGCTTGACCTCCTGCCCACCGCGCACGAAGACGCGGTCGACCGCCACGTCGAAGCCCTCGGCCGGGGTCTGCGCCTCGCAGTCGGGGCCGGTGGCCGTGCGCTTGGCCGGGGGCGTGACGTGGGTGCGCGGGCCCCGCGTCGCGCGTATCTCGTCGTAGCGCGGAGTGCCGCGGAGGGTGATGGTCACCGAGGTGTCGGTAGAGGTGGCGCGGATCCGGACCGGGTGGCCGGAATCGTTCCTCCAGCGCAGGTCGAGGGTGCCCCACGCGACGGTCGCCTCGCGGCCCTCGGGGTAGCGCTCGATGTAGAAGGAGTGGGCCCCGTGCTCGACCGGCGCCAGGCCCGCGAAGAACATGGCGTTGTACATCGTGGTCGCGACGGCCGAGACGCCGCCGCCGGGCGCCTTCACGTAGCGGCCGTCGTTGATCATGATTCCGTCGACGAAACCGTTCCGCTCGGTCCGCTCGCCGACCGCTCCGTTGAAGCTCCACGTCTCGCCGGGGCGGACGACGGCCCCGTCGATCAGGGCCACGGCCCGCGCGATGTTGTGGGTGCGGTAGGGCGCGCTGGGGAAGTCGACGGTGAAGGAGGAGAGTTGGCGCATGGCCGGGGCGGGGGCCGCGGCGGTGCCCGTGTCCGGACCCGCGGGGCGCTCGGCCGCCGTGGCGGAGCCGGGGAGGAGGGCGGTCAGGGCGAGCGCGAGCGCCGCGCCCGCCGTGGTCAGGGTGATCCGCCTGGAGTCCGTCCGGCCGTGTGCGCGTCGCATCTCTCTCCCAGTGCTTCTGGACGTGTCGGTACAGCCCCAGCCTGATCTAATTTCTGGCAAATGGGGCAAAGTGTGCAGATTCTCACGATGATGGACGGATGCGTCCGCCGCCCTGACCGCGGGGGCGGGAGCAAGGCCACTTGGGTCGAATTGGCCCTGTGTGGTGCCTGGAGAGGTGCCACATGATGGCACGATCCGCTCTTTGGCCCCAGGAAAGGTTCCACCGTGTCCAGCGCAGCACCCCGATCCCCGGGCCGCCTCCCCCGTCGGCTGCTCCAGCTCTACGTCGGGCTCGCCCTCTACGGCGCGAGCTCGGCGTTCCTGGTCCGGGCGGGCCTCGGACTGGATCCCTGGGACGTCTTCCACCAGGGCATAGCGCAGCGCACCGGGTGGACCATCGGCACGGTGTCCGTGGTCGTCGGCGCGCTCGTCCTGCTGCTGTGGGTGCCGCTGAGGCAGCGCCCGGGGCTGGGCACGGTGTCCAACGTCTTCGCGGTCGGCCTGTCCATGGACGGCACGCTGGCGGTGCTCCCGGACGTGCGCGGCGCCGTGGCGCAGGGCGCGCTGCTGGTGGCGGGAATCGTCCTCAACGGTGTCGCCACCGGCCTCTACATCGCCGCCCGGTTCGGTCCGGGGCCCCGTGACGGCCTGATGACCGGCCTGCACCGCCGCACCGGCAGGTCGGTGCGGCTGGTGCGGACCGCGATCGAGGTCACCGTCCTGGCGGCCGGATTCCTGCTCGGCGGCACCGTCGGCATCGGCACCGTCGCCTACGCGCTGGCCATCGGCCCGCTCTCCCAGATCTTCCTCCGCGTCTTCGCCCTCCCCGCCCCGCCGCCCCGCCCGGACGAGGTCCCGGAGCGGCCGTCCCCCGGCGCGGAGCACCCCCCGACGAAGGCGCGGCGCCGTTCCCGGCAGCCGGAGCGCACGCCGTAGACACGCCCTACGCCACCGAGCGGATCCGGCGGACCAGTACCGATCCCACCAGGGCCAGCGCGCCCGCGAGGGCGTACAGGGCCGTGTATCCGCCGAGGTGGGTGACCACCGGGGCCGCGATCACCGGGGCCAGGACCTGCGGCATCGCGTTGGCGATGTTGATGACGCCCAGGTCGCGGCCCCGGTCCCGCGCCGTCGGCAGCACGTCCGTGAGCAGGGCGAAGTCCACCGAGGTGTACACGCCGAAGCCGATGCCCAGGACCAGCGAGGCGACGACCGCGCCCGTCCAGGTCTGCCACACGGCGAGCAGCAGGGTGGCCGAGGAGATGACCAGCCCCGACCGGATCACGTACGGCTTGCGGCGCCCGCTGCGGTCCGAGCGGGCCCCACTGATCACCACCGTCGCGAGCATGGTGAGCGCGTTGAGCGCGGTGAGGACCAGCACCCCGGTGTCCGCGTCGCCGGCGTAGTGCACGGCGTCGGTGAGGTAGTACAGCAGGTACATCGTGCTGATCGAGTACGACAGGTTCATCAGGAACCGGGTGAGCCAGGCCCACGCGAAGTCCGGATGGCGGCGCGGGTCGATCCAGAAGCCGGCGAGGAAGGCCCGCCAGCGGAACGCGGGCCGGGCGGCGGGCGAGAGCGCGGTGTCGCGCCGCATGAGGACGTACGGCAGGGCCGCGACCACCGAGAAGGCCGCGCAGGCCAGGTACCCGGCGCCGGTGCCGCCCGCGACGGTGGCCAGCGCCGTGCCGACCAGGATGCCGACGACCTGGGAGACGCCGAGCCAGCCGCCGACCAGCCCGCGCCGGCGCCGCGGCACCTGGTCGGGTACGGCCGCGGTCAGCGCGGCGAACGAGGCGTTGAGGGCGAGTTGGACCAGGCACCAGCCCGCGATGACGGCGGGCACGCTCCGCGCGAGGGCGAGGACGGCCAGCCCCGCGGCGCCGCCCACCGTCCCGGCGACCACCCAGGGCACGCGCCGCCCCACCCGCGCCGTGGTGCGGTCGGACAGCGCCCCGAAGACCGGGTTGGCCACCATCGAGACGGCCGCGCCCACACCCGTCACCAGGGCGAGCGTGGCGGCCTTGTGGTCGGGCGCGAGCTGCTCCGCCTGCCGCGCCAGCAGCAGTTGCAGCGGGCCGAACCAGCCGACCCAGACACCGAGGTTGGCGAGGGAGAGGGCCCCCACCCACCGACCGTCCGCCGCCCCCTTGGCGGCTCCGTCCGCCGCGGCTCCGCCCTCCGTGGCGGGCCGCCCGACGCTCACCGGCCGCGCCGGATCAGGTCGCGGTACCAGGCGTAGGACTCCTTGGGCGTGCGCCGCAGGGTCTCGTAGTCGACGTGGACGAGCCCGAACCGCTGCCGGTACCCCTCGGCCCACTCGAAGTTGTCGAGGATCGACCAGATGAAGTAGCCGCGCACGTCGGCCCCTTCGGCCATCGCCCGGTGCAGGGCCCGCAGGTGCCCGTCGTGGTAGGCGATCCGGCGCGCGTCCTCGATCCGGCCCGTCACGGGGTCGGGCCCGTCGCCGTACGAGCAGCCGTTCTCGGTGACGTACAGCGGCGGCAGCCGGTCGCCGTAGCGCTCGCGCATGACGCCGAGGAGTTCGTACAGCCCTTCCGGGACCACCGGCCAGCCGAAGTCGGTCCGCTCGCGCCCTTCGATGGGGCGGATGGCGAAGGGCAGGTCCGACGGGATCTCGATGCCGCCGAAGTCCCCCGCCTCCGAGGCGGGCCGGGGAGCGCCGACGAGCATCGGGTTGTAGTAGTTGATCCCGTACCAGTCCAGCGGCGCCGAGATCGTCTTCAGGTCCTCCGCGACCGGCCCGGGCAGCAGGTCGGCCAGGCCGTCCGGGTAGGCGCCGGTCAGGATCGGGTCCGCGAAGAGCCGGTTGGTGAGGGTGTCGTACAGCTCGGCCGCGGCGCGGTCGGCCTCGTCGTCGCCGGCCGTCCAGACGGGGCTGTGCGAGGCGGCGATGCCGATCCCGCGGGCGCCCGCGGCGCGCAGGGCCTGTACGCCGAGGCCGTGGGCCAGGAGCTGGTGGTGGGCCACGGGCAGTGCGTCGAAGACGAGTTGCCTGCCGGGGGCGTGCTCGCCGAGTCCGTAGCCGAGGAGCGTGACCTCGGCGGGCTCGTTGATGGTGATCCACAGCGGGACGCGATCGGCGAGCCGCCCGGCGACCACCGAGGCGTACGCGGCGAACCGCTCGGCGGTGTCCCGGTCGAGCCAGCCGCCCCGCTCCTCCAGGGCGAGGGGGGTGTCCCAGTGGAAGAGGGTCGGCGCGGGGGTGATCCCCGCGGCGCACAGCTCGTCCACGAGCCGGTCGTAGAAGTCCAGCCCCTTCCCGTTGACCTCGCCCCCGCCCTCGGGCAGGACGCGGGACCAGGACACCGAGAACCGGTAGGCGCCGACGCCGAGTTCGGCCATCAGCGCCACGTCCTCGCGGTAGCGCCGGTAGTGGTCGGTGGCCACGTCCGCGTGCGAACCGTCCTTGATGCGGCCCGCTTCCCGGGTGAAGGCGTCCCAGGAGGAGGGGCCCCGGCCGTCGGCCGTGAGGGAGCCCTCGATCTGGAAGGCGGAGGCGGAGACGCCCCAGAGGAATCCGGCCGGGAAATCGGGTACGGACGCAGTCATGCGGACTCGCTTCGCTCGGGGGAGGGGCTGCGCGGGGCGCGCTCGCTGACGGAACTCTCGGGTCGAGGGGCCCGGCCTGTCAATGGAAAGTGAACAATCCTCATGTTTATCTGGTGGGTGCGTTCGCCGCGTACGGGCGCGCGCCGCGAGACGGCGGGCAGGGGAGGGGTGTACCCGGGCCGCGGGAGGGCAGACGGCACGGGAGAGCACGAGCGAAGAGGGACGGGTGCGAAGGCTGTGATCGCTGTGAGCGAGCGTGTGGTGCGTACGACCGGGCCGGTGACCCCGTCGGATGCGGCCGACGCCCGCGCCCGCGTGGCCGCCCTGCTGGACGGCGGGCCCGGTGCGGGCGCGCCGGTGGTGAGCGGCGCGGTCCGGGCCGATGCCCTCCTCGTGACGTCCGAGCTGGTCACCAACGCCTACCGGCACGGCGGCGGCCTCGCCGGCTTGGAAGCCGAGGTGGACGGCGACGCCCTGGAGATCACCGTCACCGACCGCAGCTGCGAGGTCCCGCACGGTGCGGCCGGGCGCCCGATCCGGCCCGGCGCGCCCAACGCCGGCGCGATCGAGGGGGGCTTCGGGTGGCCGCTGGTCCGGCTCCTCGCGGACCGGGTGTCGGTGGCCCCCCTGCCGACGGGCGGCAAGAGCGTCCGGGTCCGGCTGCGGCTGCGCTGACGGACCGGGGGAGCGGGCGGGGGCCCGCGCACAGCGGCCGGATCACTCCAGGGGGCGGGCCCGCAACGGCGTCCTGGTGTCCTGGTGACCGCCCGTGGCGAGGATCCGCACCTCGCCCTGGTCGCTGATCTCCGCGCGCAGGATTCCGGACTCGTCCGCATACACGGGGTGGCCTCCGGGGCCCTTCTGCGCGGTGCGCGCGACCACGACGGTGTCCTCGCCGGGCTCAGCGGACCCGGCGCTCCTGAACACCAGCTCGTACCGGTTCACCGTTCCATTGTGGAATGCGCGCGGGGCGGCCGCCAGGCGGCCCGAGCCCTTGGCCGGCGCCCGGGCACATGGACCGGTGAGTACGGGGCACACGGTCCTCACAACGTCCAGCGCCGAGGGAAGGACCCCGTGATGTCGCACGTCGAAGAGCACGTCGAGGTGAACGTGCCGCTCCGGACGGCATACAACCAGTGGACCCAGTTCGAGGAGTTCCCCGCCTTCATGGAGGGGGTCGAGCGGGTGGAACAGCGCGGCGACACCCTCACGCACTGGGTGACGAACGTCAACGGCGTGGAGCGCGAGTTCGAGGCCCGGATCACCGAGCAGCTCCCGGACCGGCGCGTCGCGTGGATGAGCGTGAGCGGCGAGGCCCGGCAGGCCGGGCTGGTCACCTTCCAGCCGGTCGACGCCACCACCACCCGGATCGAACTCCACCTGAACTGGGCCCCAGAGGGCCTCGCCGAGAGCGCCGCGGACAAGCTCGGCTTCGTCAAACGCCAGGTCAGCGGTGACCTCAAACGGTTCAAGCTGTTCATCGAGGCGCGCGGGGTGGAGACCGGCGGCTGGCGCGGCGAGGTGTGAGCGCGGTGAGCGAGGACGTCGCGAAGGAGGGTGTCCGGACCGCGTCCAGAGGCGGCACGGGCCGGGCGGTCACCGCGCGCTGCGGACTGGTGGCGCGCGGAGTGCTGTACGTACTGACCGGACTGCTGGCCGTACGGGTCGCCTTCGGTGAGCCCGTCGGCGAGGCGGACCGGCAGGGCGCCCTGGCCACCCTGGCCGGGCAGCCCTTCGGCCGCGTCCTGGTGTGGGCGGTCGGGATCGGGCTCGTGTGCATGGTGCTGTGGCGCCTCTCGGAGGCGGTGTTCGGCGCGGCCGGGCCGCGTGGTGACCGGGCCGGGAAGCGACTGGCCTCGGCGGCCCGCGCTGTCTTCTACGCGGGCGTCGCCTTCTCCGTGCTGTCCTTCGCCGCCGGGTCCGGTGGCGGCGGCTCCGGCGACCAGCAGTCGCGCGACGTGACCGCGCGGGCGTTCGAACTGCCCGGCGGGCAATGGCTGGTGGGCGCGGCCGGGGTCGGGATCGCCGCCGCGGGCATCGGCATCGCGGTGCGGGCGGCCCAGCGCCGCTTCCGCGACCATCTGCGCATGGGCGGCGCGTCGCAGGGCTGGCGGCGGGCCGTCGAGTTCCTCGGGGTGACCGGCGGGATCGCCCGCGGCGCGGTCTTCGCCGTCGCGGGCGGCTTCGTCTGCCACGCCGCCCTGCGCTACGATCCCGCCCGCGCCAAGGGGGTCGACGACACCCTGCGCTCCTTCGCCGCCACCCCGGCCGGCCCCTGGCTGCTCGTGGTGGTCGCCATCGGCCTGATGCTGTTCGGGGTGTTCTCCTGGGCGATGGCCCGCTGGCGCGAGGTCTGAGGCCGCCCCCGCGCCGCGGACCGCAGCGCGGGTTCAGCTCACGCGTACGCCGATGAGACAGGTGTCGTCGTCCGTGTCGGAGCGGCTGTCGGTGAGCAGTCTGTCCAGCAGGGCGTCGAGGTCGGCCGCCCGGCCGGACGCGGTGCGCATCAGGTGGCCGAGGGAGTCCTGCACCGAGGAGTCGCGGCGTTCCACCAGCCCGTCGGTGTACATCAACAGGGTGTCCCCCCGCGCCAACTGCACCTCCCGCTCGGCGTACTCGGCTTCCGGGAGCGCGCCGAGCAGCAGGCCCTCGATGAGGGGGAAGGCCCCGGCCCCGTCCCCGCGCAACAGGACCGGAGGCAGGTGGCCGGCCCGCGCCCAGCGCAGGATCCGCGTGCGCGGGTCGAAGAGGCCGCACACGGCCGTGGCCGTCACCCGTTCCGTCAGGTGGTGGGTGACGGTGTTGAGCCACGACATGAGCTGCGCGGGTCCGGCGCCCGTGACGGCGAGCCCGCGCAGCGCGTTGCGCAGCACCACCATCGCGGTCGCCGCCCCGATGCCGTGCCCCGCGATGTCGCCGACGGACAACAGCACCAGCCCCGACGGCAGGACCACCGTGTCGTACCAGTCCCCGCCCACCAGGGACTCGGACGCGGCGGGCCGGTAGCGCACCGCGACCCGCAGCCCGGGCGCCTCGACGACCGGCGGGGTCGGCGGCATGATGGCGTGCTGGAGCTGGAGGGCGAGCCGGCTGTGCTCGGCCGACTCGGCGGCGGTGTGGGCGAGTTGGTCGCGCGTCGCGGCCAGCGCGACCTCGGTCCAGTGCTGGGCGGAGATGTCCTGGTAGGCGCCGCGCACGGCGTACAAGCGCCGGTCGGCGTCCAGGACAGGTTCGGCGACGACCCGGATGTGCCGGGTGATCCCGTCCGGCCGCCGCAGCCGGAAGTCGACCGAGGCGGGCCGCCGGTAGTGGAGCAGCGCCCGCAGGAAGCGGCCCAGACCGGCCGAGTCGTCGGGGTGGGCGCGGCCCGGCAGGTCCCGGAGCGGGACGGGGTCCGCGGCGGGCGGGAGCCCGTGCAGGTCGAAGAGCTGCGCGTTCCAGGTGATCTCGCCCGAGGTCAGGTTCTCCTCGAAGCCGCCGATCCGGCCGAGGCGCTGCGCGTGCTGGAGCAGGCCGGCGAGCCGGGCCGTCTCGTCCTCCACCCGCCAGATGAGCAGCAGCGCCACCCCGTGCCGGCTGATGCTGATGTCGGCGACCGAGGTGAGGGGGACCTGGTCGACGAGCGCGGTGAGGTG
Organism: Streptomyces sp. NPDC028419; assembly: GCF_055565515.1. Classification (NCBI taxonomy): domain Bacteria; kingdom Bacillati; phylum Actinomycetota; class Actinomycetes; order Kitasatosporales; family Streptomycetaceae; genus Streptomyces; species Streptomyces sp. NPDC028419. The sequence goes on along the minus strand of NZ_JBVHUE010000003.1, from coordinate 139,115 downwards.
CATGCGCTGGGCGCGGAAGGGCTCGCCGGTGGCGTGGACGTGCTCGATGGCGTCGAACAGGCCGCTGTCGCCCGCGGCCATCGGATAGGCCTCCAGCAGCAGGGAGCCGCCGACGTCGCCGCGCGGGCGGCCCGCCGGGTCGACGAACTTGCCGCTGACGTGGCGGATGCGGAAGTCGTCGAGGCGCCCCGCGGGGTCGAGCACCGGAGTGAGGACCACGGCCGGGTCGTGCAGCCCCTCGGCGAGGTCGATCAGCTCCCTGACGTCCGCGGGCGGGCCCTGCGCGGGTCCGGCGCCGGCCGTGGGCCCCGCGTCCATGGTGTGCGCGCACAGTTCGGCCAGGGTCTCGATCTGCCGCTCGACCGACGGCGGTTGCGGCGCCAGCGGTTGCGGCCAACACACTTCGAGTACGCCGTGGACGCGTCCGCCGGTCCCGGCCGGTACGGCGATGCGCCCCCCGCTCGGCCACTGGAGGCGGCCGATCGAGGGCGGGCCGCCCTCGTCGGGCCCGGCCAGGGTCACCAGAGCACGCTCGTGCAGGGCGAGCCGGGCGACCGTGCGGACCCCCGGGGGTACGTGACGCCAGCGCGCGGCCTCCCCGGCGGCGAAACCGGCGTGCCCCGCGAGGCCGAGGGAGCCGTCCGGCGCCGCCGTCCACACGGCGACGGCCACGGCTCCGAGCGGGGTGAGCGCGTGGGTCAGCAGGGATTGGGCGATCGCCTGCGTGTCCCCGGCGGCGGCCAGTGCGCCGCTCTCGGCCGTGCGCAGCCGCACCTCGGCGCCCGGGTCGGCCGGGAGGGAGCCCGGCGCGCCGATCCGTTCCAGGAACTCGGCGGCGACGTCACCGACGTGGTCGCGGGCCGCCTGGTTCACGATGTCGGCGGCCAGTTCCAGCGGGGAGAGGCCGGACTGGCGGCACAGCTCGTCCAGTTGTCGGGCGGCGGTCGCGGGGGTGCAGTGCAGGCGCCCGATGAGGACGCCCTTGGCCAGCTCGATCAGCGCCCGGCCGTCGGCCGCCGCGTGCGCCGCCCGTACCTCTTCCCGTAGCCGCTCGACGGTCGCGACGAGCCGTCCCAGGGCCGGCGGGGGCTCCTCGGCGGCGGGTGTCATGCCCGCATCCAGCGCCGTACGCGGCCGATCAGGTCGTCGGCGTCGACCGGCTTGGTGACGTAGTCGCTCGCCCCCGACGCCAGGCTCTTCTCCCGGTCGCCGGGCATCGCCTTGGCCGTCACCGCGATGATGGGCAGGTCGGCGTACCGGGGCATGCGCCGGATCTCCGCGGTCGCGGCGTAACCGTCCAGCTCCGGCATCATCACGTCCATCAGGATCAGGTCGATCTCGGAGTGGGCGACGAGGGTCTCGATGCCCTTGCGGCCGTCCTCCGCGTGCAGGACCCGGACCCCGTGCAGTTCGAGGATCCCGCTCAGCGCGAAGAGGTTGCGCGCGTCGTCGTCCACCACGAGCACCGTGCGTCCCGTGAGCCCCTCCCCGCCCCGGCGGCCGGAGTGCGTCCGGATCTCCCGCACCGGGGCGGACGGCCGTACGTCCCGCGGCGCGTCCGCGTGGGCGGCCAGGTGCACGGCGACGCGTCCGCGGAGCTCGTCCAGACCGGACAGCACCTCCAGCTGCGAGGAGGTGGCGCGGGTGCGCAGCTCCCTCTCCCGGCCGGGGTCCAGGGCCCCGTTGTCATGGGCCAGGACCGGCAGGGAGGCCGGCGCGGCGTCCGCGTCCAGCGCGTCGAGGAAGCGGTCCGCTTCGCCGCCGGGCAGGTCGAGGTCCAGGACCACGCAGTGGAAGGGCCCGGCCGCCAGAGCCGCCGCCGCCTCCCTGGAGTTCGCGGCCTGGACGACCTGTACGCCGCCGTCCGCGACCTGGGCGGCGCCCGGGTCCCCGGCCGGCCCGAGGGCCGGGGCGACCTCGCGGGTGGCGCTCTCGGCGACGAGGGCGAGCAGGCCGTTCGGGCGCTCCTCGATGACCAGGATCCGGCGCGGTGGACGCGGCACGGCGTGCTGCGGATCGGGTCGCTGCGGATCGGGTCGCTGGGCCGGCAGCGCGGCGGGCAGCGGGAGGGCCCCGTCGACGAAGGGCCCGCGCCCGCTCGCCGCCGGGTCGGGCTGGTCCTCGTAGTCGGGTCGGGTGACGGGCAGGTAGAGGGTGAAGGTGCTGCCCTGGCCGAGGGTGCTCCGCGCGGTCACGGACCCCCCGAGGAGCTGGGCGATCTCCCGGCTGATGGACAGCCCGAGGCCGGTACCGCCGTACTTGCGGCTGGTCGTGCCGTCGGCCTGCTGGAAGGCACCGAACACCGAGCCCAGTTGCTGCGGCGGAATGCCGATCCCGGTGTCGCGGACCCGGAAGGCCACCATCGCCCCCGGGCGGGGGACCCCCGCGGGCACCGAGGCGTCGGGGGCGCGCTCGACGTGCAGCGCGACGCTGCCGCGCTCGGTGAACTTGACCGCGTTGGAGAGCAGGTTGCGCAGCACCTGGCGCAGCCGCGAGTCGTCCGTGAGCAGGTCGACGGGCGCATCGACGGCCGTGGTGACCGTGAAGCCGAGGCCCTTCTGCGTGGTCATCGGGCGGAAGGTGGCCTCGACGTACTCCAGCAACTGCGCCAACCGCACCCGCTCGGGGTGGACGTCCATCTTGCCCGCCTCGACCTTCGACAGGTCGAGGATGTCGTTGATCAGCTGGAGCAGGTCGGACCCGGCGGAGTGGATGATGCCCGCGTACTCGACCTGCTTCGGCGTGAGGTTGCGGTGCGGGTTCTGGGCGAGGAGCTGGGCGAGGATCAGCAGGCTGTTGAGCGGGGTGCGCAGTTCGTGGCTCATGTTCGCCAGGAACTCGGACTTGTAGGTGGAGGCGAGGGACAACTGCTGGGCGCGGTCCTCCAGTTCCTGGCGCGCCTGCTCGATCTCCAGGTTCTTCGCCTCGATGTCGCGGTTCTGGCTGGCGAGCAGCGCCGCCTTCTCCTCCAGTTCCGCGTTCGAGCGCTGCAACTCGTCCTGCTGGACCTGGAGCTGCGCCGAGCGGGCCTGCAGCTCGCCGGTGAGGCGCTGGGATTCGTCGAGGAGTTCGTCGGTGCGCGCATTGGCGACGATGGTGTTGACGTTGACGCCGATGGTCTCCATCAGCTGGCCCAGGAAGTCCCGGTGCACCGGGGTGAAGGCACCGAAGGAGGCCAGTTCGATCACGCCGAGGACCTGGTCCTCCACCACGATCGGCATGACGATCAGGCTGCCGGGCGTGGTGTGCCCGAGCCCCGAGGAGATGAAGTACGTCCCGGGCACCTGGTCGGCGGCGATGGTCCGGCGGCTGCGCGCCGCCTGCCCGACGAGGGACTCGCCGAGGGCGAACCGGGCGCCCTCGACCATGGAGGCGGGACGCCCGTACGAGCCCACCAGGGTGAGCACGGTGGTGTCCGCGGAGTCCTCGGCGAGGTAGAACGCGCCGTACTGCGCCGCGACGAGCGGGGTCAGCTCGTCCATCACGAGCGCGGCGACGACCGAGAGGTCGCGGTGGCCCTGCATGAGCCCCGACAGGCGGGCCAGGTTGGACGTGAGCCAGTCCTGCTCCTGGTTGGCCCGCGTGGTCTCGCGCAGCGAGCCGACCATCGAGTTGATGTTGTCCTTCAGCTCGGCGACCTCGCCGGAGGCGTCCACCGTGATCGAGCGGGTCAGGTCGCCCTCGGCGACCGCACTAGCGACCTCGGCGATGGCCCGGACCTGCCGGGTCAGGTTCCCGGCCAGCTCGTTGACGTTCTCCGTCAGCCGCTTCCAGGTGCCGGAGACTCCTTCGACCTCGGCCTGGCCGCCGAGCCGCCCCTGACTGCCCACCTCGCGCGCGACCCGGGTGACCTCGGCCGCGAAGGAGGACAGCTGGTCGACCATCGTGTTGATCGTCGTCTTCAGCTCCAGGATCTCGCCCCGGGCGTCGACGTCGATCTTCTTCGACAGGTCGCCGTTGGCGACGGCCGTCGTGACCAGGGCGATGTTGCGGACCTGGCCCGTGAGGTTGTTCGCCATGGAATTGACGTTGTCGGTGAGGTTCTTCCAGGTGCCCGCCACGTGCGGGACGCGCGCCTGACCGCCGAGGATCCCCTCGGTGCCGACCTCCCGGGCCACCCGGGTGACCTCGTCCGCGTAGGCGGACAGCTGGTCGACCATCGTGTTGATGGTCTCCTTCAGCTCCAGGATCTCGCCGCGCGCCGTCACCGTGATCTTCCGCGAGAGGTCGCCCTCGGCCACGGCGGTCGCCACCTGGGCGATGTTGCGCACCTGTGCGGTGAGGTTTCCGGCCATGAAGTTGACCGAATCCGTGAGGTCCCGCCAGACGCCGCCCACGCCCGGCACCTCGGCCTGACCGCCGAGGGTGCCCTCGGTGCCGACCTCCCGCGCCACCCGCGTCACCTCGGAGGTGAAGAGCGACAGCTGGTCGACCATCCCGTTGAAGACCGTCGCGATCTCACCGAGCAGTCCCTCGGCCTCCTGCGGCAGCCGGGTGCGGAAGTCCCCGTCGCGCACGGCCGTCAGTCCGGCCAGCAGGCGGCGCAGGTCGGCCTCGCCGATCGCGCCCGGAACCACCGCATCGCCGCTCCCGGACCCCGGGGCAGGGCGCTCAGCCATCCGTCAACCTCACTCTAGTGACGACCGTCGTCGCGTGGCACGCCCGCCTGCGGCCGCCCGATCCCGGATGGTGGAGGACGGCGGACGGGGGTGATCATTGCGCTCACGCCACGGTACGACAGTCCCCCGGTGCGCATGCCGGGCGGGTCGCGGGGTACCCGGACCGGTACGGCGCCCCCACTCAGGCCGGCGCGGCGAGCGCGTCCCGGACGTCCGGGTGGAGGGAGAGGACCGTGTCCGCGCCGGTCAGCTGGAACAAGCGGGTCAGCTGGTCGCCGGGAGCGGCCACGCGCAGCGTGGTGGTCCGGTGCAGGCGCAGCAGCATGTTGAGGAACGAGGAATCCCCGAAGGTGATGGCTCCCGCGTCCAGGACCACCACCGGATGGGTCCCGGCCGCCCGGGTCAGAGCGTTCTCCAAGGGCGCGAGCGTGTCCTGGTCCAGCTCGCCGCGCGCCTCGACCACCCAGCCGGGACCGGCGGGGTAGCTCTTGGCGACCACTCCCGCGTCGTGTGCTTCCGTCTCCCGCACGTGTCCGCCTCCCCGTGGTCGTGTGCGTGGTTTCCGAGAGTGCGAGTATGCCTGCTCCGGGCGGCGAGAGCGACGGCCCGGGTGCTGATCGACGTCCATCCGGAATTTCTCGGGCCGCATGTGTGTAGGGGGTCGTAATGTGGGCACGAGCGGTTGCGCAGCCATTCGCCACAGGGAGGGACGGCCACATGTCCGGGATGGAAACACTTGTCAGCCGCGATCTTGAGGCGGGAGCAACGCGCACGGACGCAGGGCCGCTTGCGGGGGAGTCCGTCGCGGAGCTGCCGCAGGTGGACAACGCCCGCGAGGTGGCGCCCGCCGACGCGCGCGAGATGTCACGGGTGTTCCTGGTCCGGCTGCGTTCCCTGGAGGAAGGGACGCGCGAGTACCAGTACGTCCGCAACACCCTGATCGAGATGAACGTCTCACTCGTGCACTTCGCCGCCCGGCGCTTCCGCTCCCGAGCCGCGGGCGCGGGCGGGGTGGACATGGAGGACATCCTCCAGGTGGGGACCATCGGGCTGATCAAGGCCATCGACCGGTACGACCCGGCGCGCGAGGTGGAGTTCTCCACCCTCGCCCTCCCCTACATCACCGGCGAGATCAAGCGGTACTTCCGGGACACCACCTGGGCCGTGCACGTCCCGCGGCGCCTGCAGGAACTGCGGACCGAGCTGGCCCAGAGCCAGGAGGCCCTCAACAACCTCCTCGGCCGGGCGCCCACGGTCCGGGAACTCGCCGAACACCTCGACCTCTCCGAGGAAGAGGTCATCGAGGGCCTGGTGGCCGCCAACGGCTACACCAGCGGCTCCCTGGACACCACCGGCGACTCCGACGAGCAGGCCCCCGCGGGCCGCAGAACCCGCCCGCTGGCCGAGAGCGTCGGCGAGCCGGACGCGGCCATGGAGCTGTTCGAGGACTTCCACACCCTCGCGCCCCTGCTGGAGGAGCTCTCCGAGCGGGACCGCCACATCCTGCGGATGCGCTTCGGACAGGAGCTGACGCAGGCCGAGATCGGCGCCGAGCTGGGCATTTCCCAGATGCAGGTGTCCCGACTGCTGAGCCGCACGCTGGCGCGGCTGCGGAGCGGCATGCTCACCGCATAGGGTCGGCGCGCAGCCGGGTCCGGGCCGTCCGCCGCCGCGCCCGTCATACTCACTGCGACGAGTGAACGAGCGGACGGGCCGACGGGTCGATGAGGGCCACGGCCGTCCTGGAAGCGCGCCGCGCAGGAGGGTGCAGCATGAGCCACCGCACCACCGCTGCGCGCGCGCACCCCGGCGCCTTCGCCCACCCGGCCCTCTTCTACCGGAACCCGCAGGAGTACGTGAGCGGGGTGCGCGGCTTCCTACAGGACGCGCTGCGCGCCGCCGAGCCGGTCCTCGTCGCCGTTCCCGGCCCGCACCTGGCGGCGCTCCGCCGCGCTCTCGCGGCGGACGGGGCCGGGGCGGCGGCGCAGGACATCGAGTTCGTGGACATGGCGCGGCTGGGCCGCAACCCCGGCCGCGTCCTGGCCGCCCTGCAGGAGTTCGCCGACCGGCATCCGGGCCGCTCCGCCCGGATCGTCGGCGAGCCGATCTGGCCCGGGCGATCCGCGGCCGAGGTCCGCGAGGCGACCCGGCACGAGGCGCTCATCAACACCGCCTTCGCGGGGCGCGCCGCCAGCATCCTGTGCCCGTACGACACGACCGGACTCCCGGCCGCGGTCGTCGCCGACGCCCGGCGCACGCACCCCACGCTGATCGAAGCCGGCCGCCCGGCCGACAGCCCCGCCTACGCGGACGCCACGACGGTCTGCGCCGACTGCGACACCCCGCTGCCCGAGCCCGCCACCGCGGCGCTGGTACTGGAGTACGCCGCGGGCGAGTTGGCCCGGGTACGGGAACACGCCCAGGCCTGGGTGCGCGGCAGCGCCCTCGACCCGACCCGCCGGGACGACCTCGTCCTGGCCGTCAGCGAAGCGGCCGCGAATTCCCTCGCCCACGGCGGTGGCAGCGGCACCTTGAGACTGTGGGCCGCGGGGACCGGCGCGGTGGTGGCGGAGGTCCACGACGGCGGCCGGCTGATGGACCCGCTGGCCGGGCGCCGCCGCCCGCCCGTGGCCTCCGGTGACGGCGGCCGCGGACTGTGGATGATCCACCAGCTCTGCGACCTGGTGGAGATCAGGGCCCTGGACACGGGGCTCACCCTCCGCCTGCACATGGTGATCGGATGAGCTCGGCGACCGCGTACAACCAAGTCGTGACTCGGCCGGTCCAAGAAGGCAGGGGTTTGTCATCATTGAGGATCAGCCATCGAGGATCAGTGTCAACGGGGGTCAGGTGAGGTCACAGTGACGGCCATCGGATCGGACGCCGGCGAGCCACTGGGCGCGCGAGCGCCGGTCATGGGGCAGCGTCGCCGCCTCGCCCTGCGCGGTGTCCGAGGACACGTGGCGAAGGGCCGCGACTTCACCCGCGAAGCCATCCGGGACTGGGGCTGGCCCTCCAACCAGACCAGCGAGGACGCCCTGCTCGTCGTGTCGGAGCTGCTGACCAACGCGAGCCTGCACGCGGGCGGGTGCGACGAACTCGTCCTGACCTACGGCAGGGCCCTGCGCATCGAGGTCCTCGACGGCGAGACGGAGCTGCCCGCTCCGCGGGTCACGCCGCGCGGCACCCCCGGAGGCCACGGGCTCGCTATCGTCCAACGGCTCTCCGACCGCTGGGGCGCCGACGCGCACGCGAGCGGCAAGGTCGTCTGGGCGGAGATCGAAGGCTCCCGACTGGCCACGGGCGGCGCCGCCCCCGTTCGGGGCGAGCCGGGTCCGAACGGCCCAACCGTGCAGTAGGACCCCTCCGTACGGGGAACCGATGGGTGCCGGCTGTCCGCTCGGGCGGCCGGGGCAACAGCGGATTCCGTACGGAGAGAGGTGCACCCCATGAACCACACGGAACGCACGGCACGCACGGTCGGCGCGGGGGGACGGGGATGAGCCCCAACGCCACCCACCTGCCCAAACCGGGCGTCAAGACGGCCCGCGACCTGATGACACCGGGCGCGCACTGCGTCGGCCACGACGAGCCGGTGCTCCGGGCGGCCCACCAGATGGCCGAGCTGGGGGTGGGCGCCCTGCCGATCCGGGACGGCGGCGACCGCATCATCGGCATGATCACCGACCGCGACATCGTCGTCCGCGTGCTCGTGCCCGGGAAGGACCCCGCCACGACCCCCGCGGGTGAACTCGCCGGAGGCGCGGTCACGATCGGCCCGGACGACGACGCCGAGAAGATCCTGCGGACGATGGCCGCGCACAAGGTCCGCCGGCTCCCCGTCCTCGACGGCCACCGCCTCGTGGGCATGGTCGCCCAGGCCGACATCGCCCGCGCCCTGCCCCACCCGGAGGTCGGCGCCCTGCTGGGCGCCCTCTCCAGCGACTGACGGCGAACGCCGCCCCGGGGGCGTCAGGGCGTGCCGGACGGCGGATCCGGCACCCCCTGACGTCAGCGGGCCCGCGGCGCGCAGCACGCCCGCGCGGTGGCCGGCCGTCGTGGGTCAGTCGCCCGTGGCGGAGGGGACGGGGCGGACGGGGTGCGCGGGGAGGACGGCGTGGGCGCCGCGGCCCGCCGCGTCGACGTGGACGACGTGGGGGCCCACCCGGACCGTCATCGTCCCGCCGGCGGTCCAGCAGCCTTCGGGGCCGTCGGCTCCGGGGAGCGGGGTCCACACCTCCAGGAAGGTCGAACCGTCGGGGTTGGTGCCCGTCTCCACCATGCCGGCGCCGTCGGCGCGCAGGGCACCGACGTCGACGCCGGGCTCGCCGACCTCGTGGTGGAAGGTGACCCGTTCCCCGTCGTAGGAGGTGCATCCGGCGAAACCGCGGCTGTCGGCGTACAGGGCGCCGGTCTGGAGCCACACGACGTGCTCGGTCTCCAGCAGCGGGCCACCGTCACGGCTGATGCCGGCGCGCAGCCACGCGCCGCGGGTGGGTGCGTCCATGCCCCCAGGGTGCCAGAGCCCCCGGTCCCGGCGCGGGCGGGGCGTTCAGTGCGCGCCCCAGCCGCCGTCCAGGGGGAGGGAGGCGCCGGTGAGGTACCCGGTGTGCGGTCCGCACAGCCAGAGCACGGCCGCCGCGACCTCCTCCGGCTCGATCAGGCGCTTGATCGCCGAGCGGGTCAACAGCACGTCCGACACCACGTCCGCGGGGCTGATCCCGTGCGCGGTGGCCTGGGCCCGGATCTGGTCCTCGACCAGCGGGGTGCGGACGTACCCCGGATTGACGCAGTTGCTGGTCACGCCGTACGGCGCGGCCTCGATGGCCGTGACCTTGTTCAACCCCTCCAGGCCGTGCTTGGCGGCGACGTACGCGGACTTGTAGGCGCTGGCCCGCAGCCCGTGGACGCTGGAGACATTGACCACCCGGCCCCAGCCGCGCGCGTACATGTGCGGCAGGGTGCGGCGCAGCAGCAGGAACGGCGCGGTCACCATCACCTGCTGGATCAGGGTGAACCGTTCGGGCGGGAACTCGGTGAGCGGCGCCACGTGCTGGAGCCCGGCGTTGTTCACCAGGACGTCCACGGCGGCGGGCAGCGATTCGATGGCGGCGGGGTCGGACAGGTCCGCGGTGTGCGCGTGCCCGCCCACCGCCGCGGCCGTGGCCGCGGCCGACTCCCCGTCGATGTCCACCGCGTGCACCGTGGCACCGGCGGCGGCCAGGGCGATGGCGCAGGCCCGGCCGATGCCGCTGCCCGCGCCCGTCACCAGGGCGACCCGCCCGGTCAGGATGGCTCCGTCGGAGGGGGCCGCGGGCCGGGTCGCCGGGGGAGGAGGAAAGGTCGTCATGGCGCGCAACAGTAGGCACCGCCGACGCCGGCCGACATGGCGCCCACCGCCACACTGCCGCTGCCCGCCGTGGTGATCATCACCACTCGTCGTGCCCGCCCCACCCCGCACCGACCCCCGCCGCGGACGCCTCGCCCCGACCGTGCCCCGCCGCGCCGCCGACGAAGGACTCCGGGTCCGTGGCGTACGGCAGCCCGGTCACCGGCCGGCCGCCGAGGAAGCGGGCCATCAGGTCGGCGAAGTCCGCGCTGCGCTCCAGCGGCGCCAGGTGGTCGGTCTCCAGCACGGTCAGGAACTGCGCGTCGGGCAGGGAAGACGCCACGCGGCGGCCCATGTCGGGCGTGGTGAGCGTGTCGTGCTCGCCGGTGACGACCAGCGCGGGCACCGCCGGACAGGGCTCGGGGCGGTACCACTCGTGCCGCAGCAACCGCCGGTTGTGCTCGGCCGACTTGCGCAGGGAATCGGGGCTCTGACCGGCGATCTGCTGGTAGACGAGCCGGGCGACCGCCGCGTGCTTGCGCACGGTGCCGGTGCCGGGGGGCGACATGAAGCGGTCGGTGAGCTCCCGGGCGATGTCCAGGGTGTCACCGCGCGCGATCATGCGGTCCCAGCGTTCCATCGCCGCCGTGTACTCGTCGGTGACGGCCGTCGTCATCCCGCTGAGCAGCAGCCGCTCGACGTACGCCGGGTAGTGCTGGGCGAAGCGCAGCGCGATGGCCCCGCCGAAGCAGGTGCCGAACAGTCCGATCCGCTCCAGCCCCAGCGCGTCCACCATGTGCCGGGTGGCGGCGGCGAGGTGGTCGACCCCGTAGCGGGCCGGGAGGAAGTCGGCGCCGCCGTAGCCGGGCAGGTCGACGGTGACCACGGGAGCGTCCTGGACGAGCCGCTTCTCGTGCCGGGTCCAGGAGGTCCGGTTCTGCTCGGAGCCGCCGAGGATGAGGATCGGCGTGCCCGTGCCGCCCGCCCGGGCCGTCCGGCAGACGTAGGTGAGCCCGTCGAAGACCAGTTCCCGTTCCTCCACTCTCGCGGCGACGGCGTCCGGGCCGCTGCCCTGAGCGGGGACGGGCAGGGGGACGGCCGGGTCCCGGTGCGTGAACGATCCCTGGCCCTGGACCGTGGCGGAACTCGGCATGAAAGTCATTGGTCGCTCCAAGAGGCGCCGGAAGGACGAAGCGCGCTGTACAACCCTCCCCGGCGGCGAAAGGTGTCGGCGCCGGCCGCACGGGTGCGCCACCCGGCCGATGACTCGGACGGGTGGCGCGGGGAGGAGAAGGGGGAGCGGGAACGGGGTCAGGACGCGGGGGCGTCCTCCGTCTCCGGGATGGTGACCAGCCAGCGGGAGTCCTGGCGCGGGCGCAGGTAGAGCGCCCAGTAGAGGGTGGCGATGCCGGTGATGCCGCCCGTCCAGAGCAGGTACTCGGTCTCCTGCTGGGTCAGGATGTAGGTGAGTACGAGGATCAGCGCGACCGGCACCGCGGGCCACAGCGGCATCCGCCAGGCGGCCACCGTGCGGTGCGCGCCGCGCCGGCTGTACAGCGCGGCCACCGCCACCAGCAGGTACATGCCCGTCACCGAGACGCCGGTCACGCCGTAGAGCGTGTCCAGATTGACGAAGCACAGGGCCGCGCCGGGGACGCCGACGAGCAGGGTGGCGACCCAGGGGGAGCCGGTGCGGCCCAGCCGGGACAGGGCGTTGTTGACGGGCTCGGGCCACGCCTTGTCGCGGGCGGAGGCGAAGAGCACCCGCGAGTTCTGGATGACCATGACGATGCCCGCGTTGACGATGGCGAGGGCGACGCAGAGGCTGACGAAGGTGCCGACGGCCGAGTTGGACCAGGCGGTGACCATCGCGCCGATGTCCCCGCTGGTCAGGGCCGCGAGGTCGGGGGCGCCGACGGTGATGGCGATGACCGGGACGAGGATGACGGCGGTGGAGATGGCCAGGGTGGCCAGCACGGTGCGGGCGACGTTGCGCCGCGGGTTCTCCAGTTCCTCCGACAGGTAGACGGCGGTCGAGAACCCCTGGGTGATGAACAGGGCGATGGCGAGGCCGGAGACCACCATCATCGCGGTCACCGTGGAGGTCGAGGCGCCGCTCTCACCGGCCACCGAGCCGTGGACCAGGGCCGAGGCGCCGCGCTCGCTGTGGGCGAAGCCGAGGACGGCGACCAGGGCGGCGGCCACGACCTCCAGCACCAGGAAGATGCCGGTGATCCAGGCGTTGGCGCGCAGGTCCAGCAGGCCCGCGAGGGTGGCGAGCAGCATGACCGCGCCGCCCGCGACCGGGGCCGGGACGTGGACGATGGGCGCCAGGTAGTCGGCCGTACCCATGGCGATCACGGGCGGCACGATCATCACCACCAGCAGGGACAGGACGAAGACCAACCAACCCGCGAGGCGGCCCGCCAGCGTCGACACGATGGCGTACTCGCCGCCCGCGCTCGGGATCAGCGTGCCCAGCTCGGAGTAGCAGAACGCGACGCCGATGCACAGCAGCGAGCCGATGGCGATGGTGAGGGCGGCGTAGGTGCCGAGGCTCGAGAACAGGTCGGGCACGACCACGAAGAGGGTCGAAGCCGGCGTCACGCACGAGAGGGTGAGCAGGGTCCCGCCCACCACGCCGATGGAGCGCTTCAGCTTCTGGGGGACGGGGCCGGTCGCGGGGGCGAGCGCCTGGGGAGCGCTGATCGTGTCGGACATCAGTGCGGGTTCCGATCGGCAGATGCGGGGTGATGAGTGCGGGAGCGGTATCGCCTCCGAGGCGGCTGGTGAGCAAGTGGTTCCGTGTGCTCCCGGGCCGCTATGCAATCTCCGCGAGATCCGCTGGTCAATAGCTGTTTACCTGCGGAATCCATCGTTCCGACGCGCCGCCGCTGTCCGTTTCGGCGTTAAGACCGCGTGAATACTGCCCTCCGGAGGATGCGGGAACCGCAGCTCGTCCCGCAGAATATTTCCCCGGCTTTGCCGACCGGGCCCCTCCCTGGCCCCCGCCCCCCGGCCGAGTCGGTCTCAGAGCCTCGCGGAACGCAGCTCGCGCCGCTCGTCCTCGGTCAGTCCGCCCCACACCCCGAAGGTCTCGTGGGTGCGCAGGGCGTGCTCCAGGCACGCGCGCCGCACCGGACACACCGCGCACACCCGCTTCGCGGCCTCGTCCCGATCGTCCCGTTCGTCGCCCCGCTCACCGGCGGGATGGAAGAAGCGGTTCGGGCCGAGATCGCGGCAGGCCGCGTCGTCCTGCCACTCCCAGTTGCATTGCGCTTGTCCCGGCAGCAGCGACACGTCGGACATGACAGTTCCCCTCTCGCGGGTCCGTTCGGATCGTCAATGCGTCTGACCACTCGAAGGGGGTTGAAACGTCCGGCGCATGACGGCCTGTGAGGAAGCGTGGCCGATACTCGGGGCGCAGGGACCAGTACGCGGGACGGGCCGGGCCGGGTACGGCGCGGCGGGGGGAGGAACGGTGGGGGCAGCGGTGCGCCGCGCGCGCCTGGCGCGGCTACGGAACCCGGCGGCGGCGGTGGCCCTGTGCCTGGCCTCCCTGGCCGGAGCCGCGCCCGTGGTGACGGCCGCGACCGCGGCCCCGGCGACCACGCTCCCGCGGGGCCTGGACCGCGTCGCCCTCGCCCGGGGCCTCGATGCCGTGCGCGACGCGGGGATGTACGGGGCGTACGCCTCCGTGCGGGACGGAGTCGCCGGATGGGACGGGGCCACCGGGGTGGCCGACCTCGACACGGGCCGCCCCACCCGTCCCGGCATGGAACACCGCGTCGGCAGCGTCACCAAGTCCTTCACCGCGGTCGCCGTCCTCCAGCAGAGCGCGGCGGGCCGGATCGAGCTCGACGCGCCGATCGGCGACTACCTCCCCGACCTGGTCCCGGGCGAGCGCGGCCGGCGGATCACCGTCCGCATGCTGATGAACCACACCAGCGGCATCGCCGACTACGTCCCGCGGGCCTTCCCCTCCCTGGCCCGCGGATCGGCCGCGAGCCTGGACGAGTTCCGCCACCGCACGCTGCTCCCGGCCACGCTGATCGGCTGGGGCCTCGACGCGCCGCCGGTCTTCGCGCCCGGCACCGACTGGTCGTACTCCAACACCAACTACGTCCTGCTCGGCGAGCTGCTGCGCGAGGTCACCGGCCGCGATCCCGAAGAGGTCATCACCCGGGACGTCATCCGCCGTGCCGGACTGCGCCACACCTACTTCCCGGGGACGGACCCGCTCATCGCCGGCCCGCACGCCAAGCTGTACGAGAGCTTCCACGGGCTGATCGACCCGCCCCGCGACTACAGCGAGTACGACATGACCATGGCCGGCACGGCCGGGGCGCTGATCTCCACCCCGCAGGACCTCAACACCTTCTACCGGGACCTGCTCCAGGGCGGCCTGCTGCCCGCCGCCCAGCTCCGCGAGATGCGCACGACCCACCCGGTCACGGACGACACCGGCCGGGTCATCGCCCGGTACGGCCTCGGCATCTACACCGTCGACACCCCGTGCGGGCCGGCCTGGGGCCACGACGGTTCGGTGTGGGGCGCGGGCACCACCGCGCTGTCCAGCGCCGACGGCGCCCGACAGTTCGCCCTCGGCTCCAACCTCGGCAAGTACCAGCTGAACGACGCCGAGGGCCGGCCGGTCCCGCACCCCGTGGACGCGGCACTCGACCGGCTCCAGACCCTGGCCCTGTGCGGTACGGGCGCACCCGCGCCCGCACCGCCCCTGTTCGCGCCCCCGCAGACCGACCCGCTGGAGGCTCCGCTGGCCCCGCCGTCGCTGTCCTCGGCGGCCGGTCAGCGCTTGCGGTAGTCCCGCGCGTCCGCCGCGGCGGCCAGCACCGCGTCCAGGTCCGCGCCGATCGCGGAGGTCAAGGTGATGGCCACCGCTCCCTCCAGGAACGGCGCGTCCACGATCCGGGTGCCGGCGGGCAGCCCCGCCTCCTCGTCGCCGATCAGGGACTTCACGGTGAGCACCGCGCTGCCCATGTCGCACAGCACGGCCACGCCCCGACCCTCGTCCACGGCGCGGACGGCCTCGCGGATCAGCGCCGCGCTGGTGCCGATCCCGCCGTCCCGGGTGCCGCCCGCCAGGGCGAGCGGGCCGGGCTCGGCCGAGCTGAGCAGGGCCCGGGTCAGCTCGGCCACCGACTCGGCGACCGCCTTGCTGTGGGAGACCAGGACGACGCCGACCCGGCCGGTCGTGACACCGGCCCGGGCCCGGCGGCCCTCCCCGGCGACGGGCTCCTCGGCGAGGGGTTCCTCGGCGACGGCTTCCCGCGCCGGGTCCGTCCCGATCTCCGTCCCGATGTCGCCGATGTCGCCGGCGGCGCCGTCGACGGCCGTCCGTAGCGCCTCCATCAGCAGCGCCACCGAATTGGCGCCCGCGTCCTGGTGTCCGACGCTCCGCTCGCCCAGGTAGCTGGCCCGCCCCTTGCGGGCCTGCAACCCGGCCGTGACGTCGGCCCCCGCGCGCGCCGCCTTCGAGGCCTCGTCCAGGGCCTCGCGCAGCGGGCGTCCCGCCTCGGCGGCGTCGGCCAGGGCGTGGACCGCCGGAGCCAGCGCGTCCACCATCGTCGCGTCGCCGACCTCGGCGCCGCCGAGCTTCTGGACCGAGCGCAGACCGGCGCCGAGCGCGGCGCCCAGCTCCCCGGCGGTCGGCTGCTCGGTGTCGCCCAGCACCTTGCCGGTGCGCCGCAGCGCGGTGCCGAAGAGCGGACCGGAGGCGCCGCCCACCGTGTTGGTCAGCGTGGACCCGGCCAGGGTCAGCAGGGCGCCCGGGGTGCGCGGGCGGGTCTCGGTCACGGCGGCGGTGACCGCGCCGAAGCCGCGGACCAGATTGGCGCCGTGGTCGCCGTCGCCGATGACCGCGTCCAGCTCGGTGAGTCGCTCGGCGTCGCGGCGTACCAGACGGGTGGTCTCGGCGAGCCAGCGCTGGAAGCAGGCGGCGTCGAGAACGGGTGCTTCCGGCTGCATGGTCGTCATGCGTGTCACTCCTGGCGGCGAAGGGTGGTGGAGGTGGTGGTGGAGGTGGAGGTGGGGG
This sequence comes from Streptomyces sp. NPDC028419, assembly GCF_055565515.1. Taxonomy (NCBI): domain Bacteria; kingdom Bacillati; phylum Actinomycetota; class Actinomycetes; order Kitasatosporales; family Streptomycetaceae; genus Streptomyces; species Streptomyces sp. NPDC028419. The sequence goes on along the minus strand of NZ_JBVHUE010000003.1, from coordinate 123,112 downwards.
AGTCAGCGGGGTCGGGGTGGGTTCGCGGCGCGGTCCGGCTCAGCAACCCCAGCGCAGGGAGGGGGTGTTCACCGGGGCGTCCCACAGCCGCAGCAGCTCGGCGTCGGCGCGGCACAGGGTCAGGGTGCACCCGGCCATGTCCAGGCTGGTGACGTAGTCGCCCACCAGGGAGCGGGCCACCGTGACGCCCCGCTCCGCCAGGACGCGCCCGACCTCGGCGCGCATCACGTACAGCTCGACCGGCGGGGTCCCGCCGAGCCCGTTGACGAGCAGGATGACCGGGTCGTCGGAGCACTGCGGGAGGTCTTCGAGGATCGCGTCGAGCATGGCCGTGGCCGTGTCGGCGGCGCTCATCAACGGGCGCCGCTCGCGCCCCGGTTCACCGTGGATGCCGATGCCCAGCTCGATCTCGTCCTTGCCCAGGACGAAGTTGGGGCTGCCCTTGGCCGGGGTGGTGCAGGAGGACAGGGCGACTCCGTAACTGCGGGAGCGCTCGCCCACCTTGCGGGCCACCGCCGCCACCTCGGCCAGCGGCGCGCCCTCTTCGGCGAGGGCGCCCGCGATCTTCTCCACGAACAGGGTGGCGCCGGTGCCCCGGCGGCCGGGACCGGCCGCGTCGGCGGCCACGGCGACGTCGTCGGCGACGACGACCTGGGCGACCTCGATGCCCTCGTCCTCGCAGTCCTCGGCGGCCATCGTGAAGTTGAGGATGTCCCCGGTGTAGTTCTTCACGATGTGCAGCACGCCCGCGCCCGAGTCGGCCACGGCGGTGGCGCGGGCGATCGCGTCCGGCACCGGCGAGGTGAAGACCGGCCCGGCGACCGCCGCGGACAGCATGCCGCGGCCCACGAACCCGGCGTGCAGCGGCTCGTGCCCGCTACCGCCGCCGGAGAGCACCGCGACCTTCCCCGCACCGGTCCCGCCGGCCCGCGTGACGATGCCCGAGCCCGCGTCGACGTCGAGCTCCGGGTGGGCCGCGGCCATTCCCCGGAGGGCGTCCTCGACCACGGTTTCCGGGGAATTGATGAGCTTCTTCACTGCGGGCCCCTCCTGATGGCTTTCCGCGCGCTTCATGCGCTTCATTGCGCCTCGATGAGTTAATGCGGAAAGGAAATGCAACTCATCCGGCGACGGCTCCATCGGCCTGTGAACTGGCCGATTGCTAGGAACCCTACGTCGCTGACACGGCCGCCGGGGTGGGGCACTTGGTCCTTTCTTTACCTGCGGAAAGGCCCGCCCGTGGCCCTTCGGAGCGTGATAGGGATGAAAAAGGCGCCAATTGAGTCGTCTGAAATTCAGGAGGATTTCCGTGAAGACCGTCGGTACGCGCATGCTCATCAGCCCGCCGAAGTACGTCCAGGGGGCGGGGGCGATGAACGACCTGGGCGAGCACGTCGCCCACCTCGGCACCCACGCCGTGGTCCTCGCCGACAAGGGGGTCTGGGGCTTCGTCGACGCGGCCGTCACCGACTCGCTCGCCGCCGCGGGGGTCCGCCTGACCAAGGAGGTCTTCGGCGGACTCTGCACGCAGCGGGAGATCGACCGGGTCGCGGCGGCCGCCCGAGCCGCCGGCGCGGACGTGGTCGTCGGCATCGGCGGCGGCACCGCCATCGACACCGCCAAGGCCGTCGGCCACGCGCTCGGTGACATCGCCGTCGTCAGCGCCCCCACGGTGGCCTCCACCGACGCCCCGACCAGCGCGCTCGCCGTGATCTACACCGAGGACGGCGCGTTCGAGCGGTACTCCTTCTTCCGCCGCAACCCCAACCTGGTCCTGGTCGACACCGCGCTCGTCGCGAACGCGCCCAGCCGCTTCATCGTCTCCGGCATGGGCGACGCCCTCGCCACCTGGTACGAGGCCCGCGTCTGCGTCGCCGCGGAGCGCACCGCGATGGCGGGCGGCCTCGCCACGGCCGCCTCCCTGAGCCTGGCCCGGCTCTGCTGGGAGACCCTCATGGAGTACGGCCACCAGGCCCGCCTGGCCGCCGAGGCCCACGTGGTCACCCCGGCCCTGGAGAAGGTCACCGAGGCCAACACGCTGCTCTCCGGCCTCGGCTTCGAATCCTGCGGCCTCGCGGCCGCCCACGGCATCCACAACGGCCTGACCGTTTCCCACCGCACCCACGGCATGATGCACGGCGAGAAGGTCAACCTCGGCACCCTCGCCCAGCTCGTCCTGGAGGGCGCGCCCACCGAGGAGCTCGACACCTACCTGCGGTTCAGCCGCGGTGTCGGCCTGCCGACCACGCTCGCCGAGGTGGGCCTGGTCGACCCGGACCGCGAGGAACTCCTGGCCATCGGCCGCGCGGCCACCGCCGAGGGCGAGACCACGCACAACATGCCCTTCGCGGTCACCGCGGACATGGTCGCGGACGCGCTGCTCGCCGGGGACGCGTACGCCCGCGCCACCGCGGGCAAGCACGGCTGAGCACGGGCGGGGCGCTGCTCACCCCTGCCGCTGGCCGCCCGGGGTCCGGGCGGCCAGCAGCAGCGCGATGTCGTCCGGGCGGTCGGTGGCCTGCCCCGCCTCGCTGATCAGCAGGTCCGCCGTCTCGGTCAGGGGGCCCGGCCCGGCGGCGGCCAGCGCCGCCCGCAGCCGCTCCACCCCCACGTCGATGTCCGTACCCGGCTCCTCCACCAGCCCGTCCGTGTACAGGGCGAGCACCGCGCCGACCTCCAGGGTGAGTTCGGCGACCGGGTACGCGGCCCGCGGGTCGATGCCCAGCACCACCCCGCCCGGCAGGTCCAGTACCTCGGCCCGGCCGTCGGGGCGGCGCAGCAGCGGCTGGGGATGCCCCGCCCGCACGGCGCGGGCCCGGCCCGACGCCGGGTCGAGCAGGACGTAGCAGCAACTGGCGAACTGCCCCGGATCCAGGCCGATCAACAGCCTGTTGGTGCCGCTCACCACCTCCTGCGGGCTGTTCCCGCTCAGCGCGAAGGCCCGTACGGCACTGCGCAGTTGGCCCATGGTCGCGGCGGCCGCCACCCCGTGTCCCTGGACGTCCCCGATCACCAGCGCCAGCAGTCCGGGCCCCGTCTCGATGACGTCGTACCAGTCCCCGCCGACGTCCATGCCCTGGGTGCCCGCCAGGTAGCGGGCCACCGTGTCCACCTGGTCCAGCACCGGCAGCCGGGCCGGGAGCAGCGCCGACTGGAGGCCGCGGGCGAGGGCGGCCTCGGTGTCGTAGCGCTGTGCCCGCTCCAGTGCCTGCGCGATCAGCCCGGCCAGCGCGGTCAGCACGGTGCGCTCCTCCGGGCTGAAGCCGCGGGGGGCGTCGAAGCCCAGGATGCACGAGCCCACCGGGCGGCCGGAGGCGATCAGGGGCAGGAAGGCCCGGGCGCCGACGTCGGTGTCCATCGGGATCCCCGGGTAGGCCGCGGCCAGGTGCTGCATCGACTCGAAGAAGATCGGCCGCCCCGACGTCAGGGTCTCCACCCCCGGCAGCCGCACGTCCAGCCCCACCCCGTCGAAGCGGTTCAGGAAACCGGTGGGGAAGCCCGTCTCCCACGCCAGGTGCAGATGGCGCTCGTTGAGCAGGTAGATCGCCAACTGGCGGCCGCCGAAGGCCGGCAACAGCTCCTCGGTCACCACCGCCGACACCTGACGGGCGGTCACCGCCTCCGTCAGCGCGATGGCCATGGCCACCGGCCGGTACACGGCCGTCGCCCGGTCGGCCGGCGAACCGAGCCCGGCGCCCGGCCGCGTCACCGAGCCGGGCGCGTACGCGGGTGGCCCGGAGGCCGCGAGCAGCACGCTGACCCCGCCCGCCCCGGAATACAGGTCCACCGAGATCCACTCGCCGCTCGGATGGCGGGCCAGGAACCCCACGGGCTCCCCGGACATGTAGACGGCCCGGAAGTGGTCCTCCTGCACGGGCTGGCCCAACCAGGGCAGCGCCTCCCACAGGACGCGACCCCGCAGCCCGGCCGCTTCCGGGCCCAGCAGCGCGTCCGCCCCGGCACTGGCGAAGCCCACCCGGCCGTGCCGGTCCAGGGACAGCAGCGCCTGCGGCATCCGGGCGAGCGCCCCTTCGGCATCGGCCTCGGCATCGGCCGCGGGACCGGGCGGCTCCACGCACAGCGGATCGCCGTCCCACACCACCGGCGCGCCCGCCGCGGTCAGCCGCGCCAACTCCCGGGCCAACGCCGCGGCCGCCCCGCGCAGCCGCTCCCGGTCCGCGGGACCGACGGGCGTGCCGGGGCTCGCCGTGCGCAGCACCATCAGCACCCCGTACCGCTCGCGCCCGGCGGTCACCGGCTCGTAGAGCGAGCCGAAGGCGAACGGCAGCCCGGCCATGAGCTGCGGGAACAACCGCATCGTCGATTCCGCGTCGGGCAGGTGCACGGCGTGCCCGGAGCGGTACGCCTCGGCCACCGGGTACGGGCGGTTCACCTGCATCCGCCACCAAGGACGGAACAAGGGCCCCGGCAGCCCCGACAGCACCGCGAGCCGCAGCAGACCCGCCGTTCCGGAGCGCAGGTACACCCCGCCCGCGTAGCCGCCGAGCGCCCGCGCCGCGTCCACCGCGGCCCGCGCGAGTGTCCGGCCCGTCTCGTCCGGGGCGGGCCCGCGGCTGTCCGGTCTGGCCGTCACACAGACAGGATGCGCCCGCACCGGCGGCCGATGCATCCCGGGGCGCGCGCCTTTCTACGCGCCCGAGCGCGCGCCGGGGCGCACACCGCCCCGGTAGCCCGTCACCACGGCCACCGTCACCACCAGCAGCACCACGGCCACCGTCCGCAACGCCGTCCCCATGGCGTCGGTGAAGGCGGCGGCCTGCGCCGCGTCCCGCGGGAACCCGTGGAAGCGCGCGGCCAGCACCGTGCCCACCACCGCCACCCCGAGCGCGGCGCCGATCTCCCGCGCCGCCGTGTTCAGCCCCGACCCCAGCCCGGCCTGGTGCGCCGGGAGTTCGGCCACCACCGTCAGGGTCAGCGCGGGCGCGCACAGACCGGTGCCGACGGAGAGGACCAGCAGGTAGCAGGCGTACACCGGGTACGCAGTGCCCGCGTCCACCGTCGACACCAGCAGCAGGCCCACCCCGATCAGGGCCAGCCCCGCCCCGGCGGGCAGCCGCGGCCCGGTCCGCTGCTGGAGCCGGGCGCCCAGCCGGGGCACCAGCACCATGCCCACGGTGAGCGGCACGATCGCCAGACCCGTCAGGGCGGGGGAGAAGCCCTTCGCGTACTGGAGGTACTGCGCGTTGACGAAGAACAGAGCGAAGAGTCCGAAGAAGGCCGCCCCGATTCCGAGGGCGCCGGCCCGCAAGCGCCGCGAGGCGAAGACCCGCGGGTCCAGCAACGGCCGCGCGACGCGCAGCGCGTAGCCGGTGAAGACCGCCAGCAACGTGCCCCCCGCCCCGAAGGCGCACAGCACCGGCGCCGACGCCCAGCCGAAGGCGGGACCCTCGATGATCCCGTAGACCACCGCGAACAGCGCCCCCGCCAGCAGCAGCGCGCCCAGCGGGTCCACCGCCGCGTCGGCCCGCGCCGGGGTGCGCGGGACCGTACGGGCCACCACGAGCGCGAGCAGGACGCCGAGCGGCACCACCGCCCAGAACAGGGCGCGCCAGGTCAGGAACTCGCCCACCAGCCCGCCGCCCACATTGCCCGCCAGCCCGCCGAGGCCCGCGGACAGGGTCCAGGTGGCCAGGGCCTGGCCGCGCCGCTCCGGCGCGCTCAGGTGGACCAGTACGGACATGGTGGCGGGCATGATCAGCGCCGCTCCCGCCCCGCACAGCCCGCGCCCCGCGATCAGCACGGCGGGGGAGTCGGCCAGCGCGCTGAGCGCGCCGCCCGCCGCGAACAGGCCGAGCCCCGCGAGCAGGGCGCCCTTGCGGCCGTACCGGTCGCCGAGGGCCCCGGCGGGGATCAGCAGCGCGGCGAAGACGATGACGTACGCGTCGACCGCCCACAGGAGTTCCCCGGGCGCGGGATGCAGCGACGACGCGGCGAGCTGCGGGATCAGCAGGTTGACGGCCGCGACCATCGCCTGCGCGACCAGGACGCAGGCGCACAGCACGAGCACCACGGCCCGCGGGGGAACCGACGGGGCGGCCGCGGCCGTCGGCGGGGCGGGCGCGGAGGGCCCGGGGCGGTTCTGGGCAGGGCGGAGCACGGCTCCTCCTCGGAGCTGGAAGGGGTGATCTGGATGCCCTCACCGTAGGGTTGGCGTGACCTGCTTTCCAGTGCAAGTTATGCAAGGAATGAATGCGTGTGACGCAATCCGGCCTGGACCTCAACCTGCTCGTGGCCCTTGACGTGCTGCTGGAGGAGTCGAGCGTCTCCCGCGCGGCCGCCCGGCTGCACCTGTCCGAACCCGCCATGAGCCGCACCCTCGGCCGGATCCGCAAGGCCCTCGGCGACCCCGTCCTCGTCCGCGCCGGACGGTCCATGGTGCCCACCCCGCACGCCCTCGCCGTGCACGGCGAGGTGCGCGCCGTCGTCGAGCGGGCCCGCTCCCTCTTCCTCTCGGGCGGTCGGATCGACCTGGCCACGCTCCAGCGCACCTTCAGCGTCATCGCGAACGACGCCTACGTGGCCACCTGCGCGGCCACGCTCTTCGACCGGGTGGCCCGCGAAGCCCCCGGCGTGCGACTGCGGTTCCTGCCGGAGAGCCACGCGGACCTGGCCGCCCTGCGCGAAGGCGTCGCCGACCTGGAGCTCGGCGTCGTGGACACCCGCTCGCCCGAGGTGCACGTGGAACACCTCGCCGACGAGCGCGTGTTGGGCGTCGTACGCCCCGGGCACCCGCTGCTGCGCGGTCGGGTCACCGCCCGACGGTTCGCCGCCGCCGAACACCTGATCGCCTCCCGGCGCGGCCGCCTGGAGGGACCGGTGGACGCCGCGCTCGCCGAACTCGGCCTGACCCGCAGGGTGGTGGGCAGCGTCGGGACCTTCCCCGCCTCCCTGTTCGTGCTGCGCCGCAGCGACCTCGTCGGGCTGATCACCCACCAGGCCGGGCCGCTCGCCGACGCGCTGGGGCTGGAGACCTTCCCGATCCCGCTCGACCTGCCCACCATGCCCTTCGGGATGGCCTGGCACCCGCGGCACGACGCCGACCCCGCCCACGCCTGGCTGCGCTCCTGCGCCCGCGAGCTCACCCGGGCCCCCGACGCACCGCCCGTCCCGCCCTCCTGAGCTGCGAACTCGCGCGGGCCGAGGGCGGGATGACACAGTGAAACCATGCGCGTACTGATGGTGACAGCGGGTTCCTGGGGCGACGTCGCCCCCTACACCGGACTCGGGACGCGGCTGCGCGCCGCCGGCCACGAGGTGGTCCTCGCCACCCACGGGCGCTTCGAGGACGCCGTCACCGCGCTCGGCCTGGGATTTCGACCGCTGCCCGTCGACCCCCGGGTGGAACTCGCCTCGCCCGTGGGCCAGCGGCTGACCCGCGCGGTCAGCACCCCCGTCGCCATGGCCCGGGTCGTGCGACTGGCCCGCGAGTTCATCCCGCCCCTGACCGACGGGGTCGCCGCCGCGGTGCGCGCCGGCGCGGACATCGTCCTCGCCTCCACCCTCACCGAACCGCTGTGCGCCACCCTCGCCGAGGGGTACGGGCTGCCCTGCGTCGGCGCCCACCTGCTGCCCGTCACCCCCAGCCGGGCCATCCCGCCGCTCGTCGCCGGCGGCCGCTCGCTGGGCCCGTACGGCAACAAGCTGACCGGGCGGGCCATCTGGGCCTGCGGCGACCGGGCCTTCGCCCCCGGAGTGCGCGCGCTGCGCCGCGAACTGGGCCTGCCCAAGCGCCGGTTCAGCGGCCCCCTCGGCATGGACCCGGACCGGCTGATCCACCACGGATTCAGTCCGCTCGTCCTGCCGCGCCCCGCCGACTGGCCCGCCGGACACCGCGTCGGCGGGTACTGGTGGCCCGAACGGCCCCCCGGCTGGCAGCCGCAGCAGCGGCTCCTCGACTTCCTCGACGCGGGCCCGCCCCCCGTCTTCGCCGGCTTCGGCAGCCTCGTCGCCGAGGACGCGGAACGCCTGGGCGCGCTGCTGGCCGCCGCCCTGCGCAAGGCCAAGGTGCGCGGGATCGTCCAGGCGGGCTGGAGCGGGCTGAGCGCCGAGGGGGACGACCTGATCGCCGTTCCCGAGGTCCCGCACGACTGGCTCTTCCCCCGGACCGCCGCGGTGATCCACCACGCGGGCGCGGGCACCTCCGCGGCCGGACTGCGCGCGGGGGTGCCCGCCGTCCCCGTGCCCGTCCAGCTCGACCAGCCGTTCTGGGCCGCCCGGTTGCACGCCCTCGGCGTGGCCGCGCGCCCGGTCCGCTACCAGCGGCTCACCGTCGACCGGCTGGCCGCGGCGGTCCGCGAGGCCACCACCGACCCGGGCATGCGCGCGCGGGCCCGTGACCTCTCGGCCGCACTGGCGCGGGAGGACGGCGCCGCCCCGTTGCTCAAGACGCTCGCGGAACTGGGCTGAGCGACCGAAAGGACGAGCCCGCCCCGCCGGTGGCGGGCTGAAAGTCCCGCGCGATCAGGGACTTTGCGCGCCTTCCGGTCCGGTCGGGGCTGCTTAGGCTTACCTAAGTGGAATCGACCGCCGAAGAGTCAGCGAAGAAGGTGTACTGGTGCCGTCGCTCAACGACAGCCGTCCCGGGACGACCGTGAGGATCACCGGGATCGACCCCGGCCACCGCGGCGGCAGCCGCAGACGGCTCCTGGAGTTCGGCTTCGTACCGGGCGCCGAGGTCACCGTCATCGCCCGCGGCGCCACCGGCGGACTGCTCGTCGGCCTCGGCGCCACCCGGGTGGCGCTCGACTCCCGCACCGCCGACCGGCTGCGGTGGGCCCGATGAGCTGCCACGCGCCCGGCGCGCGCAGCACCGCCGGCGCGGGCGCCGCCCTCGCGGACGACGGCGCGGGCGACGGCTCGCGGGGCGCCGCCGCCCCGCTCGTCGCCCTCGCGGGCAACCCGAACGTCGGCAAGTCGACGCTCTTCAACGCCCTCACCGGAGCCCACCAAAGGGTCGGCAACTGGCCCGGCAAGACCGTCGCGGTGGCCCAGGGCGACTGGCGGGGCGTCCTCCCCGACGGCCGCCGGCTGCGCGTCGCCGACCTGCCCGGCTCCTACAGCCTGCTCCCCGACTCCCCGGACGAGGAACTCGTCCGCGACGTCCTCAGCGCGCCCCCGGGAGCCCGGCCCGCCGTTGTCGTCTTCGCCCTGGACGCGGCCAACCCGGCCCGCAACCTCTACCTCCTCTCGCAGGTCCTGGACACCGGCATCCCCGTCGTCGTCGCGCTCACCATGACCGACGTCGCCGCCCGGCGCGGGAGCGCGCCCGATCCCCACGCGCTCTCCCGCGAACTGGCCCTGCCCGTGGTCGTGGTCGAGGGCCGCACCGGAGCCGGACTGGACCTCCTCGCCGACGCCGTCACCGACGCCCTGCGCGCCCCGGCGGGGGCCGCCGCCGCGGCGACCGACCCCGGCTGGGCGGCCGGCACGCCCGTGGAAGCCGAGCTGGCCCCGCTCGTCCGGGCCGCCGAAGCCGTCCACCACCCCTACCCGGCGCGCTGGTTGGCCGTGAACCTGCTCTGCGCGGAGGAACCCCCCGCCGCGCCCGAACCGCTCACCGCCCTGGCCCGCGCGGCCGCGGCCCGCCTCGCCGCCGCCGAGGGCGCGCGGGGCGACGTACCCGCCGACGCCGACGCCGACGGGCAAGCGGACGCCGAGCTGCTGATCGCCGAGGCCCGCTACGCCTGGGCGCACCGGGTCATCGCCCGGGCCACGCCCACCGGCGCCCGGCCCCGCCCCACGCTGACCGACCGGGTCGACCGGCTGCTGCTGTCCCGCTCCTTCGGCATCCCCTTCTTCCTCGCCGTCATGTGGGGCGTCTTCGAAGCGACCACCACCCTCGCCAAACCCCTCCAGGACGGCCTCGGCGACCTCGTCTCCGGCCCGGTCGGCAGCGGGGCGACCCGGCTCCTGGAAGCCGCCTCGGCCCCCGACTGGCTCACCGGCCTGCTCGTCGACGGCCTGATCAACGGCGTCGGGCAACTGCTGACCTTCGTACCGCTGATGATCATCATGTTCGCGCTGCTGGCGCTGCTGGAGGACTCCGGCTACTTCGCCCGCGCCGCCTTCGTCGCCGACCGCCTGATGCGCACCCTGCGGCTGCCCGGCCGCGCCTTCCTCCCCCTCGTCGTCGGCTTCGGCTGCAACGTGCCCGCCTTCGCGAGCACCCGGATCCTCGGCCGGCGCTCGCACCGGCTCCTGGTCGGCATGCTCATCCCGTACATGAGCTGCACCGCCCGGCTCGCCGTCTACGTGATGATCGCGGGCATCTTCTTCGGCTCGCACTCCGGCACCGTCGTCTTCTTCCTCTACGTCGGATCCGTCCTGCTCGTCGTCGGCATGGGCCTGCTGCTGCGCCCGCTCCTCTTCACGGACATGCGCGAGGAGCCGCTCGTCCTGGAGCTGCCCCCGTACCGGCTCCCCACCCTGCGCGTCACCGGCGCCCAGGTGTGGCAGAAGCTCGCCGCCTTCCTGCGCACCGCGGGCGGCGTCATCGTGGCCACCGCCGCGGCCGTATGGCTCCTGATGGCCGTCCCGGCCGGCGCGGGTGCGGGCGCCGACGGCTCCGGCCGGCCCGCGGGCTTCGGGAACGTCGCCGTCGAGCAGAGCGTCTTCGGCCGGGTCACCGAGGCCGTCGCACCGGCCGTGGCCCCCGCGGGCTTCGGCGACTGGCACGCCACGGCCGCCCTCGGCACCGGGCTGATCGCCAAGGAGGGCGTGATCTCCACCCTCGCCCAGACCTACTCGGCGCAGGAGGACGGCGGGCCCGTGCTCAGGAACGGCCTGCGCGCGACCTTCACGCGGTCCTCCGGCGGCCATCCAGAAGCCGCCGCGCTCGCCTTCCTCGTCTTCGTCCTCGCCTACACCCCCTGCATGGCCACCCTCGCGGCGCAGCGCGCCGAGATCGGCACCCGGCTCACCCTGATCGGCTTCGGCCTCCAACTGGCCGCCGCCTGGCTGCTCGCCACCGGGGTCTTCCAGCTCGCGAGGCTGGTGTGGTGACCCGCGCGCCGGACGGCGGCGGGGGCACCGGGCCCGCGATGCTGCGCCGGCTGCTGCGGGAGTTCGAGGAGGCCGCCCCGGGGGAGGGGCTCGCGCGGATCGCCGCCCGGCTCGACATCAGCACGGCCGAGGCGGCGGGCCTCGCGGACTACTGGGTCCGCAAGGGCCGGCTGCGGCGGGAGGAGATCGGCGCCCCGGACTGCTCCGGGTGCTTCTTCGCCAGCCGTGGTTGCACCACCTGCCCGGACGACCCGAACGGTGCGGCCGGCCGTACGGGCGCCACGGCGCGCCCGGTGCTGGTCGCGCTGAGCCCCGTACGCCCCGGGGGCCCCGTACGCCCCGCGCGGTCCGCACGCCCCCGATAGGCCTACCGCTTCCCTCGTCCGGGGGACGGGGCACCGGCCCGACCGGCCCCGCCGCACCGCGCGGGGCACGATACGGATCATGCGGAAGCAGTACGACACCATCGGGGCGCGCTACGCCGAGTCCAAGACCACGGCCGCCTTCTCGGCCGCCGACACCTGCACCCTGCTGGGCGCGCTCGACGCGCTCGGCGGGGTACACGGGCTCGACGCCCTCGACCTCGCCTGCGGATACGGCTACAACACCCGCCTGCTCGCCCGCGGCGGCGCCCGGCGGACCGTCGGCGTCGACATCTCCGAACGGATGATCGCGCTGGCCCGGGCCGAGGCCCACGAGCCGGCGGCCGCGGCCACCGGGGCAGGGATCGAGTACGTGGTCGGCGACGCCGCCGCGATGCCCCAGCTCGGCCCCTTCGACCTCGCGACCGCCGTCCACCTGTTCAACTACGCCCCCGACCGGAGCGCCCTCCACGCGATGTTCCGCTCGATCCGGGCCAACCTGCGCCCCGGTGGGCGCCTGCTGGCCATCGTGCCCAACCCCGGTGCCTTCCCGCACCAGGACTGGTCGCCGTACGGCGTCAGGATCCTGGACCGGGACCCGTCCGGGGACGCGCCGCTGCTGCGCGCCCAGTTCCTCACCGATCCGCCCGTGCCCTTCGAGTTCCGCGAATGGGCCCACGCCGACTTCGCCGAGGCGGCCGTCGAGGCGGGCTTCGCCACCGTCGCCTGGCAGCCCGCCCGCACCCCGCCGCCGGACGCGGACCGCGACGAGGCGTTCTGGGCGGCGTACCGGGCCCGCCCGATCAGCTCCCTCATGACCTGCGCCGCCTGACCGGCTCCCGCACGGCAGCTCAGCCGGGGGTGGGGGCGGGCGCCGGGACCGGGCCTGGTTCGGGGTCGGTCGCCGAGCGGACCAGCCGGACGATCTCCGCGCGCGCCGCACGCCCCTCCGGGACCGGGAGCAGCGGGTAGACGTGCGGCAGGCCCGCCAGCTCGTGGTAGTCCACCTCGACGCCCTCGGCGCGCGCCCGGCGCACCAGCTCCCGGCTGTCGGTGACCAGGACGTCCCGCGAGCCCGTGAACACCGTCAGCGGCGCCAACCCGGCGAAGGAGCCGTGCAGCGGGCTCACCCGGGGGTCGTCGGTGGCCAGCGTCCCCGCGTACAGCCGCCCCGCCTCCACCAGCCCCGGCCGCGCGAGCATCGGATCGGCCGCCTCCAGCGCACCCTGCTCGGGATGGGTCATCGTCACGTCCAGCCAGGGGGAGACCAGCACGATCCGCGAGGGCTGCGCGCCGGTCCGGTCGCGCAACCGCTGCGCGGCCGCGAGCGCCAGTCCCGCGCCCGCGGAGTCCCCGATCAGCACGGTGCCACCGGCCCCGCCGCTCTCGATCAGCCCGCTCAGCAGATCCGCGGCCACCGGGACCGTCCGGTCGGCGGTCCCGCGCGGCGCCAGGATGTAGGCCGGTACGACGCAGCGCGCCCCGGCCTCGCTCACCAGGGTCCGCACCAGCGCCCAGTGCGGCCGCACCAACTCGCCGACGTAGCCGCCGCCGTGCACGTAGAGCACACGGGCCGCGGGCTCCGCGTCCCGCGGCGAGACCTCGTACACCGGCCACGCCCCGACGAAGGTGCGCGAGACCTCGGCGACCTTGCCCAACCAGCGCGGCGGCAGGTGCGACGCGGGCCTGCGGGCCGACTCGGCGACGCGCGCCCGCACCGCCTCGGCACTCGCGAACCTCTTCCGCCGCCCCGCCGCGATCAGCGCGGCCGACAGCGCGCGACTGCGCAGACTCGGCACCCGCCGCCACCTCCCTGTTCCCCGTCGTGCCCCGGCCCCGTCACGGGAGGAGCATAGGCGTGAAGCTGGGCTGTCGACCCGCTTAAGAAATCCTCGATGGACTGATCGTTACCGGGTCGGCAGATTGGTGTCCGTCGATGCGCCGCACCTGTCCCAGGGGTCGCTGCGCCCCCTCCGCATGCCTGGAGCCACCCCATGAAGGCACTCGTCAAGCACAAGGCCGAGCCCGGACTGTGGCTCATGGACGTGCCCGAGCCCGAGCACGGGCCCGGAGACGTGCTGATCAAGGTGCTGCGCACCGGCATCTGCGGCACGGACCTGCACATCCGTTCGTGGGACGGCTGGGCCCAGGGCGCGGTCAAGACCCCGCTGATCCTCGGCCACGAGTTCGTCGGCGAGGTCGCCGCGGTCGGCGCGGACGTCCAGGACATCGAGATCGGCGCGCTGGTCAGCGGCGAGGGCCACCTGGTGTGCGGCAAGTGCCGCAACTGCCTCGCCGGCCGCCGTCACCTGTGCCGTAGCACGATCGGGCTCGGTGTCGGGCGCGACGGCGCCTTCGCCGAGTACGTGGTCCTGCCCGCGCAGAACGTGTGGGTGCACCGCACCGAGGTCGACCTGGACGTGGCGGCGATCTTCGACCCCTTCGGCAACGCCGTCCACACGGCCCTGTCCTTCCCGCTCGTCGGCGAGGACGTGCTGATCACCGGTGCGGGTCCCATCGGCATCATGGCGGCGGCCGTCGCACGGCACGCCGGTGCACGCAGCGTGACGATCACCGACGTCAGCCCCGAGCGGCTGGAGATCGCCCGCAAGGCGGGCGCCACGCTCGCGCTCGACGTCCGCGACGCCACGATCGCCGACGCCCAGGCACAGCTCGGCCTGCGCGAGGGCTTCGACATCGGCCTGGAGATGTCGGGCCGTCCCGAGGCCATGCGCGACATGATCGACAACATGACCCACGGCGGCCGGATCGCGATGCTGGGCCTGCCCGCGCAGGAGTTCCCGGTGGACTGGGCGAAGGTGGTGACCTCGATGATCACCATCAAGGGCATCTACGGCCGCGAGATGTTCGAGACCTGGTACGCGATGACGGTGCTGCTGGAGGGCGGGCTCGACCTGACCCCGGTCATCACCGGCCGCTACTCGCACCGCGACTTCGGCGCCGCCTTCGACGAGGCCGCCACCGCCCGCAGTGGCAAGATCATCCTGGACTGGACGGCGTAACCGTCCGGCCGGCTCGATCCCGCACCACCCCCCGGCGCACCCTCCCGCGCCGCCCCGAACCATCTCCCCCCGGCCGGGCCCCGCACCACCCTCCCCCTCCGCGGGGCCCGGCCCCCCTCCGTCCGCCGCCGCTCCAGTGGAAAGAGAGCCCCATGTTCGATTCCGTACGTGACGACCTGCGCACCACCCTCGACGAGATCCGCTCCGCCGGGCTGCACAAGCCCGAGCGCGTCATCGGCACCCCGCAGAACGCGTCCGTCGGCGTCACCTCCGGCGGCGTGGCGGGTGCCACGGGCGAGGTGCTGAACTTCTGCGCCAACAACTACCTCGGCCTGGCCGACCACCCCGAGGTGATCGCCGCCGCGAAGGACGCGCTCGACCGCTGGGGCTACGGCATGGCCTCCGTCCGCTTCATCTGCGGCACGCAGGAGGTGCACAAGGAACTGGAAGCCCGGCTCTCCTCGTTCCTCGGCCAGGAGGACACCATCCTCTACTCCTCCTGCTTCGACGCCAACGGCGGCGTCTTCGAGACCCTCCTCGGCGCCGAGGACGCGGTGATCTCCGACGCGCTCAACCACGCCTCGATCATCGACGGCATCCGCCTCTCCAAGGCCCGCCGCTACCGCTACGCCAACCGCGACCTCGCGGAGCTGGAGGCCCGGCTCAAGGAGGCCACCGAGGGCGGCGCCCGCCGGAAGCTGATCGTCACCGACGGCGTCTTCTCCATGGACGGGTACGTCGCCCCGCTCGCCGAGATCTGCGACCTGGCCGAGCGCTACGACGCCATGGTCATGGTCGACGACTCGCACGCCGTCGGCTTCGTCGGCCCCGGCGGGCGCGGTACGCCCGAACTGCACGGGGTCATGGACCGCGTCGACATCATCACCGGCACCCTCGGCAAGGCCCTCGGCGGCGCCTCCGGCGGTTACGTCGCCGCCCGCGCCGAGATCGTCGCCCTGCTGCGCCAGCGCTCGCGCCCGTACCTCTTCTCCAACTCCCTCGCCCCGGTCATCGCCGCCGCCTCGCTCAAGGTCATCGACCTGCTCGAATCGGCCGGCGACCTGCGCGAGCAGCTCGCGGCCAACACCTCGCTCTTCCGTACGAAGATGACCGAGGCGGGCTTCGAGATCCTGCCCGGCGACCACGCCATCGCACCCGTCATGATCGGCGACGCGGCGGAGGCGGCCCGGATGGCGGAGCTCCTGCTGGAGCGCGGCGTGTACGTGATCGGCTTCTCGTACCCCGTCGTTCCGATGGGCGCCGCCCGGATCCGCGTCCAGCTCTCGGCCGCCCACTCGACGGCCGACGTGGAGCGCGCCGTGGCCGCCTTCATCGACGCCCGCGCGGCGCTCGGCTCCTCCGCGGGCTGACATCATGGAGGGGTGATCGACCCCCGCCGGCTGCGCATCCTGCGGGCCGTGGCGGACCACCGTACGGTGACCGCCGCGGCCGCAGCCCTGTACCTGACCCCCTCCGCCGTCTCCCAGCAGCTCGCGGCGCTGGAACAGGAGAGCGGGCACGTACTGCTCACGCGCAGCGGGCGGGGCGTACGGCTCACCGCCGCCGGGGAGATCCTCGTCGGGCACGCCCATGAGGTACAGGCCCAGCTGGAGCGCGCCGAGGCGGAGCTCGCGGCCTACGCGGGGGGCGTCGCGGGCGAGGTCACGGTGGCCGCCTTCGCCACCGGCATCACCGAAGTGCTCGCCCCGGCCATCGCCCGGCTCGCCCTGGACCACCCCGGCATCCGACTGCGCGTCCGGGACGCGGAGGGCGACCAGAGCCTCCCGCTCCTGCTCGACGGCGAGGCCGACGTGGCGCTCGCCGTGGAGTACCGCGGCGGCCCGGGCGCCGACGACACCCGGCTGTCGGTCCTCCCGCTGTACGCCGAACCCTTCGATGCGGTGCTCCCCGCGGGGCATCCCCTCGCGGCGCTCCCCGAGGTGTCCCTGGCCGGGCTCTCCGACACGGACTGGGTGGGCCAGTACCCCGGCAACCCGTGCCACGACGTGACCTTGTTGGCCTGCGAACTGGCCGGCTTCCAGCCCCGGTTCAGACACTCCTCCGACGACTTCCGGGCCGTGATCGCACTGGTCGGCGCGGGCGCGGGCGTCGCCCTGGTGCCGCGCTCGGCGCTGCGGGGCACCGACCTCAAGGAGGTCCAGGTCCGGCCGGTGGAGGGCCCGGCGGCCACCCGTCGGGTCTTCGCGGCCACCCGCAGGGGCGCCGAGACCCACCCCCTCATCGCCCCGGTCCTGGCCGGCCTGGCCCGCGAGGCGGGGCGGCTCCCGGCGCACTGACCCGATCGGGAGGCCACCGTGACCTCACCGGCCGCTGCGCCGGGACCTCACCGGCCGGGTGCCGGGGCGGGCAGGGGGCGCGCGGCGGTGACCCGGTTGAGGTGGATGAGGACGTCGTGCGACTCGGCGAGCGCGATCTGCGCCTCGGGCCCGACGGGGCCGGGGTAGGCGCCGCCGATGTGGCGGGTGGCGCGGGGCGTCGACAGCCAGTCGCGGGCCGCGGACGGCAGGGCGCGCAGGTCGACGACGTAGTCGCGCTGGCGGACCTTGTCCAGGGTGTACTCGTTGGTGCCGGGCTCGGCGGCGCCGACCGTGTGGGCCCGCAGCCGGCCGTCGTCCCCGAAGGCGTTGAAGGAGCCCCGGTCGAAGGTGGATCCGATGCTCACGTAGTTCTTGCCCAACTTGTCGCGCAGATAGCTGCCTTGCACCTTGGGGTAGTGCGCCGGGTCGTGGCTCTGCAGGGCGACGTGGCCATTGTGCGCCGCGAGGAGCACCTTGTCACCGGTCTGCCGCTGCCACCAGTCGACGTTGTCGGCCATGATCTGGTCCCGGTAGCGCATGCCTTCGGCGCCCTGGCGCGGGTCGTCGAAGTCGAAGGAGTAGCCGCGGGCCGTCTGGTCGATGGCGGTGGCTTGCTGGAGCGCCCAGGTGCGGCTCCGGGCGCGGGTGGTCGCGGATGCGGTCGCGGATGCGGATGCGGTGGTCTCGGTCGTGGTGCCGGGTTGCTGCTTGAGGAGGGCCAGGGCCTGGGCGGTTCGCGCGGCGATCGCCTGTCGCTCGGCCAGGGGGCGTTCCGGGTACTCCTTCAAGTGGGCCTCGGGGGTGGCGGTGGGCTTCAGTCCGGCGTACAGCTCGGTGAAGCGCGGCAGCAGCGCCGGGTGGGCCTCGGCGACGTAAGCGGTCACGTCGTCGTAGAGCTGCGGGCCCGCGTAACCGAAGTCGTCGCCCATGAACTGCACCGGGTCGCCCGGGTGCTGGAGGTTGTAGGCGCGCATCCACCGCAGCAGGTCCAGATACTCGGCGTTGTTCCAGAAGACGTAAGTGGTCTGGAATTCCTCGCGCATGATCTGCTCGGGATCGCCCTGTCCGCGCACCACGTAGTCGTTCAGCCGCAGGCCGGTGCTCCAACTCGCTTCGAGGGCGAAGGTGCGGAAGCCCTTGTCCTCGACGAGGTAACGGAAGACCCGCTGCTTCATGGTGAAGAACTCGTGCGAGCTGTGGGTGGCCTCGCCCAGCCCCACGACCCGGGCGTCGCGCACCATCCGCCCGAGGGGGCGCAGGTCGGCGAGACTGCCTTGGGGGTCGGTGGTGCGCAGCGCTTGGGCGGCGCGTTCGAGTGCGGGGACGGGGTTGGGGGCGGGGGCGGAGGCGGCCGGGGCGGAGCCGGTCGGGGTAGAGGCGGTCGGGGTAGAGGCGGTCGACTGTTGGGCGGAGGCGAGAGGTGCGGCGGTGAGCACGGCGCTGACGGAGAGGAACAGTGCGGCGGCCAGGGCGGGCTTGCGTCGTTTCATGATCCAATACTTGCCCCCGCGAAGCACGGCAGCCATGGGCCCACCCCCCGGGGCCAGGGTGGAGGTATCCCCACCAATGGGGAGGGAGGGGGCGGGGAGCCGAGGCGTAGGTGCGCGGCTTCGCCGCGGGGCGGGTGCTTCGCGCGTCCGGGGTCGGAGTGGGTTCGGGGGCGTCCCGCCAGTTCAACTGTCTCTCCGCGCCGGGGCGACCTGTCAAGGGCGCTCCCTACGGTCGCGTCGCTACGCGATGGCCTGCGGCCACCCTTGACAGGCCACCCCGTCACGGAAAGCCAAGAACTGTCGGGGCGCCCCCGAAGAAGGGCCTGGGGCAACGCCCTCATGACCCCGGATTGCGGACAGGCGACGCGGAGCCGAGTGCGGCCAAGCCCGCAACAGACAACAGACAACAGACGACGGACGACGGGCGACGGGCGACGGACGGCAGACGGCAGACGGCAGACGGCAGACGGCAGACGACAGGCAAAGGCCTGCGCGTTCAGATCGCTACGCGCTTCTCGGAGAGAAGCGTCTGCGAGCTGTTGGTGGTTGGTGGTTGGTGGTTGGTGGTTGGTGGTTGGTGGTTGGGAGTTCGGGCAGGGCGAGGTTGGGACGGGTGAAGCGGCCGTCCGCGCGGAGGGAGGACTTCATACCAGTACAAAAGGTACGTCTTGAAGGGGTGTTGGGTGTCGAGTGTGGCTTGACCGGCTTCATGCTCGGGTGGGTCGAGCTTTCGGCCCTCCCGCACCTCCAGCACTGCCCATCAGTGACCAGCCACCCCCCCACCAGTGACCAGGCACGCCCCCACCGAGCACCAGCCCGCACTCACCAGCCCTACACAACTCGCAGACGCTTCTCTCGGAGAAGCGCGTAGCGATCTGCAGGCGTGCTTGTGGCTTGTCGTCTGTCGTCTGTTGTCTGTCGTCTGTTGTGGGCTTGGCCGCACTCGGACCCGCCTCATCCGTCCACAATCCGGGGTCATGAGGGCGTTGCCCCAGGCCTTCCTTCGGGGGCGCCCCGACAGTTCTTGGCTTTTCGTGGGGACGGGGCCTGTCAAGGGTGGCCGCAGGCCATCGCGTAGCGACGCGACCGCAGGGAGCGCCCTTGACAGGTCGCGGCCCCACGAAGAGACAGTTGAACTGGCGGGACGCCCCCGAGCCCACCCCGACCCCGATGCGCGAAGCCGGTGCCCCCACCCCGACCCCGACCCCGGACGCGCGCAGCCGCGCTCACACGCGGATGACCTCCACCCCCGCATCCTCGAAGGCGCGGGTGCCCTGGTCGGACAGGCCCGTGTCCGTCACCAGGACGTGCACCGACGAGGCCGGGCAGATGCGGGCGAAGGCGCGGACGCCCAGTTTGCTGGAGTCCGCCGCGATGACCACGCGGCGGGAGCGGTCGCACAGGAGGCGGTTGACCGCGGCCTCGTCCTCGTGGCGGGTGGCGGCCCCGTCCAGCGGGTCGAAGCCGTCCACGCCGAGGATCGCCGTGTCCACGGTGAGTTGGCCCAGGACGCCCTGGGCCAGGGGGCCGGTCAGCTCGTAGGACTGCGGTCGCGCCACGCCCCCGGTGAGCACCGTCTTGAACTGCGGCCGGATCACCAGCTCGCCCGCGATGTTGAGGGCGTTCGTCACCACGGTCAGTGCGGGCGCCCCGCCGGTGCCCGCGCTCAGGTCCGCCCGGCCCGCGAGGGCGCGGGCGACCTCGGTGGTCGTCGTGCCGCCCGTCAGGCCGACCACCTCGCCCGGGGCGATCAGTGCGGCCACAGCCTCGCTGATCCGGCGCTTCTCCGCCGCGCGCCGGGTGGTGCGGTAGCGCAGGGGGAGTTCGTAGGACACGCCGTGCAGCACCGCCCCGCCGCGCGTGCGCACCAGCAACTGCTGCTGGGCCAGCTCGTCGAAGTCGCGCCGGATGGTGGCGGCGGAGACGCCGAGCGCCTCGGCGGCGGGTTCGACCTCCAGGCGGCCGCGTTCCACCAGTAGATCCAGCAACGTTTGCCAGCGCACCTCCCGGGACATGGACCCCACGGCGGCGTACCCCCTTGTGTGCGTTCGTGTTCGTTCGTGTGTGTTCACGTCTGGGCGTTCGGGCTATCCGTCGACATTAACTCAGGCCACCACCCTGGTGATGCTTGAAGTTGCGCGAAACCACCGGCTATCTTGCAGAAAAATGCATCACCCGCACTCCAATGCACAGGGAGCCGACATGAGCCATGTCGCGTACGAGCTGACGACGCAACCCGACTGCTGGGAACGGGCCGCCGAGATGGCCCCGGCGCAGCGGGCGGTCCTCCCGCAACCGGGGGAGCGCACCGCGATCGTCGGGTGCGGGACCTCGTACTACATGGCGCAGGCCGCGGCCGCACTGCGCGAGGAGTCGGGCGCGGGGGAGACCGACGCCTTCCCCGCCTCCGAGTTCCCGCGCCACCGGCGCTACGACCGGGTGGTGGCCCTCACCCGCTCCGGCACCACCACCGAGGTGCTGGACCTGCTCGCGCAGCTGCGCGACGCGGGGATCGCCACCACCGCCGTCATCGGCGACCCCGACACGCCGGTGATGACCCTCGCCGACGACCTGGTCGTGCTGGACTTCGCCGACGAGCGCTCGGTCGTGCAGACCCGCTTCGCGACCACGGCGCTCACCCTGCTCCGCGCCCACGTCGGCCTGCACAGCCCGTCGGTGGTGGCCGACGCGCGCGCCGCGCTCGCCGAACCGCTGCCCGAACAGCTGGCGGGCCGCGGTCAGTTCACCTTCCTGGGCCGGGGCTGGAGCGTCGGGCTCGCTCACGAGGCCGCCCTCAAGATGCGCGAGGCCGCGCTGTCCTGGTCCGAGTCCTACCCGGCGATGGAGTACCGGCACGGCCCCATCAGCATCAGCGGTCCCGGCACGGTCACCTGGGCCCTGGACGAGGCCCCGGACGGCCTGGCCGACCAGGTCCGCGACACCGGGGCGCAGTGGGTGGAGGCCCGGCACGACCCGCTGGCCGAGCTGGTACGGGTGCACCGCCTCGCGATCGCGGTGGCCGCGCACCAGGAGCTGGACCCCGACCGGCCGCGCAACCTCACCCGCTCGGTGATCCTCAGCAGTGAAGAGGAGGTCGTCCGATGAGCCTCGTGCCGGCGGGCGACCTCGTCCGGGAGGCGGCCGCCACCGGTCGGGCCGTGGCCGCCTTCAACATCATCACCCTCGAACACGCCGAGGCCGTCGTCGCCGGGGCCGAGCAGGTCGGTGAGCCGGTCGTCATCCAGCTCAGCGAGAACGCGATCCGCTTCCGGGACGGCCGCCTGCTGCCCATCGCCCGCGCCGCGGTGGCCTGTGCCGAGGCGGCCGGGGTGCCGGTCGGCCTGCACCTGGACCACGTCAAGAGCGTCGACCTGCTGCGCCAGGCGGTCGACGCCGGCTTCGGTTCGGTCATGTACGACGCCGCGCACCTGCCGTACGGGGAGAACCTGGAGGCCACCCGCTCGGCCGCCGACTGGGCGCACGCCAACAACCTGTGGATCGAGGCCGAGTTGGGCGAGGTCGGCGGGAAGGACGGCGCCGCCCCGCTGGACCCGCACGCTCCGGGCGCGCGTACGGACCCGGACGAGGCCCGGCGCTTCGTCGCGGACTCGGGCGTGGACGCGCTCGCCGTCGCGATCGGCAGCAGCCACGCGATGACCTCGCGGACCGCGTCCCTGGACCACGCGCTGCTCGCCCGGCTGGCCAAGACGGTCGAGGTGCCGCTGGTCCTGCACGGCTCCTCCGGGCTGCCGGACGCGGAGCTGGCGGCGGCGGTGCTGGGCGGGATCCGCAAGGTCAACATCGGTACCGCCCTGAACGTGGCGATGACCGGGGCCATCCGCACCCACCTGACCAAGGCCGACCCGCGCCCGTACCTGACGGCGGCCCGTACGGCGATGACGGCCACCACGGCGGCCATGATCACGGCGCTGGACGCCTCCCGCTGACCGCACGGCGCAGGCCCTTCCGGATTCTTGGAACACGTTCTACTCTACGCCCGCCAGCGACGGACGGACCGTGAGACTCCCGGAGGGGCCGTGCACCTCGAATACACGCCTGAGCAGCAGCAGTTGCGCACCGAGCTGCGCGCCTACTTCGCCGAGCTGGTCCCGGAGGACGTCTACGGGCGCTACCAGGACGCCGCGGCGCAGAAGCGCTTCTACCGCGAGACGATCCGCCGGCTCGGCGCCGACGGCTGGCTCGGCGTCGGCTGGCCCAAGGAGTACGGCGGGCGCGGGATGTCGCCCATGGACCAGTTCATCTTCTTCGACGAGGCCGCGCAGGCCGTGGTCCCGCTGCCGCTGATGGCCCTCAACACCGTGGGGCCGACCATCATGCAGTTCGGCACGGACGAGCAGAAGGCCTACTTCCTCCCCAAGATCCTCGCCGGGGAGATCGACTTCGCCATCGGCTACAGCGAACCGGACGCCGGCACCGACCTCGCGGCCCTCAAGTGCAAGGCCGTCCGCGAGGGCGACGAGGAGAGCGGCACCTACGTCGTCAACGGGCAGAAGATATGGACGACCAACGGCGACACCGCCGACTGGGTCTGGCTCGCCGTGCGCACCGACCCCGACGCCCCGGCCCACAAGGGCATCACCATGCTGCTGGTCCCCACCGCCGACCCGGGGTACTCCTGCACCCTCATCAACACCCTCGCCTCGCACGACACCACCGCGAGCTACTACGAGAACATCAGGGTCCCCGCGAACCGCCGGGTCGGCCAGGAGAACAAGGGCTGGCGCCTGATCACGAACCAGCTCAACCACGAGCGCGTCACCCTCGCCGCGCACGGCACGATGGCCATCCGCGCCCTGCACGACGTACAGCGCTGGGCCGCCGACACCAAGCTCGCCGACGGCCGCCGGGTCATCGACCTCGGCTGGGTGCGGGGCCGCCTGGCCCGCACGCACGCCCGGCTCGATGCGATGAAGCTGCTCAACTGGCAGATGGTCAACGCCGTCCAGAGCGGCACCCTCACCCCGCAGGACGCCTCCGCCGTCAAGGTCTACGGCTCCGAGGCGCGCCGGGACGCGTACGCCTGGCTGATGGAGATCGTGGGCGCGGCGGGCGCCCTCAAGGACGGCTCGACGGGCGCGGTCCTGCACGGCGAGCTGGAACGCGGCTACCGCAGCGCGGTCATCTTCACCTTCGGCGGCGGCAACAACGAGATCCAGCGCGAGATCATCTCCTGGATCGGCCTGGGCATGCCCCGGGTCCGCCGCTGAGCGCCCGGGAACACAGCTCTCGCGCGGCTACGGGCGGCGAGGGGGCGCGCCGCGGGTCATGCCGATGAGTTCACGGTGCGGGAACGGTCTACCCAGCGACGCGACCGTTCTCGACAGGAGTGCCATGTCCACCATCCAGCCAGTGATCATCACCGCCCACCAGGAGGTTCTGGTCGGCTTCTACACGAAACTGTTCGGCGCCGAGGAGATCTTCCGGGTGCCGGAGGAAGGTCAGCCCTTCTACCTGGGCCTGCGCATCGGCGACACCGACCTCGCACTGGTGGCCAAGGCGGACCCGGGGACCGGGGCGGCGCCGCGGATCCTGCTCAGCATCGCCGTCGACGACGTCGACGAGATGCTCGGCCGGGTGACGGCGCTGGGCGGCTCGGTCCACGGCGGCCCCAACGACATGCCGTGGGGCCAGCGCGTGGTCCACATCAAGGATCCCGACGGCAACGCGGTGAACCTCACCCAGCCGATCCCGGCTCGGTGACGGTGTCGAAGACGGCGTCAGTCCGCCCGGAATCCGACCGCCAGCGTCAGTTCGAGGACCCGGTTCGGCGACCCGAGGTCCGGGAACAGCTCACGCAGCTGTGACATCCGGTACCGGACGGTCTGGGGGTGGACGAACAGCGCCGCCGCCACCTCGTCCCGCCTGCCCTGGTGCAGCAGCCACGCCCGCAACGTCTCCTCCAGCCGCCGCGCGGTCGCGGCGGACAGGGTCCGCAGCGGTGCGAGCGCCCGGGCGCGCAGGTCCGCGAAGGCGTCCGCGTCGGCGCTCAGCACCAGCTCGGGCAGGTGGTCCTCGGTGTCGCGGATGTCGCAGGAGAGGGAGCGCGCGCGTACGGCTCGTGCGTACGAGGCGGACGCACGCGTCCACGGCCGGGCCGGGCCGACCACGGCGGTGCGCTCGGGCAGCTGCCTCAGCAGGTGCGCCCGGTCGGCATCGGGGACGAGCAGCACGCCGGAGGTGTCCGGCAGATCGTCGAGGACGAGGGTGCCCGGGTCCAGCGTGCGGTAGGCGGGCCGGGCCTGGGCGGCCGGCAGGAGGACCGCGGTCAGTGACACCGGCGGCTGCCACCCGGCCCGCCCGGCCGCCGCGAGGAGCGCGTCCGGGCTCGCGCCGGCGAGGAGGTCGCGGGCCAGTTCTTCCAGGTGGCGCTCGTGGGCCCGGCCCCGGGCGGCCAGTTCGTCGGCGTGGCCCGCGGCGCTCGCGGCGGAGAGCTCGTCGATGTAGGCGAAGGTCAGCTCGGCGAACTTCGCGACCTCGGCGGCGGGCAGACCCGCGGGTACGGCGCCCGCGGCCAGACCGCGCCAGGCCACGCGGGCGCCGACCCGGTAGGCGCTGAGCAGGGCGTCCATCGAACGGCCGTCGCGGACCTCGCCGCGGCCCAGCTCGTAGGCCGCTTCGCCGGCGTCGCCGCCCGTGGCGTTCCCGCTCGCGAGGTCCAGGTAGAGGCTCAGGGCGGTGCGGACGGCGCGGCGGATCGTGGCGCCCATGCGACCGGAAAGGGCGTTGGCATAGGGCGGTACCTCGTCGATGATCGCCTGGACGACCTCGTCGGCGGTGGTCCTCAGCGCGGCCCGAATCGCGGTGACCGTCGCCTCGTCCAGGACCAGCTCGCTGGCCCTCCGGGTTGCATGGCTCACGTTTTTGTTCCCTGCGAACAATTCAACCGATCAGATTCACGTCCTACGGACAGGACTTTACCCCCTCAAGCACACCAAGCTGGGGCCATGACGAGTGCAGCCCTCCGCAGTAGGGCGTGGAAACTGCTGGAGATGGTCACGACGCCGCTGCTGCCGTCGGACTACCTCGACCTGGTCAGCCCGCTGCGTGCGGGCGGCGACCTGCGGGGGCGCATCGAAGCCGTGCACCCCGAGACGGGTGACGCCGCGACCATCGTGATCAAGCCGGGACAGGGCTGGCGCGGCCACACGGCCGGCCAGTACGTGCGGATCGGGGTCGACGTGGACGGGGTGCGCCTGTGGCGCGCCTACTCCCTCACCTCGCCGACGGACCGCCGCGACGGCCGGATCGCGATCACCGTGAAGGCGATCCCGGACGGCAAGGTCAGCAACCACCTGGTCCGCGGGGCGCAGCCGGGCACGCTGATCCAGCTGGACCAGGCCACGGGTGACTTCGTACTGCCGGAGGCCACGCCCGCCAAGGTGCTCTACCTGACGGCCGGCAGCGGCATCACGCCGGTGATGGGCATGCTGCGCGACGCCGAGCTCGACGACGTCGTCATGGTCCACTCCGCGCCGCGGCCGCAGGACGTGATCTTCCGCAGCGACCTGCACGACCTGGTCGCGGAGCGGAAGCTGCAGCTCACCGAGGTGCACACGGACACGGACGGCACGCTCGACATGGCCCGTCTCGCCGAACTCGTGCCCGACTGGGCCGAGCGCGAGACCTGGGCCTGCGGGCCCGCGGGCCTCCTCGACGCCGCCGAGCGGCACTGGAGCGCGCACGGCGTCCCGGAACGCCTGCACACCGAACGCTTCCGCCCCGCCGTCCTCGTCACCGGCGACGGCGTCGAGGGCGGCGAGGTCACCTTCGCCACCACGGGCACGACCGTCGACGCGGACGGCGCCACGCCGTTGCTGGACGTCGGCGAGGAGGCCGGCGTGCTGATGCCGTCCGGGTGCCGCATGGGCATCTGCTTCGGCTGCGTCATACCGCTCACCGCGGGCGCCGTCCGTGACCTGCGCACCGGTGAGATCACCGAGGCCGGGCCGGGCGTCCTCATCCAGACCTGCGTGTCCGCCGCGGCGGGCCCCTGCGACATCGAACGGTAGGAGCACTTTGACCGCCATCGACCCCACCGCCCACCTGACCGCGGAGCAGATCGAGGAGCTCGGCCGCGAGCTCGACGCGATCCGCGACGAGGTGATCGCCAGCCGTGGTGAGAAGGACGCCGCCTACATCCGCAAGGTCATCTCGGCGCAGCGCAAGCTCGAACTGGCCAGCCGGGGCGTCCTGCTGTTCTCGCTCTTCCCGCCCGCGTGGCTGATCGGCACCGCCGGCCTGTCCGTGGCGAAGATCATGGAGAACATGGAGATCGGCCACAACGTCCTGCACGGCCAGTGGGACTGGATGCGGGACCCGAAGATCCACTCCACCACCTGGGACTGGGACCACGTCTCGCCGGCCGAGCAGTGGAAGCACTCGCACAACGAGCTGCACCACACGTACACCAACGTGATCGGCAAGGACAACGACCTCGGCTACGGCATCATGCGCGTCGACGAGGACCAGAAGTGGCACCCGCTCCACCTCGGCCAGCCGCTGTGGAACTTCATCAACGCCTGCTTCTTCGAGTACGGCATCGCCGCCTACGACCTGGAACTCGGCAGGAACCTGAGCAAGCGCCGCCGCAAGAACCCGGAGTTCCGCGCCCGGGCCAGGGCCGTGGGCCGCAAGATCCGCAAGCAGGTGCTCAAGGACTACGTGATCCACCCGCTCCTCTCGGGCCCGTCGTTCCTCCCCACGCTCGCCGCGACGTTCACCGCGAACCTGGTCCGCAACGTCTGGTCCCACTCGGTCATCATGTGCGGGCACTTCCCCGAGGGCGTACAGGTCTTCGAGCGCCGGTCGATCAAGGGCGAGACGCGCGGCCAGTGGTACCTGCGCCAGATGATGGGCTCGGCGAACATCAGCGGCAGCAAGGCCATGCACTTCATGACCGGCAACCTGTCGCACCAGATCGAACACCACCTCTTCCCCGACCTGCCGAGCAACCGGTACGCCGAGGTCGCGGTGAAGGTGCGCGCCCTGTTCGAGAAGTACGAGCTCCAGTACGTCACCGGGCCCCTGCCCAAGCAGGTGTACTCCGCCTGGCACAGGGTCTTCCGCCTCTCCCTGCCGAACAAGAAGCCCAAGGTCACGACCCCGGACCGGGAAAAGGAACTCGTCGCGGCCTGACGCCGGCGTCATTCTGCCCAAAGCCGGGACGGCCGACCTCTTGCGCGTGCCGGCCGGCGTGGATCGGCTCGTGGTCGTGGTGAGTGCCGATCCGCTGCAGCCGGGTGCGGTCTTCACCCGTGCACCGCATCTGTCGATCGCCCAGACGGGCTCGCCGGCCCGGTCGTTCACGGCGCCGGACTTCACGTCCGGTGAGACCGTCGTGGTGCTGGCGGAGCTCTACCGGCGCGGCGGCGGATGGAAGGTCCGTGCGGTGGGGCAGGGCTACGCCTCCGGCCTGGCCGGCCTCGCGACCGACTACGGGGTCGATGTGGAACCCGAGCCCGACGTGGCCCCTGCGCCACTTCCGGCCCCGGCTCCGGCCCCGGGCCGCTCGAACCCCGTCCCCGCGGCGCCCGCGGATGGTCTGTCGAAGGTCGAGCTGCTGGCCCCCGCACTGCTGTCTCCGGCGCGCCAGGCCAACAAGGCCCTCGTCGACCAGCGCATCGCGAACCGGCGGGCGGCGGTGTACCTGATCCTGGATCATGACCTGCACATGGAAGAGCTGTACGACTCCTTCGCCGTGCAGGCCTTCGCCGAGCGCGTCCTCGCGCTGTCGGCCACCCTCGACGACGACGGCACCGGACAAGGCCGAGGTGCGCTCCTTGCTGCAGAACGCCGCACCGCTCGGCGTCTTCTGGCTGTTCGTCGGATTCGGCCGCGGCAAGCTCGCGTTCTACAAGAACCTCAACGCCTCCACCTCGGCCACCTTCACCAACGTCGCCTTCTACGACGCGAGCAAGAACCCGGGGTCGGTGCCCGACGAGCGGTTCTACGCCGGCCTCGTCGACGCCTTCGCCGCCTGGCTGCGGCATTGAGGCGTCGGCCCTGGCCGGGACGGTTCGGCGGGCTCAGCAGTGGCGGCGTCTGGCGGATACGGGGAGGCCCTGGCGGGGGCGGATGGTGATTCTCGCCAGGGAGTCGACCGTGAAGCCGGGGACGGGGTCGAACTCCCAGTGCCGGCCCAGGGTGGCCAGTGCCATGACGCCCTCCATCCGCGAGAAGGTGTTGCCTATGCACTGCCTCGGGCCACCGCCGAAGGGGAGGTAGGCCAGGCGCGGGCGGCCGGGCCGTACCGCGTGGCCGGTGAGCTCGTCCGCCGGGTCGGCGGACGGCGGGGACTCGATCCAGCGCTGCGGGGCGAAGCGCTCCGGCTGCGGCCACCAGTGGGGATCGCGGTGGACGACCCACGGGACGATCGCGACGAAGGCGTCCTTGGGCACGCGGCGGCCGCAGACCTCGAAGTCGGTCAGGGCGCGGCGGGCCACGCCCAGGATCGGGGGGTAGAGGCGCATCGCCTCGGAGAGGACCGCGTCGGTCCAGACGAGGCGGGGCAGGTCCTCGACCGTGGGCAGCCGGTCGCCGAGCACCTCGTCGATCTCCGCGTGCATCCGCTCCCGCGCCCCGGGGTCGTTGCCGAGCAGGTGGTAGGCCCAGGCGAGGGCGCTGGCCGTGGTCTCGTGGCCGGCCATGAGCAGGGTGATCGCCTCGTCCCGCACCTGGAGGTCGTCCATCGGCTCCCCGGTGTCGGCGTCGCGCGCCGCGAGCAGCAGGGAGAGCAGGTCGGCGCCCTGCCCGTCGCCCCGCCTGCGCTCCGCGACGAGCTGGTCGACGATGGCGTAGAGGCTGGCCCGGCCCTCGTAGAAGCGCTTGTTGCCGGGCAGCGGCAGCTTCGCCAGATGGCGGGCGAAGGGCAGGGAATCCCAGCGCAGCGGACCTTCGTGGCGCGGGACGGCGGTGCGGATGGTGCGGGCCACGTCGCTGTCGAGGGAGACGTCGAAGAGCGTGCGGGCCACGATGGCGAGGGTCAGCTCGGTCATCTCGACCTGCATGTCGAGCCGGTCCCCGTCCTTCCAGCCGGACTGGAGGTCGTCGGAGAGCTCGGCGAAGGCGCGGCCGTATCCGGCGATGCGTTCGTGGTGGAACATCGGCTGGATCAGCCTGCGCTGCTTGCGGTGGAAGGTCCCGTCGCTGGTGACCAGGCCGTTGCCGAGGATCACTTCGAGCGGGGCGGCCCATTTGCCGCGCCCGGCGCTCATGACGTCCTTGGCGAAGTTGCGGTGCGAGGTGACCAGCACCTCGTGGGCCGCCTCCGGGTCGCTGATCATGTACATATCGCGCCAGCCGAGCGGAATGCGCACGACCGGGCCGTAGCGGTCGCGCAACCCGCCGACGTAGTCCAGCGGATGGCCGGACATCGCGAGCAGGGAGCGGATCCGGCCGCCGGGGCCGGGCGCCGCGGTGGCGGTCGCGGTCGCGGTGGCGGTGGCCACGGGAGGGGAGACCTGGGTCATCGAAGTGCCTTCCTGAGCTCCACGGACACGGGCGGGGTCACTCCCTGACGAAGCGTTGGAGGGCGAGCGAGACGTTCTGCCCGCCGAAGGCGAAGGAGTTGGAGAGGGCCGCCCGGACCGGGTACGGACGGGCGGTGTTCGGTACGTAGTCGAGGTCGCACTCGGGGTCGGGCGCGTCCTGGTTGATGGTGGGCGGGATGACCCCGCGGTCGATGGCCAGGGCGCAGAAGGCCGTCTCCGTCGCGCCGGCCGCGCCCAGCAGGTGACCGGTCATCGACTTGGTCGAGCTGACGGCCAGCTTCCCGCTGTGCGTGCCGAAGGCGGTTTTGATCGCCTTGGTCTCGGCGGCGTCGGAGAAGGTGGTCGAGGTGCCGTGGGCGTTGACGTGGTCGATCTCTTCGGGCTTGAGGTCGGCCTCGCGCAGCGCGGCGAGCATCGCGCGGGCGGCGCTGTCCCCGCTGGGATCGGGCGCGGTGACGTGGTAGGCGTCGCTGGTCTGGCCGTAGCCGCAGATCTCGGCGTAGACGTACGCGCCCCGCGCCCCGGCCGACTCGGCGGTCTCCAGGAGCATCACGGTGGCCCCTTCCCCCATGACGAAGCCGTCCCGGTCCGCGGTGAAGGGGCGGGAGGCGCGCTCGGGCTCGTCGTTGCGGCGGGACAGCGCGCGCAGGTTGGCGAAGCCCGCGATCAGGGGCGAGGCGATGCAGGCCTCGGAGCCGCCCGCGAGCGCGGCCCCGGCGTAGCCGTCGCGGACCATGCGGTAGGCCTGTCCGATCGCGTCGGCCGAGGAGGCGCAGGCGGTGACCGGTGCGGCGCCGGGGCCGCGGAAGCCGAAGTGCTGGGAGACCGAGCCCGCACCCATGTTCACGATGGAGCTGGGAATGAAGTACGGGGAGACCGACCAGGGCTCCGCCGCGTCCTTCAGCACCCCCGCCCTCATGGTGGTGGCGCCGCCGATGGCGCTGCCGATCACGGTGGCCGCGCCGTCCCGGTCGATGCCTTCCAGACCCGCCCGCTCCACGGCGAGTTCGGCCGCGACGAGCGCGAAGTGGCAGAACCGGTCGAGGCGCCGGACCTCCAGGCGGGTCAGCCACGGCGTCGGGTCGAAGTCGGCCACCTCGGCGGCGATCCGCACCGGCAGCCGGTCGGCGTCGAAGCCCCGGATCGGTCCCACGCCGGACGCTCCGGCGAGCAGCCGCGTCCAGACCGTCTCGGTGCCGATGCCGAGCGGGTTGACCATGCCGATGCCGGTCACCACCACCCGATGGCGACCGGGAACGGTGTTCATCCGGGCTCGCCCGGTTCGGCGAGTCCGAAGAGAGACTCCATCCGCATCGCGAGCTGCACGTCGCCCTGGATGTGCAGCCGGCCCCCCAGCAGCAGGTCCATGCCCTGGACCGAGGCGGAGGCCATCTCCACGAAGCTGACCGCGTCCAGGGCGAGGGTGACCGCGGGCTCGCCCGAGATGCCCGTCCCGCGCACGTCACAGGTGTCCCCGGCCAGTACGAGGTCGTAAGCGATCGGGTCGGCCGGCGACCGCGACACCTCCCAACGGGCGGTCTGCGCGGGACCCGTGAGGCCCCCGGTGTAGCGCTCGGGCATCCGCTCGAAGGCCGCGCGCAGTACGTCCCCGCCCTCGGGCGTGGCCAGCCAGGCCGCCAACTCCTGGCGCGGCAGCCCGGCGAGGACGGCGCGGATGTCGGCGAGGTCGCCGGAGTGCAGCCCCGCGAGCAGCTCCGGGGAGAAGGTGGGTTCGGTCGTCATGACGACTCCTCCGCTCCTGCGGGCACCCGCCCGCTGTTGACTGTTCGGTCGGCCGCCTGCCGGAGTTCCTGCCGCGGCGCGATGCCGGGCAGTCGGGCGAGGACGTGACCGTCGGGCCGTACGAGGACCGCTTCCGGCCCCTCCAGCGCGTAGA
Organism: Streptomyces sp. NPDC028419; assembly: GCF_055565515.1. Lineage (NCBI taxonomy): Bacteria > Bacillati > Actinomycetota > Actinomycetes > Kitasatosporales > Streptomycetaceae > Streptomyces > Streptomyces sp. NPDC028419. The sequence goes on along the minus strand of NZ_JBVHUE010000003.1, from coordinate 91,490 downwards.
CGTCGGCGAACGCTCCGGTGACGTCGCGCAGGTGGGGCCCGTCCGCGGCGATCACGGCTGCCGTGAGGGGCAGGCCCAGGAAGGTCGCGGCCTCCTGCGCCACCTCCTGCCACACCGCCCCCCGCGCCCCCGTGAGCAGGGAGAATCCGGAGCGGTTCAGGTCGGTCGTGGAGATCCGGTCGCCGTCCCGGTCGAGCCAGGCGTGCGGGGCCCGGTGGCCGGCCCGGGCGGTCGGCCGGTAGGTCACGATGTCCTGGACCACCGGCTCGCCGGGCCCCGGCGCGTAGGTGAAGCCCAGCGCCTGCCCCTCGAAGTCGAAGTGCGGCCGGTGCTGTTCGATGTTCTGCGCGAACTCCGCCTGCTCCGCGTCCGATTGGAGCAGGGCCCGCTTCTGGAGGGCGTTGCTCTCGCTGTGCCGGGCGTTGAACTCGGCGACCGGGCGCCGTTCGCGCTCGTACGAGTCGAGCAGGGTGTCGGGGGCGCCGCCGCGCAGCACCGCGGCCAGCTTCCAGGCGAGGTTGTGGGCGTCCTGGATGCCGGTGTTCATGCCGAAGCCCCCGGTGGGCGGGAAGGTGTGGGCGGCGTCCCCCGCGGCGAGCACCCGGCCGTCGGCGCTGCGCCAGGAGTCGAGACCGGTGGAGCCCATCACCCAGTTCCGTACGGAGTGGACGCGCAGCCCTTCGACCGACGTGCCGATGGCGGCCTCGATCAGCTTCAGGTGATCGACCTCCTCCTCGAAGTAGGTGTGTTCCTCTTCGGGGGTGAGGGCCGGGATCTCCAGGAGCCATTCGCCGCGCGCGGGGTCCACGGTGATCAGGACGCCCCGGACGAGGGAGCCCATCACCCAGTACAGGGCGCTCTCCCGGCCGGCGGTCCAGGGCGAGAGGTCGGCGCTGAAGTGGATGTCGAGGAGCCGGCCGAGCGGTGTGGCCGCGGTCCGCCGCAGGCCGACCGTCTCGCGCAGCGGGCCGTGCAGACCCTCGGCCAGGACGGCGTAGCGGGCCTCGACGACGAGGGGCCGCTCGCCCGAGGCCGTCACCCTGACGCCGGAGGGGGTCCGGGTCAGCTCCTCGGCCCGGACGCCGCGGATCACCCGGGCGTTCGCGGGGAGCCGCTCGACGAGCAGTGCTTCCACCCGGTTCTGCGAGCAGATGACGGGCAGGACCGGGCTGATGGCCGCGCGCCGCATCAGGGACGCGGCCGATTCGATGACGTCCAGGGCGGCGAGTTCGGTGCCGGCGAGTTCGGTGCACCAGGTGATGCGCGCCGTGTTCGGCAGGGGCACGCCGACACGGCGGACCTCGGCGTCGACGCCCAGGTACCTGAGCAGCTCCATGGTGCGCGAGTTGATCACGGTGGCGCGCGGGTGACCGGAGGGCGCGGGGCGCTGTTCCAGTACGACGGTGCGGACGCCGAGTCCGGCGAGGAAGTGGGCCGCGGCGAGGCCGGTGGGCCCACCGCCGACCACCACGACATCGGCCTCCAAGTGCTCCGCCGTCCGCGGGGGTCGGGGTACTGCCGCGTTCATCGTCGTACCTCCGCGAGGGCGGCGACGACCGGCGCCAGGCGCCGGGCCACCGCCGCGTCGAAGCCGGCCTCGAACAGGACGCGGGCGACGACGACCGCGGGCAGCCCGGCGAGCACGGCGCCGATCAGCCAGAGCACGAACACCCCGGTGAACGCCTTGCGCGGGAGGTCTCCCCGCCGGTCGGCGGCGCGGATGATCCGCCCCCAGACCCGGAAGACCCTCCCGGCCAGGAGGTCGGCCGCGGCCAGGGGAGGGTTCACGGGGGCCGCGTCATGGGCGGCGAGTACGGCGCGCACCCGCTCGGCCAAGGCCGACTCGGAGGTGGCGAGGGAAGCGGGCTCGCCCTGTTCCGCAGCGAAATCCGGCTGCGCGGGGGAGAGTTCGGCGAGGCGCTCGCCGAGGAACGCGAGCCGGTCCAGCTCGTCCGCGCCGACACCGGCGCGCGGGAAGCCCCAGGACGCCTCCCGCTTGCCGGCGAGCAGCCAGCGCAGCGTGGTGACGAAGGTGATCCCGGCGGAGGCGGTGTCCACCGAGGCGATCGTGCCCACGTAGCGGCCGCCCGCGCCCTCGATCAGCCGCCGCACCTCGAGGGCGGCGGAGTACCACATGTTCCGGCAGGCCACGAGGCCGACGACACCGCGCCCGTCGAAGGCCGTCGGCTCGGCGCCGACGAAGGCCCGCATGGGCAGCGCCGGAGCCAAGTACCAGACGGGGAAGGCGAAGACGACCAGGTCCGCGTCGTCATCGTCGGCCACCGGCGGCCGGGCGGTGATCCCGGGTGCCGCGTCGGGGTCGACGGAGGCGGGGAATACGCCGAAGAAGCGGCGTACGGGCCAGGGGAAGGGAAAGGGTTCGCGTGGCCTGATCTCGACCTTGCGAATGTCCCAACCCGCCTTTTCCAGCGGGTCGGTGACGGCGGAGACGGATTCCAGGAGCTGACCGGTCTGCGAGTACCAGTACACGGTCACCCGGGGCCGTGGGGCCACCACCTCAGGCCTCCCCGCCGGATACGGCCGTCAGGTGCGCGAAGGACACCGCGAACCGCCCGGATTCGGGAACCATCAAAAGGAGCTTGTCACCGTCGGAAATCATGCCCTCGGCGAGCATTTCCTCCAGGATCACGTAGATGCTCGCGGAACCGATGTTTCCGACCCGCGTCAGATTGCTGTACCACTTCTCGACGGAGGGGCCCCGGAGCTTCTTCTTCTCGATCTCCTTGAGCACCATGGACTTCATGCGCTCGCTGGAGTAGTGCGCGGGGAACCAGGCCAGCTCGTCCGGGTCGAAACGGCCCTCGTCGAGCAGCCGCTGGTACTCCTTGACGCCGAGCCGCACGAGGTGCGGCAGCAGGCCCAGGTCCTGGCGCAGCGCCAGCGCGCCGTCGACGGCCGCCTCGGCCGCGGAGGGGTAGTCCAGCCAGCTCCGCTTCCCCGAGTTGTCGGCCGCGCCCATGTACATGCAGGTGCGCTCGGTGTTGGCGTAGGAGGTGAGCGAGATCCAGTCGATCCGCAGGCTGATTCCCTCGGCCGCCGGTCGGTCCTGCACCAGCGCGGCCCCGGCGCCGTCCGAGAGCATGTAGCGCAGGAACGCGATCTCCATGGCGATGGCGCCGTCGTCCGAGATCGGCCGGACGTCGGCGAACCGGTCGCTCTTCATGAGCCGCGAGATCAGTTCGGACGCGCAGGCGATCGCGTTCTTCTTCTCCCCGGCCACCACCTGGAGGTAGGCGCTCTTGAGCGCCATCATCCCGGAGCTGCAGATCCCGTGGGTGCTCACGATCTCGCAGGGCGGGCTGCCCAGTTCGCCGTGGACCCCGCTGGCGAAGCCGGGCGCGATGAGGTCCGGGAGGCCGGTGGCCGCTGCGATGAGGTCGATGTCGTCGAGCGTGATGTTCGAGCGCTCCACCGCCCGGCGGATGGCGCCGACCGCCAGATCGGTGTTGGAGAACAGGGTCTGCTGCTGCTTGTCGATGGCGTAGTGCCGCGTCTTGATCCCGCAGTTGTCGAGGGTCTGCTCGCGCAGCCCCGAACTCGCGCGGCCCACGCTGCCGATGTACTCCTCGACCTCTTCGTTGGGCACCGGCTCGCCGGGCAGGAAGCTTCCCATGGCGGTGATGTAGGCAGGCATAGCGGTGTCTCCCCGTGATCTGGGCGGTTGCTTCTAGGCCGTGCTTTCTACGCGGTCGCTTTGATTTCGATCTTGGAGACGGCGAGGTCCAGGATGTCGCCGACGGTGCGGATGCCACCGATGCGCTCGTCGTCCATCGATATGCCGTACGCGCCCTGAAGGCTTTGCGTCATGGCGATGAGGTCGAGCGAGTCGATGCCGATGTCGTTGTACAGATCGGATTCCGCGGAGATTTCCTCCGGGTCGGCATCGCACTTGGCCGCGAGGAATCCCGTGATATCCGCGTAGAGATCTGTCCTCAGAGACATGTTCACCTCCCGTGCCTCACCCCCTGTGCGGCACGGGCTTCACTCTGGCCCACGCCACGGGGCGGGACAAGGCCGGATTTCCGGGAGGAGATCGACTTCGACCGAACCTCGAACGCGCTCAAGCCGGTGGCCGAGCCTCCGCTACGGGGCGGAAGTCGGACGGCAATGGAAATCGGCCCGAGACCGATGTCGAATATCCGAAGGAGCGGCGAAACCTCGCTGTTTTCGGACACGCCCGCACGGTCGAAATTCAAGGGCGTCCGGCGGGAGCGGCCGGGGGAGAGGTCCGAGGTGGGTGGCACCGATCGCGGTGCGACCGGAGCGGATCTGAGGGGGATTGGTCCAGACCTATTGACGGCCGATTCCAGCCCTCCTACGATCCGGTCGGCACAGCCCCACATGTCCACCTCACCCAGAGCCGGGCGTCACGCCCCCACGCGCCGGTCCCTGACCACGTCGCCCGGCGGGAAGGGAGCACCGCGTGTTCCGTCGCAAGCCGCGCACCTCACGCCCGTCCGCCGACCCCCACCCCCGGACGGACCCCGGCCTACGCCGCACCACCGCCTCCAGGCGGACCCTCGCCGGGGTCAGCGCGATCGCCGTCGTCGCCGCCGGCCTGGCCGCGGCCGGATCCGTCACGGCCGGCGCCGCCACCCCCAACCTGCTCGCCAACTCCGGTTTCGAGAGCGGGTTGTCCGACTGGACCTGTTCCGGCGGCTCCGGCGCGGCGGTCGCCAGCCCGGTCCACTCCGGTGCCTCCGCGCTCAAGGCGACCCCCGCCGGCTCGGACAACGCCCAGTGCACCCAGACCGTCAGCGTGCAGCCCAACTCCCAGTACACGCTGAGCGCCTTCGTCCAGGGCAGCTACGTCTACCTCGGCGCCACCGGCACCGGAATCACCGGCACCACGTCCACCTGGACACCCAGCAGCCCGTCCTACGGCCAGCTCAGCGTCACCTTCGCCACCGGGGCCAACACCACCTCGGTGACCGTCTACCTGCACGGCTGGTACGGGCAGCCCGCCTACTACGCGGACGACGTGGCCCTCGCCGGCCCCGGCGGCCCCAACCCCACCCCGACCGCCACCGCCCCCACCACCGCCCCGCCGACCACCGCGCCCCCCACGACCGCACCGCCGACCACCGCCCCGCCCACCACCGCGCCCCCCACCACCGCACCGCCGACCACGCCGCCGCCGGGTGAGACCTGTCCCACCAAGCCCAAGCCGTCGGGGAAGGTCCTGCAGGGCTACTGGGAGAACTGGGACGGCGCCTCCAACGGGGTCCACCCCGGCATGGGCTGGGTCCCCATCACGGACAGCCGGATCGCCGCGCACGGCTACAACGTCATCAACGCCGCCTTCCCGGTGATCCTCTCGGACGGCACCGTGCTCTGGCAGGACGGCATGGACGCCGGCGTCAAGGTCTCCACCCCCGCCGAGATGTGCCAGGCCAAGGCGGCCGGGGCGACGCTCCTGATGTCGATCGGCGGCGCCGCCGCCGGCATCGACCTGAGCTCCAGCACCGTCGCCGACAAGTTCGTGGCGACCGTCGTCCCGATCCTGAAGAAGTACAACTTCGACGGCATCGACATCGACATCGAGACCGGCCTGTCCGGGAGCGGCAACATCAACACGCTGTCCGCGTCCCAGTCCAACCTGATCCGCATCATCGACGGCGTCCTCGCGCAGATGCCGGCCGGCTTCGGCCTCACCATGGCCCCCGAAACCGCCTACGTCACCGGCGGCAGCGTCACCTACGGCTCGATCTGGGGCTCGTACCTGCCGATCATCAAGAAGTACGTCGACAACGGCCGCCTGTGGTGGCTCAACATGCAGTACTACAACGGCAGCATGTACGGCTGCTCGGGCGACTCCTACCAGGCGGGTACCGTCCAGGGCTTCACCGCGCAGACCACCTGCCTCAACAACGGCCTGACCATCCAGGGCACCACCATCAAGGTGCCCTACGACAAGCAGGTGCCCGGCCTGCCCGCCCAGCCCGGCGCCGGCGGCGGCTACATGGCGCCGAGCCTGGTCGGCCAGTCGTGGAACGCCTTCGGCGGTTCGCTGAAGGGGCTCATGACCTGGTCGATCAACTGGGACGGTTCGAAGGGCTGGAGCTTCGGCGACAACGTCAAATCCCTCCAGAACCGCTGACCGCCCGCCGCCCGCCGCTGATCGTCGGCAATGGATGTCCTGACATCCTGTGAGGTATGGCGACACTCAACGGAAAGCCCGTTTCCACCGACGACCTGCTGCCCCTGGCCCTGGTCAACGTCGGTCACTTCACGTCCATGCGCGTCGACGAGGGCGCCGTGCGCGGGCTGGAGCTGCACATGGCGCGGCTCGCGAGGGACTGCGAGGTCGTGTGCGGCGCCGACCTGGACACCGGGCGCGTGCGCGCGTACGTCCGGGAGGCGCTGCACGGGCAGACGCGGCCCTGCGTCGTCCGGGTGACCGTCTACGACCCCGCGGTCGACATGGGGCACCTCGCGGCGCCGGGGGACCCGCGGGTCCTGGTCACCGTGCGCGGAGCCGGCGCGTTGCGCGCGCCGGCTCCGCTGCGCGCCAAGAGCGTGCCGTACGAGCGGGAGCTGCCCGAGGTGAAGCACGTCGGCCTCTTCGGGGCCCTGCACACCCGGCGCGGTGCCCAGCTCACCGGCTTCGACGACGCCCTGTTCGTCGGACGCGACGGACTCGTCAGCGAAGGCGCCACCTGGAACGTCGGATTCGTCGACGCCGACGGCGGCGTCGTGTGGCCGCAGGCTCCGGTCCTGCCCGGAGTCACCAGGGCGCTGCTCCAGCAGCGCGCCGCACACCGGGTCGCCCCCGTGACCCTGGAAGAGGCGAAGGGCATGGCGGCCGCCTTCGCGACGAACACCAGCATCGGCGTCCGGGCGATCGCCGCGATCGACGACACCGCACTGCTCGCCGAGCACCCCGTGCTGGACCGGCTCCGCGAGGCCTACCTGTCCGTTCCCGGCGAGAGGCCGTAGGGCCGCCGGTCCCGCGACACGGGCCGTCGATGTCAGGCCATGCGGGCGCCCAGGGTGCGCACCACCTGGGTCAGGACCTTCTCGCGCCAGTTCTCCTCGGTCTCGGGGTACTTCCCGACGCCGTCCGCGGTCGAGGAACCGCTCACTTCGAACTGGTAGGGGCCCTGGTGGCAGATCATCGTGGTCGTCGTGCCCCGGGTGTAGCAGCCCGCCGTACCGAGGGAGTTCCCCAGGTCCCGGAACTTCTTGGTGTCCTGGCCGGACCGCTTCGCCTCCTCGTCGCGGTCCTCGGCGTAGGCGTTCGCCACGAGCGCGGGATCGGCGACGGTCTTGAAGACGATGCGGACGCTGCTGTTGTGCTTGCCCTTGTACTTGGCCGGCAGCCCGAACTCGGTCTTGCAGCCGCCGGCCGGTACGTCGCCCGTGGTGCCGGGATCCGACGTGGCGAGCGGGTTGAAGTTGATGACGGTCACCTTGATCGGCGTCCGCTGGAAGTCCTTGGCCTGCGGCAGGATCGCGCGGACCTCCTCGTCGCCGAGTACCTCGCACGCGTTGGGCCACTGCGCCAGCGGCACCGAACCCCCCGCGGGGGGACGCGCCTCCAGCTTCGCACCGGAGGGCTTGGCGGACTCGAACTTCAGGGCCGGCGGCTCGCTGCTGCAGCCGGCCAGTACGGCCGCGGCGGACGCGACCGCCGCGACGGCCAGGACGCCACGGCTCGGTTTCATGGTGGGCATGGTCAACTCCCCTATGTGGACACGGGGGATCCCCCCTCTACCGGGCCCATTCTGGACGTGCGCGCCCGATCCCTCCCGCCGAAGCCGCCATGCGCCCTGTGATCTTCCCGACAGCGGGACCGCCGTCCGCGCGTCGACCGCGGAGTGTCTCATCTCACCGTCCGCGATGTGGTCAACATCCGCCCCGCCGCGCCGCGTCGACCTAAGCTGACCCCCAGCAGCTGGTTCGCCCCGTCCGCCAGGCGGGATGCGTCGTAAGAGGGAACCCGGTGGGAATCCGGGACTGCCCCGCAGCGGTGAGCGGGAACGACCGCCGTCATACGCACTGGGACCGGATCACGGTCCTGGGAAGCGACGGCCACTAGGAGCCCGCCGGGAGACCGGCAGGCGCGCCCGCAAGTCCGAAGACCTGCCCGTTGCCCGCGCACGCACGGTCGTGCGCGGATTTCCTGGTGACCTCGTGGGCGGGTCGGTCGGGGGCGCCCCGGACCCGCTCCGGGGAACGACGGACGGTCGCAGCCGGTGCCTCGCGCACGGCGGTGCGACGGGCCGTCCGCTCCGCCACCCCTTCGCGCCTCGCGTCCGTCACCGGGACTCATGGAGACGTACTCGCGAAGGAGAGTTCCGTGACACCCCAGCACACCACCCGTTCCACCACCTCCGCGGCCGCACCGGACCCGGCCGTACGGGCCACCGTCCACGGCTACCCCCGGCAGGGGCAGAACCGGGAACTGAAGAAGGCCGTCGAGGGCTACTGGAAGGGCCGGGTCGACGCCGACGCCCTCCGGGAGACCGCCGCGACCCTGCGCCGGACCCACTGGCAGCAGCTGGCCGAAGCGGGCATCGGCGAGGTGCCCACCGGTGACTTCTCGTACTACGACCACGTCCTCGACACCAGCGTCATGGTCGGCGCCGTCCCGCCCCGCCACCGCGCCGCCGTCGCGGCGGACGCCCTGGACGGCTACTTCGCCATGGCCCGCGGCACCCAGGACGTGGCGCCGCTGGAGATGACCAAGTGGTTCGACACCAACTACCACTACCTGGTCCCGGAGCTGGGCCCCGACACCGAGTTCACCGCCGACTCCGCCCGGCAGGTCGCCGAGCTGGGGGAGGCCCTGGCGCTCGGGCTGAACGCCCGCCCGGTGCTGGTCGGACCGGTCACCTACCTCCTGCTGGCCAAGCCCGCCCCGGGCGTGCCCGACGACTTCCAGCCGATCACCCTGCTCGACCGGCTGCTGCCCGTCTACGCCGAGGTGCTCGCCGACCTGCGCGCGGCGGGCGCCGAGTGGGTCCAGCTCGACGAGCCGGCCCTGGTCCAGGACCGCACCCCGGCCGAGTTGGGCGCGGCCGCCCGCACCTACCGCGAGCTGGGCGCGCTGGCCGAACGCCCCAAACTGCTCGTCGCCTCGTACTTCGACCGGCTCGGCGAGGCCCTGGCGGTCCTGGCCAAGGCGCCCGTCGACGGTCTCGCCCTCGACTTCACCGACCGGGCCGCCGGCAACCTCGCCGACCTGGCCGCCGTCGGCGGCCTGCCCGGCAAGCGCCTGGTCGCGGGCGTGGTCAACGGCCGCAACGTCTGGATCAACGACCACGAGGCCTCCCTCGCCACGCTCGGCACCCTGCTCGGTCTCGCGGGCAGCGTCGACGTCTCCTCCTCCTGCTCCCTCCTGCACGTCCCGCTGGACGTCACCGCCGAGCGCGACGTCGACCCCCAGGTGCGGCGCTGGCTGGCCTTCGCCCGGCAGAAGACCACCGAGATCACCGTCCTGGCCCGCGGCCTCGCACAGGGCACGGACTCCATCGCCGCCGAACTCGCCGCGAACCGCGCCGACCTCGCCTCCCGGGCGCACTCGCCGATCACCCACGACCCGGCCGTGCGCGCCCGCACCGCCGCCGTCACCGACGCCGACGGGCGCCGCTCCCAGCCCTACGCGCGGCGGGCCGCGGCCCAGCGGGCCCACCTCGGCCTGCCCCTGCTGCCCACGACGACCATCGGCTCCTTCCCGCAGACCACCGAACTGCGCACCGCCCGCGCCGACCTGCGCGCCGGACGGCTCGACGAGGCCGGCTACGAGCGCCGCATCGAGGCCGAGATCCGCGAGGTGATCGCCTTCCAGGAGAAGACCGGCCTCGACGTCCTCGTGCACGGCGAACCCGAACGCAACGACATGGTCCAGTACTTCGCCGAGCAGTTGACCGGCTACCTGGCCACCCAGCACGGCTGGGTCCAGTCCTACGGCACCCGCTACGTCCGGCCGCCGGTCCTGGCCGGGGACATCTCCCGCCCCGATCCGATGACCGTGCGCTGGACCTCGTACGCGCAGGCGCAGACGGCGAAGCCGGTCAAGGGCATGCTGACCGGCCCGGTCACCATGCTCGCCTGGTCCTTCGTCCGGGACGACCAGCCCCTCGGCGACACGGCCCGCCAGGTCGCGCTCGCCCTGCGCGACGAGGTGAACGACCTGGAGGCGGCGGGCACCTCGGTCATCCAGGTCGACGAGCCGGCCCTGCGCGAGACCCTGCCGCTGCGCGCCGCCGACCACGCCGACTACCTGGCCTGGGCCACCGAGTCCTTCCGGCTCAGCACCGGCGGCGTCCGGCCGGACACCCAGATCCACACCCACATGTGCTACGCCGAGTTCGGCGACATCGTCGCGGCCATCGAGGACCTCGACGCCGACGTGATCAGCCTGGAGGCCGCCCGCTCGCACATGCGGGTCGCCGACGAACTCGCCGGCGCGGGCTACCCGCGCGAGGTCGGGCCCGGCGTCTGGGACATCCACTCGCCGCGCGTGCCCTCCGCCGACGAGGCCGCGACGCTGCTGCGCAAGGGACTGGGGGCCATCCCGGCCGAGCGGCTGTGGGTCAATCCCGACTGCGGGCTGAAGACCCGCGGCTGGACCGAGACGAAGGCGTCCCTGGAACACCTCGTCGAAGCCGCGCACCGGATGCGGGCGCGGCTGACCACGGGCTGAGCACGCGGCCGGACGGGGACGGTCCGAGCGGACCGTCCCCGTCCGGTGCCGTACGCACCGCCCGGTCGGTACGCTCGGTCCCGGGCGACGGGAGGCCACCGATGGGCGCAGCGCCGTACGGGCGGGAGCACGTGCACGGAGACGGTGACGGGAAGCGCGACGGGGACCGCCGCGCCCGGCCGGACGGGCCCCGAACGGGCCGCGCGGGAGCCGACCCTGGGCTGTACGGGCCCGGATCCGTGACCTGGCAGTGCCACGGCGACCCGATCATGTGGATCGCCGGGGTCCGGGCCCTGTACCTCCAGGCCCTCCACCCGCGGGCCGTCCGGGGCGTCATGGCCAACTCCGACTTCCGCCAGGACGCCTGGGGGCGGCTGCTGCGCACCGCCGACTTCGTCGGCACGATCACCTACGGCACCACCGAGGCCGCCGAGGCGGCCGGAGCGCGGGTCCGCAAGATCCACCGGATGCTGTCCGCGATCGACCCCGCCACCGGCGACCGCTTCCCCGTCGACGATCCCGAACTCCTGCTGTGGGTGCACTGCGCGCAGATCGATTCCTTCCTGCACACACTGCGCCGCTCCGGCGTCCCCCTCACCGCCGCGCAGGCCGACCGGTACGTCGACGAGAACCGCACCAATGCCCGCCTCGTCGGTCTCGATCCCGCCGCGGTGCCGGCCACCACCGCGGATCTGGCCGCGTACTTCGACGAGGTCCGCCCCCGCCTCGCGGCCGGGGCCGACGCCCGCGCCGTCGACGACTTCCTGCGCAGCCCGCCCGTCCACCCGCTCCTCGTGCCTGGCCGAAACCTGCTGTGGCGGCCGCTCGCCGAACTCGCCTACGGATCCCTCCCGGCGTACGCGCACCAGCTGTACGGGCGCCCCGCCCGAGCCCCGCGCGGCGTCACCCGGCGCTTGCGCCTCACCGGCCTCGTGTTGCGCAGCATTCCCGCAGGTCTGCGCTGGCAGCTGCCGCCAGGTCACATCTTGAGAGCGATGCGCCGCATGGGCCCCGGGAGTCGCCCCTCGACGCACGCACTGCGCACTTCAGCGGCCATACTGGACCGGCCGGGGAGGGTGGCGCACGACAACGGGGGCGGCAGTAGGACATGGCTGAGTCCAGACTGATCCAGGGCCGATACAGATCGCTCGATCTGATCGGTCGCGGTGGCATGGGCGAGGTGTGGCGCGCTCGCGACGAGTCGCTGGGGCGACATGTCGCAGTAAAGTGCCTCAAACCGCTCGGCGCGGAGCAGGACGCCCACTTCACGCAGGTGCTGCGCGAGCGCTTCCGGCGCGAGGCGCGCGTCGCCGCCTCGCTCCAGCACCGGGGCGTCACCGTCGTCCACGACTTCGGGGACGACAGCGCCACCGGCGGGCCCCTCTACCTCGTCATGGAGCTGCTCGAAGGGAGCAATCTCAGCCAGCTCCTGGAGGAGAACGACGCCCGCCCGCTGGCCGTCGACGACGTCGTCGACATCGCGGAACAGCTCGCCGCCGCCCTCGGCTACACCCACGACCAGGGCGTCGTCCACCGCGACCTCAAGCCCGCCAACATCATGCGGCTCACCGACGGCACCGTGAAGATCTGCGACTTCGGCATCGCCCGGCTCGCCGCCGACATCGGCTTCACCGCCAAGCTCACCGGCGGCGGCATGGCCATGGGCACGCCGCACTACATGTCGCCCGAGCAGATCGCCGGCGGCGAGGTCGACCACCGCAGCGACCTCTACTCCCTCGGCTGCGTCCTGTACGAGATCGCCACCGGCGCCCCGCCCTTCGACCTCGGCGATTCCTGGTCCGTCCTGGTCGGACACCGGGACACCGCTCCCGTGCCCCCGCGCCACCACCGCCCGGAGCTGCCCGCCCACTTCGAGCAGGTGGTCCTGGACCTGCTGGCCAAGCGCCCCGAGGACCGGCCCGCCGACGCCCGCGGGCTGCACCGGCGGCTCGTCGAGGGCCGCCGCGGCAGCGCCGCCGTGCCCGTGGCGGCCGACGCGCTGCCCGCGTGGGCGCGCGGCATGACCGCCGGCCGCAAGGCGGGCCTGGACGCCCGCCCGGCGAGCGGCGCGTGGGCGGTGCTGACCGGCTCGTGGACGGCGCCGCGCCCCGCCGCGCCCGTCCGGGGGCCCTCCGAGGCGCTCTCGACCCGCGAGTCGGCCCCCCAGCCGCTCCCGGTGCCCGTCCCGCAGCCGGAGCCCGCGCCGGCCGCCGCGGACCCCGCCCGCGAACCGGCCGGCGAACCCGCCCACGAGGCCGGAGCGGGAGCCGGAGCCGCCGGCCGGGGCACCGCCGCGCGGGGCGCCGCCCGTCCGCCCGCGGCCGAGGACCCGCGGCTGACGGCCGCCTACGGCCGGCCGAGCCCCCGCCCCTTGGGGCCCGACCACCCCGAGACCCTCGCGGCCCTCTCCGCGCACGCCTTCGCCCTCAGCCGGGCCGGGCGCCCGGCCGACGCCCTGGCCGCGCACACCGAGGTCGCCGAGGGTCGGGCCCGCACGCTCGGCCCCGACCACGTCGAGACCCTCGCCGCGCGCCAGGAGACGGCGTACGTCCTGGGCCAGCTCGGGCGCCACCAGCAGGCGCACGAGGTCTACCTCGCGGTGCTCGCCGCCCGCGAGCGGACCGTCGGCGCGGACCACCCGGACACCCTGCGCTGCCGCCACAACCTGGCCTTCAGCCTGAGCCGGCTCGGCCGGCTCGCCGACGCGCACCGCACCGCCGAGGAGGTGGCCACCGCCCGGGCCCGGGTGCTCGGCCCGGACCACGCGGACACCCTGCTCACCCGCTACGAGGTCGGCTACGCCCTCGGACAGCTCGGCCGCTGGCAAGAGGCCCTCGCCGCCTACCGCGAGGTCGCCGCGGCCCGCGAGCGGACCCTGGGCCGCGACCACCCCGACACGCTCGCGGCCCGCTACGAGGTCGGCATCGGCCTCGGGAGGCTCGGCCGCACCCCCGAGGCGCTGGACCTCTTCCGCTCGCTCGCGCGCGACCGCACCCGCGGATACGGCGCCGCCGACCCCGAGACCCTGCGCGCCCGCCACGTCGTCGGCGTCAACCTCGGCCGGCTCGGGCGCTGGGCCGAGGCGGTCGCCGAAGCCCGCCAGGTGGCCGCGCTGCGGACCCGCGCGCTCGGCCCCGACCACCCCGACACGCTGGCCAGCCGCCGCGAGGTCGCGGTGGGCCTGGGGCGGCTCGGCCGCTGGGACGAGGCACTGCCCGTGTACCAGGAGGTGGCCGGGGCCCGCGAACGGGTGCTCGGCGCCGACCACCCGGACACGGTCGCGGCGCACGCGGACGAGGCCCACTGCCTGGAGCGGCTCGGGCAGGTGTGCTACCAAGAGCCATGACCAAGGAGCAGCGGTTCCAGGGCGTGTACGACGCGGTGATCGTGGGCGGTGGGCACAACGGCCTGGTGGCCGCCGCCTACCTGGCGCGCGCGGGGCGATCGGTCCTCGTCCTGGAACGGCTCGGCCACACCGGTGGCGCCGCCGTCTCCACCCGCCCCTTCGCGGGGGTCGACGCCCGCCTGTCGCGCTACTCGTACCTGGTGTCGCTGCTGCCGGACAAGATCGTGCGGGAGCTGGGGCTGGAGTTCGCCGTCAGCAAGCGCACGGTGTCCTCGTACACCCCCACCGAGCGCGCCGGCCGGCCGGGCGGACTGCTCGTGGGCGGCGGGGCGGACCGGACTAGGGAGTCCTTCGCCCGACTCACCGGCTCGGACCGGGAGTACGAGAACTGGCGGGCCTTCTACGCGACGACCGCCCGCCTCGCCCGCAAGGTCTTCCCCACCCTCACCGAACCGCTGCCGACCCGGGCGGCGCTGCGCGACCGGATCGACGACGAGAGCGCCTGGCGGATGCTGTTCGAGGAACCGCTGGGACGCGCGGTCGAGGACCGGTTCGCCGACGACCTGGTGCGCGGCGTGGTGCTCACGGACGGCCTGATCGGCACCTTCGCCGACGCCCACGACCCCTCGCTCGCCCAGAACCGCTGCTTCCTCTACCACGTGATCGGCGGCGGCACGGGCGACTGGGACGTGCCGGTCGGCGGCATGGGCGCGCTGACCGACGCGCTCGCGGACGCCGCGCGCGCCGCCGGCGCGCGGATCGTCACCGGGCACGAGGCGGTGCGCATCGACGTCGACCCCGGCTCCGGGACCGAGCCGAGCGGGCCCGTGGAGGTCACCTACCGGACCGACCGCGGCGAAGGGCGGGTCGGGGCGCGCAAGGTGCTGGTCAACGCCTCCCCGCAGGAGCTGGCCCGGCTGCTCGGCGAGGCCGCGCCGGACGCCCCCGAGGGCGCGCAGCTCAAGGTCAACATGCTGCTGCGCAGGCTGCCCCGGCTGCGCGACCGCGCGGTGGACCCGCGCGAGGCCTTCGCCGGCACCTTCCACATCGCGGAGGGCTACGAGCAACTGGCGCGCGCCCACCGGGAGGCGGCCGCCGGAGAACTGCCCTCCGCACCGCCCTCGGAGATCTACTGCCACTCGCTGACCGACGCCTCGATCCTCGGCGCGGACCTGGCGGGGCGCGGCTACCAGACGCTCACCCTCTTCGGACTGCACGCCCCGGCCCGGCTGTTCGAGAAGGACAACGCCGGCGCCCGGGAGGTCCTGCTCGCCGCGACGCTGGCCCAGTTGGACGGGCACCTGGCCGAACCGCTCGCGGACTGCCTGGCCGTCGACGCCGACGGCCGCCCCTGCATCGAGGCGAAGACCCCGCTCGACCTGGAACGCGAACTGCGCCTGCCCGGCGGGCACATCTTCCACCGGGACCTGTCCTGGCCCTTCGCGGAGCCGGGTGCCGGGCGGTGGGGCGTGGAGACCCGGCACCCCGACGTGCTCCTGTGCGGGGCGGGCGCGGTGCGCGGCGGCGGGGTCAGCGGGGTGCCGGGGCACAACGCGGCCATGGCGGTCCTGGGCCGCTGACCCCGGCCCGCTGACCCCGGCCCGCCCGTTACGCGCCGACGGGCTCGATGACGACGATCGGGATCTCGCGGTCCGTCTTGGTCTGGTACTCGTCGTAGGCGGGCCAGTGCCCGACCATCAGGGGCCACGCCTCGGCGCGCTCCGCGGGGTCGGCGGTGCGCGCCCTGCCCTGGAGGACCTCGGGTCCGACCTGGATGCGGACCTCGGGGTGCTCGGAGAGGTTCAGGTACCAGAGCGGGTGCTCGGGGGCGCCGCCCTTGGAGGCGACGATGAAGTACCGCCCGTCCTTCTCGCCGTAGATGAGCGGGGTGCGCACGGGCTTGCCGCTCTTGCGCCCGAGGGTGGTCAGGAGCAGGGTCTGGGTGCCGTTCCAGAACTGGCCCTCGGTTCCACCGGACCCGACGTACTGCTTGACGTGGTCCAGTTGCCAGCCGGGCTTGGGGTCGGTCGGGTGGTCCCAGTCGATGTCGGTCATCTGCGGTCCGCCTCCAGGTGTCGAGTTGCCGGTGTTGAACCCTCAACGATCAATAACATTCAAGGATGCGGCGTTATGCCCCGGCCCTTCGGGCGGAACGCCTGCGTCCTCGGACCCGCGCCGGGCACAATTCCTGGGGGTCCGTCAGGGCACGCCCGCACCACCACACTTCCGGGAGCCATCGGTGTCCTCGCACGAGTCGCAAGAGATCCCCATCACGATCACCCCGCAGCAGGCCGTGCACGGGGTGATCATCCCCGCGCCCCGGGGCCTGGGCAACGCCCGGCTCCGGATACCGCCGAGCCGGGACGGCGACCTCGTACGGGCCCGGCTCGGCGAGACCGAGGTGTTGCTGCGCATCAAGGTGTCCCCCGTCCCGGGTCCGGGCGCGGACGCGTGGCCCGGGGTTCCCGCACCGGCGCGCCGCTCGGGGGCGCGGGGCTGGCTGGTGCTGACCGGCATCATCGCCGCCGTGGTCATCGGGTTGGTGGTGGCGGACAGCGGTGACGAAGGAAACGCCACCGCGTCGTCCTCCGCGACCTCCACCCCCACCTCCACCCCCACCGGTACCTACGCCCCCGAGCCCGCGCCCTCCTACACGGCTTGGTCGCCCACCGCGGCCCCGCCGCCGGTGGCCACCCCGGTGGGCACCGCGCCCGCCCCCGTCTTCCCGACCCCCGAGGCGGCCCCGACCCCCTTCGACCGGGGCACCTGCCTCAACGGCAAGCTCCCGGACTCGACGACCGCGCAGCGCGTGGACGACGTGCGCGAGGTGCCCTGCTCGGCGTCGGACGCCCACTACAAGGTGATCGAGAGCTTCCCGGGCACCTCCGACATGAACCGCTGCAAGGCCAACCCCAAGACCGAGTACGGCTTCTCCTACACCTACTCCCGCGGCGCGATCACCCTCAACCAGTACGTCTACTGCCTCGTCGGCATCGGTTCCTACGCGCGCTGAGCGGGGAGCCGCACGGCCCGCCCGCCGCTCGGCCCCCCGTCTCCAGTGCGTCAGTCCGAGGAGCGGGTCCAGCCCGTGGCCACGATCCGGGACGCGTCGTCCGGGCGGTCCTCGGCGAAGAGCGGGCGCGCGCCCTCGGACACGCGGATGACGTCGACGTACACCCCGCGCCCGACGTAGCGCCCGGTGGCCTCGTGGCGCAGGCGCAGGTGGACCTGCCGACCGGCCCAGTCGGCGAGGGAAGCCTCCAGGCGGTGCCAGATGCGGCCCGACCAGCCCGTGACCGTGCCGCGCGGCCACTGCTCGGGGCTGCCTCCCGTGGCGCGCACCGTGCTGAACGGCACCGGCTGCCAGGGGCCGTCCGGGCCGGGCGCCGCCTCGACGAAGAAGCCGCCGTCGCCGGGCACGGTGTCCCACCACACCGAGCACCGCAGCCGCGCCCGCGTCGTGGCGGGCGCGAGCGGGGGCAGGACGAGCGTGCCCGAGGCGGCGGGGGTGATCCCGGAGAACCACGCGGGGCCGCCGTGCCGGGTGCGGACGGGGACCGCCCGGGCGAAGGCGTTGCCGACCGCCACCCGGGGCGCGCTGCCCGCCCGCCAGGTCCGCACCGGGTGCACCGAGTTGCCCAGCAGGATCAGGAACGAGTCCGTGGAGGGGTCCAGGACCAGCGAGGTGCCGGTGAACCCGGTGTGCCCGGCGGAGTGCGGCGTGGCCATCGCGCCCATGTACCAGTGCTGGTAGAGCTCGAAGCCGAGGCCGTGGTCGTCGCCGGGGAAGGCGGTGTTGAAGTCGGTGAAGAGCAGCTCGACGGAGGCGGGGCGCAGGATCCGCTTGCCGGCGTACGCGCCGCCGTCGAGCAGGGTGCGGGCGAGGACGGCCAGGTCCCAGGCGGTGCCGAAGACCCCCGCGTGCCCGGCCACCCCGCCGAGCGCGTGGGCGTTCTCGTCGTGCACCTCGCCCCACACCAGCCCCCGGTCCAGCCCCGACCAGGGCGGGCGCTGGACCTCGGTGGCGGCGGTCACCCGGCGCCACGAGAGCGGGGGGTTGAACCGCGTGCGGTGCATCCCGAGCGGAATGGTGATCTCGTCGCGG
The DNA here is from genome assembly GCF_055565515.1 of Streptomyces sp. NPDC028419. Classification (NCBI taxonomy): domain Bacteria; kingdom Bacillati; phylum Actinomycetota; class Actinomycetes; order Kitasatosporales; family Streptomycetaceae; genus Streptomyces; species Streptomyces sp. NPDC028419. Next base: position 73,367 of record NZ_JBVHUE010000003.1, on the reverse strand, counting down.
AGCAGGACGTCCAGGGTGCGACTGGTGATCCGTTCCAGGAGCAGTTGCAGCGCGATCAGGTTCAGGTCCGAGTACCGGTACACGGTTCCGGGTGTGTCCTGAGGCTGCACCGACCACAGCAGCCTCAGCTGCCCCGCCCGCGTGGGTTCCTGGTAGAACGGCGCCCATGACCGCAGCCCCGACGTGTGGGTCAGCAGCTGGCGGACCGTGATCGCCTCCTTGCCGCCGCCGGTGAACTCGGGCAGGTAGCGCGCCGCGGGAGCTTCGAGCTCCAGCCGTCCCCGCTCCATCTGCTGCACGGCCAGCACCGAGGTGAACAGCTTGCTCAGCGAGGCCAGGTCGAAGACCGTGTCCTCGCTCATCGCGATCCGTTCCGCGGCGGGGAACTCCAGGGCCCGGTCGGTCCGGCCGTCGTAGTCGGCGTACCGGACCGCGTCGCCCATCGCCCGGTGCAGGGCCACGGTCCGACCGCGCCCCGCGAGCACCACGGCCCCCGCGTAGTAGGGGTGTTCGGGGGAGGGGCCGAGGAAGCGCGCGGCCTCCTGCGCCGTCGCCTCCAGGTGCCGCTCCAGCAGTCCCGCCTGGCGGGCGGACCCGTACCGCAGGCGCAGCCCTTGCAGGGCGCGCCGCTCGACCGGGTTCCCGCCGGCGCCGGAGTCCACCCCCGCTCCGTCCGCACCCCGGGCGCCCCGACCGGCCGCCCCGGCGGGGCCCGCGGGCAGCGCCGCGTGCACGAGCAGCACCCCGCCCAGCGCGAGCAGGCGCGCCCCGAGCCGCCTGCGGGTCAGCCCGTCGGCCGGGCCGCCGCGCCGACTCCCTTCCGCCGCCGCGGACTTCGCCCCCCGCGCGGGCTTCGGGACGGCCGCGGAGCTGCGGACCGCCGCGGCCCGTCCGCCGCCCGGCCCGTCCTCCCCGCCGCCGTCCGTCCCGCCCCCGACGACCCCCGTGCCCTGGCTCATGACCGGCCCTCCTGTCCGCTGTCCTGCGCGCCACCCAGTATCTGCCCGCGCACCCCACCGACCCCGTCACGACCGGCCCGCAAAGAATCTGACACAGCATCAGAAAATCTCTTCCCTCGCGCCGCGCCCTGCGGCATCCTGCCGCCCATGGAGACGGAGCTGAGCAAGAAACTCGGAGTCGAACACGCCATCTTCGGCTTCACGCCCTTCCCGGCGGTCGCCGCTGCCATCACCCGCGCGGGCGGCTTCGGCGTCCTCGGCGCGGTCCGCTACACCGCGCCCGACGAGCTGGCGCGCGACCTCGACTGGATGCAGGAACACACCGACGGCAAGCCCTACGGGCTCGACGTCGTCATGCCCGCCAAGAAGGCCGTGGACGGGATCTCCGAGGCCGACATCGAGGCGATGATCCCCGCCGGGCACCGGGAGTTCGTCCGCGAGACCCTCGCCAAGCACCAGGTCCCCGAACTGGCCGAGGGCGAGGCCTCCGGCTGGCGGATCACCGGCTGGATGGAAGAGGTCGCCCGCCGACAGCTCGACGTGGCCTTCGCGTATCCGATCAAGCTCCTCGCCAACGCCCTCGGTTCCCCGCCCGCCGACGTCATCCGGCGCGCCCACGACCACGGGGTCCTCGTCGCCGCCCTCGCCGGGACCGCCACGCACGCCCGCCGCCACGCCGAGGCGGGCATCGACATCGTCGTCGCCCAGGGCTACGAGGCCGGCGGCCACACCGGCGACATCGCCACCATGGTCCTCGTGCCCGAGATCGTCGAGGCCGTCGCCCCGCTCCCGGTCCTCGCCGCGGGCGGCATCGGCAGCGGCGAACAGATCGCCGCCGGACTCGCCCTCGGCGCGCAGGGGGCCTGGCTCGGTTCGCTCTGGCTCACCACCACCGAGGCGGACCTGCACTCCCGCGCGCTCACCGAGAAGCTGCTCGCCGCCGGCTCCGGCGACACCGTCCGCTCCCGCGCCCTGACCGGCAAACCCGCCCGCCAACTGCGCACCGAGTGGACCGACGCCTGGGACGACCCGGCCGGTCCCGGCGCGCTCCCCATGCCGCTCCAGGGCCTGCTCGTCGCCGAAGCCGTCTCCCGCATCCAGAAGTACGAGGTCCAGCCGCTGCTGGGCACCCCCGTCGGCCAGATCGTCGGCCGGATGAACAGCGAGCGCAGCGTCCAGGCCGTCTTCGACGACCTCACCCGGGGCTTCGAACGCGCCATCGACCGCATCACCCGCATCGCGGGCCGGTCCGGGCCGGCCGGCAAGGAGGAGCTCCCGTCATGACCCCGCCCCCCAGCACCCCCGCCGCCCAGGGCCCCAACGGCTTCTGGGCCCAGGCGAGCGCCGAACCCGACCGCGTCGTGCTCGTCACCCCCGAGGGCGAGGAGTGGACGGCCGCGCGCCTGCACGCCGACGTCAACCGGCTGGTCCACGGCCTGCGCGCGGCCGGTCTGGAGCGCGGTGACGTCTTCGCCGTGGTCCTGCCCAACGGGGTCGAGTTCTTCACCGCCTACCTCGCCGCCTCCCAGGCCGGCCTCTACCTCGTTCCGGTCAACCACCACCTGGTCGGCCCCGAGATCGCCTGGATCGTCTCCGACTCCGGCGCCAAGGTGCTCATCGCCCACGAGCGCTTCGCCGCGGCCGCCACCGACGCGGCCGACGAGGCGGGGCTGCCCGCGAGCCACCGCTACGCCGTCGGAGCCGTTGAGGGCTTCCGCCCGTACGCCGAACTCCTCGACGGGCAGAGCGACGCGCCGCCCGCCGACCGGACCCTCGGCTGGGTCATGAACTACACCTCCGGCACGACCGGCCGCCCGCGCGGCATCCGCCGCCCCTTGCCCGGCAAGCTCCCGGAGGAGACCTACCTCGGCGGGTTCCTCGGCATCTTCGGCATCCGCCCCTTCGACGGCAACGTCCACCTGGTCTGCTCGCCGCTCTACCACACGGCCGTGCTCCAATTCGCGGGCGCCTCCCTGCACATCGGCCACCCGCTGGTGCTCATGGACAAGTGGACGCCCGCCGAGATGCTGCGGCTGATCGACGCGCACGGCGCCACGCACACCCACATGGTGCCCACCCAGTTCCACCGCCTGCTCGCGCTCCCGCAGGAGGTCAAGGACGGCTACGACGTCACCTCGATGCGCCACGCCATCCACGGCGCCGCGCCCTGCCCCGACCACGTCAAGCGGGCGATGATCGAGTGGTGGGGGAGCTGCGTGGAGGAGTACTACGCGGCCAGCGAGGGCGGCGGCGCCTTCGCCACCGCGGAGGACTGGCTGAAGAAGCCCGGCACGGTCGGCAAGGCCTGGCCCATCAGCGAACTGGCCGTCTTCGACGACGACGGCAACCGGCTGCCCCCCGGCGAACTCGGCACCGTCTACATGAAGATGAGCACCGGCGGCTTCAGCTACCACAAGGACGAGGGCAAGACGCGGAAGAACCGGATCGGGGACTTCTTCACCGTCGGCGACCTCGGCCTGATGGACGAGGAGGGCTACCTCTTCCTCCGCGACCGCAAGATCGACATGATCATCTCGGGCGGGGTCAACATCTACCCGGCCGAGATCGAGTCCGCCCTGCTCACCCACCCGGCCGTCGCCGACGCCGCCGCCTTCGGCATCCCGAACGGGGACTGGGGCGAGGAGGTCAAGGCGGTCATCGAAGCCGCGGAGGGACACGAGCCGGGCGAGGCGCTGGCCGCCGACATCCTGGCGCACTGCGAGCAGCAGTTGGCCGGCTTCAAACGGCCCAGGACCGTGGACTTCATCGAGACCATGCCCCGCGACCCCAACGGCAAGCTCTACAAGCGGCGGCTGCGCGATCCCTACTGGGAGGGGCACGAGCGCGCCGTGTGACGGGCGGCGCGCGGGCAAGTTGCCCGAAAGGCCCTGACATTTTGTGAGATGTTCCACGTCAGGGCCCCGGCGGCGCGCCTTGCGCCGCACCACGGCGACAGTTCTGGCAGCGTGGCCGTATGAGTACGGCAACCCGCACGTCCCCCCTGACCGACTGGACCCTGGTGGTCCCCGTGGTGGCGCTCGTCGCGCTCGCCCTCAGCTGGGGGCGCGACCTGCCCTCGTTCGCGGTGGCGCTCGTCGCCCTGTGCCTCGGGGGCGCGGTCCTGGCCGCCGTCCACCACGCCGAGGTGGTCGCCCACCGCGTCGGCGAGCCCTTCGGCTCCCTCGTCCTGGCCGTCGCGGTCACGGTCATCGAAGTGGCCCTCATCGTCACGCTGATGGCCGACGGCGGGGAGGGGACGTCCTCCCTCGCGCGCGACACCGTCTTCGCCGCGGTCATGATCACCTGCAACGGCATCGTCGGCCTGTCGCTGCTGGTCGGCGCCCTGCGCAACCGGGTCGCCGTCTTCAACGCCGAGGGCTCCGGCGCGGCGCTCGCCACCGTCGCCACCCTCGCCGTCCTCAGCCTGGTCATCCCGACCTTCACCACGAGCAAGCCGGGCCCCGAGTTCTCCACCGCGCAGCTCGCCTTCGCCGCCGTCGCCTCACTGGCCCTCTACGGACTCTTCATCGCGGTCCAGACGGTCCGTCACCGCGACTACTTCCTGCCCGTGGACACCGCCGCGAAGAAGCGCCGCGAGGCGGCCGGGGAAGAGGAGGAGCACGCGGAGCCGCCGACCGCCCGGGCCGCGATGATCAGCCTCGGCCTGCTGCTGGTCGCCCTCGTCGCCGTCGTCGGCAACGCCAAGGCCGTCTCGCCCACCATCGAGTCGGGGGTCGCGAGCGCGGGCCTGCCCCACGCCGTCGTCGGTGTGATCATCGCCCTGCTCGTGCTCGCGCCCGAAACCCTCGCCGCCGTCCGCGCGGCCCGCCGCGACCGCGTCCAGACCAGCCTCAACCTCGCCTACGGCTCCGCCATCGCGAGCATCGGCCTGACCATCCCGTCCATCGCCCTGGCCTCGGTCTGGCTCACCGGACCGCTGCTGCTGGGACTCGGCCCGATCCACATGGTGCTGCTCGCCCTCACCGTCGTGGTCAGCGCCCTGACCATCGTCCCGGGCCGCGCGACCCTGCTCCAGGGCGGGGTGCACCTGGTCCTGCTGGCCTCCTACCTCTTCCTCGCGGTCAGTCCCTGACCCGCGCCCCGGGGGGGGGGGGGGGGGGGGGGGGGGGGGGGGGGGGGGGGGGGGGAGGGGAGAGGCAGAGAGCACGTGGAGGCAGCCACAGGGCAGGGAGAGAGGGAGGGG